>NZ_JBICYT010000012.1:0-218185 GCF_043201215.1 Streptomyces sp. NPDC048331 | reverse complement strand
TCGCTACGACAAGACCGCCACCGCCTACCAGGCAGCCCTCCACCTCGCGGCCATCCACATCTGGGCCGCGAGGTGATCGCTAAGAAACGGCCTAGGGTGCTGGTCCCGGAGCACCGGCAGGACCGGGACGAGAACGAGAGAGACAGGACCCAGCGATGGCCATCACACCGAGCCCGCAGAAGATCACCACGTTTCTGATGTTCGAGGGGCGGGCGGAGGAGGCGATGACCTTCTACCTCTCGCTGTTCGACGACGCCGAGGTACTGGGCATCAGCCGCTACGGCGCCGACGACGCCGGGGGCGGCGAGGAGGGCAAGGTGCGCCACGCCTCCTTCTCCCTGGCCGGGCAGACGCTGATGTGCATCGACAGTTCGGTCAAGCACGAGTTCGGCTTCACGCCCGCCGTGTCGCTCTACGTCCAGTGCGACAGCGCGGCCGAGATCGAACGCCTCTACGGAGCCCTCGCCGAGCAGGGCACCGAGCTGATGCCGCTGGGCTCGTACGGATTCAGTGCCCGGTTCGGCTGGGTGAACGACCGGTTCGGTGTCTCCTGGCAGCTGAACCTGCTGGACGAGGCGGGCACGGAGGTCTGAACGCCGGGACCGGGACACCGCGGAGGTGGAGCTCGACGGGACCGTGCACACCGTGCCCTGGGTCGCCGGCATCCCTGCTGCTGCCGGGTCGTCGAGGGCGGGGTGGAGATGAAGCGCGACGAGGTCCTGGACGAGGCGGGACCTCGCCGAGGGCTACGTCCTGGCCTGCCAGGCGCTGCGGACCGGCGCCGACCGGGTGCGCATCCCCTACGAGGGCTGAAAAACGGCGCGGCACGGAAGCGGGCCCGGCCCCCTGGCGAGGGGTCGGGCCCGAGTCTTCAGCGGTGCGATGTCCTATGACTACCCGCTACATCCACGCGCTGAACCGCAACCAGCCCATCATGTTGTCCATTTCCTGTTCCGAGACCGTCGACCGCGGGTCCTGGGGCCGCGCGGCCGCCGGCCGCGAGGTGACCGTGGGCGCCCGGGGCGGGGTGGTGCCGGCCTCGGGCGGCTTCTCGCACGACCAGGAACCGCGCGAGAAGCACCTGCCGCACCCCACGTCCACGGCCTGGACGCACGCCTCGGAGGGGCAGACCGGCGACGCCTTGCGGTGCCCGCGTCACCGCTCCCGGGTCAGGAGAGCTTGCCGTTGTAGTCCGGCAGCTTGACGGTGCGCTCCGCGTGACCGCCGACGAGGTCGGTCGGGCTGTTGCCGATGTTGGCGATGATCGTGTAGCCGCGCGCCTCGATCTCCGCCCGCTTGCCCGTCTTGTACGCGCTGACCTCCTCGAACAGGTCGGGCAGGTCACGGACGTAGAGCCCCGAGACCGGGTAGCCCACGGCCTTGAGGTTGTGCTCGGTGAGGGACTGGATGATCCCAGGGCGGGCGGTGACGAAGAAGATCGCGACACCGCGCGCGTGCGCGTACTGGGTCAGCGCGCGGACCTTGCTGATCGCGGGCGTCGGGAAGGTCCAGAACCAGTGGAAGTCCGTCTCCAACGAGGTGTTGTCGATGTCCAGGACCAGGGCGGGCTTCTCCCCGGCGGGCGAGGCGGCGATGCGCGCCTCGATGGCGGGCCGGGCCGCGTCGATCACGGCGGCGACGTCCCGTTGCCAGGTGGCGTAGTCGATGCCGAGGATCGCGGCGTTGCCGCCGGGCGCGGAGGCGGCCGGGGCGGCCGACGGCGCGGACACGGGCGCCGGCGCCGGGACGGGCGCGGCCTGGGCGGCGGTGGCCGGAACCAGTGTCAGGACGGCGGCGGCCGCGGCCACGCCGACGGCGGCGGTACGGGGCATGCGGGTGCGGCGGGTGCTGCGCATGGGGGGCGCTCCCTCGGTCACGGGATTGGCATGTACGTGACCAGAGTTGGCGAGAACCGACCCCCTGTCTACTGGCCGGTAGGAAACTTTTCGTGGCCGCGTGATGAATGGATCTACGTGGTGCAGTCGAGGACGGTGCGACACAGCCCGCACCGGGCCCGCAGCCGCCCGCGCACCGGCACCCGCAGCCGCTGCGCGCACACCGGGCACGGGAAGCTCACTCGCAACTCGGCGCCGCTGCGGTCCTGTTCGAAGCGGTACGTCGATGCGTCGACGGGACCCACCCCGGCCCGCCGCGCCTTCGCGTACCGCCGCCGCGCCAGTGGCCCGGCGGCCGTCAGCGGGGCCCGGTGGTGGTCGCGCTCGGCCCGCGCGCGCCCGCGCACGTACGCCTCGTACGCCTGGGGGCTGGTGAACCAGGCGGCCGGATCCTCGCCGAACAGGGCGGCACGCTTGGCCAGCACGTAGCCGAACTCCTCCGGCGTCAGGTAGCCGAACCGCTGGTGGGTCAGCGCGTCCTCGCGGTAGGCGTCCAGGAGCAGCCAGCCCGCCCCCAGGTACGTGGCGGCGGTGTCGGTGAGGATCTCGTTCTCCGCGGTCCCCGGGAAACGCAGGTCCAGTCGGTGCAGCAGGACATGGGCCACCTCGTGGGCGAGGGCGGCCGCCAGGTCCCGGCGGTGGGTCCGGAAACGGTCGTTGACCTCGATGAAGTACTCCGGACCCGCGGCGAGTTCCACGGTGGCCGCCTGCTCCATCTCGCGGAAGGAGACCACCATGCGCGCGTCCGGCAACCGGAGCGCCCGCACCGTCGCGGCGGCCACCCGCTGCGCGCCCAGGTGGAGGTCGTCGGCCGCGTCGAAGGCGGCGTCCACGGGGGCGAAGCTCGTGTCGTAGGCGCGGATCCCGTCGGCCGACAGTCGGCGGAACAGCGCGGTGATCGAGGCGCGCACGGTCGCCAGATGCGGAAATCCGTGCTCGACGGGCCCGCTCCGCGCCCGGTTCTGCGTCATCGAGCCCTCCTTACCGCAATCCCTGCCGCTGGGGCGGGAGTTGGCCGAAATTGCCTTCTTGATGTCCGCCGCACGCCTGTTGTGTCATGGACCCGTCATTCACCCGATGACGCGCACGCACAGCCCAACCCCCCACGAAAGGCAGTGTGTTGACTGTGACCACCCTTGTGCGGTTGATGAAGCGCACCCTCGCCGTCGGCGCCGTCGCCCTCGCCGCCGTCAGCCTCCAGCCCGGCACCGCCAGCGCCGGCCCGGCACCCGTCGTCGGCGGCACCCGCGCCGCCCAGGGCGAGTTCCCCTTCATGGTGCGCCTCTCCATGGGCTGCGGCGGCGCCCTCTACACCCAGCAGATCGTCCTCACCGCCGCCCACTGTGTGAGCGGCTCCGGCAACAACACCTCCATCACCGCCACCGCCGGAGTCGTCGACCTCAACAGCTCCAGCGCCATCAAGGTCAAGTCCACCAAGGTCCTCCAGGCCCCCGGCTACAACGGCAAGGGCAAGGACTGGGCCCTCATCAAGCTCGCCAAGCCCATCAACCTGCCCACCCTCAAGATCGCCGACACCAAGGCCTACGACAGCGGCACCTTCACCGTCGCCGGCTGGGGCGCCACCCGCGAGGGCGGCGGCCAGCAGCGCTACCTGATGAAGGCCACCGTCCCGTTCGTCTCCGACGCCGGCTGCAAGGCCGCGTACGGCAACGATCTCGTCCCCAGCGAGGAGATCTGCGCCGGCCTGCCCCAAGGCGGCGTCGACACCTGCCAGGGCGACTCCGGCGGCCCCATGTTCCGCCGCGACAACAACAACGCCTGGATCCAGGTCGGCATAGTCAGCTGGGGCGAAGGCTGCGCCCGCCCGAACTACCCCGGCGTCTACACCGAGGTCTCCACCTTCGCCGCCGCGATCAAGAGCGCCGCGGCCGGCATGTAGCTCCCTCCGCCCGTCCCCCTCGCCCTTCCGGCCGGTCACGCGCCGACCGGAAGGGCGAGACCCCGTGCGAGCCCGGGGCGGGCGGCGCGCGGTGATCGGAGGGGTCGTCGCGGACGCCCAGGAGGCGGTCAGGGCCGGATCCCGGACGATCCTCGACGCCCGCATGCCCGAACGCGACGGCCTCGACGTCACCCGCCGCCCGAACGGCAGACCCGACCCGCCCCGCATCGTCATCGTCACCACCCTCGACCTCGACGAGCACGTCCACGCGGCGCTCCACGGCGGAGCGTCCGGCTTCCTCCCGAAGGACGCGACCCAGGCCCTGATGGTTGAAGCGGCCCGAAAGGGCCCCGCGCACCCCTCCCGGGCCCGAGGCCGGCCCCGTCGGCGCGGTCGAGGCGCGGAGCCCCGGGAAGCCCCGGCGCAGCCGACCCGCCCCGGCGCACCCGGCGCGTCACGGCCACCCTCCCGCTCCGGCAGCCGGGGGGCTAGCCCAGCGCGATGGCCCGCAGAGCCGCCAGATGCCGCTCGTAGACCGACCGGCCCTCGGAGGTCAGCGAGAGCCAGGTGCGCGGACGCCGCCCGACCCTGCCCTTGCGGACCTCGACCCAGCCCGCCTCCTCCAGCGCCGCGACCTGCTTGGACAGCACCGAGTCCGAGACCTCGACCAGGTCCCGTACGAAACCGAAATCGGCCTTGTCCAGCGGAACCAGCGCCGCCACCACCGACAGCCGTACGGGCGCGTTCAGCAGCGGCGCGAGGTCGTGCCGCGGATGCCCGCCCCGCTTCGCACCCGCCCCCGCGTCCACACCCGGTTCGTCCGTCACACCGCACCTCGCCTCTCGGTCCACGCACCGACGGCCGGCGGCAGCGCACACACCAGCGCGGCCACCGCCGCGAACGCCACCCCGTGGCCGAACGCCGCGGTGCCCACCGTGATCGTCAGGGCGAACAGCGTCGCCCAGGACCCCATCATCACCCCGTGCTTCACCCCGAACCCCCGTCGCATCACGCGCTGCCGCATCGCGTACACGCTCAGCCCGGTCACCAGCAGCGCGTTGGTCACCGCGAACACCACCGCCGAGACCGGCCCGTGCCACAGCACGGCCATCGGTACGAGCACCAGCTGCCCGGCCGCGAACACCCACAGATAACGCGCGTACCAGCCACTGCGCAGCCGTGCCGCCTGCTCCAGACCGGCCGCCCGCCCCAACGCCCCGACCGCCTTCGCCGCATCCCGCATGGTTCCCCCTCGCTCGCAACGGATGACCGTCCCCAGTCGATTTCCACTATGGCGACTACTTTCCAATTCGGCAAGTAGTCGGTCGGCGTCTCACAGGCCGACTGCCCGAGGAAGCGACGGCCATGGCCACGTATTCTCGGGAACCATGAACATCAGCGACCTCGACAACGGCACCGGCACGGGCGCGGGCGACGACGCCGCAGGCATCGACGAGAGCGTCACCGCCGAACTCGCCCGCCTGCGCGACAGCATCGACAACATCGACGCCGCCGTCGTCCACATGCTCGCCGAACGCTTCAAGTGCACCCAGCAGGTCGGCCACCTCAAGGCCAGGCACCAGCTGCCCCCCGCCGACCCGGGCCGCGAAGCCAGCCAGATCGCCCGCCTGCGCCAGCTCGCCGAGAACGCCAAACTCGACCCCGCGTTCGCCGAGAAGCTCCTCAACTTCATCATCGCCGAGGTCATCCGCCACCACGAGACGATCGCCGCGGGCGAAGAGTAAAGGACCGGGGTCCGGCCGCCCTCTGGGGCAGCATGGGCCCCATGTCCGCACTGACGCGCAACGAAGCGCAGCTCCGAGCCCAGCTCCTCGACGTCCAGCACTACGCCGTCACCCTCGACCTCACCGGCGACGACGAAACGTTCGACTCCACCACCGTCGTCCGGTTCACGGCCCGCACCGCCGCAGACACCTTCATCGAGCTGAAGCCCGTCGAACTGCGCTCCGCCACCCTCGACGGCAACCCCCTCGACCCGGCAGCCCTCGCCGACGACCGCCTCCCCCTCACCGGCCTCACCGAAGGCCCCCACGAACTGCGCCTCGACACCCGGATGCGCTACTCCCGCACCGGCGAGGGCCTGCACCGCTTCACCGACCCCGCCGACGGACAGACGTACGTCTACAGCCAGATGTTCCTGGACGACGTCCAGCGGGTCTTCCCCGCCTTCGACCAGCCCGACCTCAAGGCCGTCTTCGAATTCACCGTCACCGCCCCCGCCCACTGGACCGTCCTCGCCAACGGCATCACCACCCGCACCGCCGCCGCCCCCGACGGCAGCGGCGCCGCCATCTGGCAGTCCGCCCCCACCCCCCTCATCTCCACCTACCTCGCCGCCGTCGCCGCCGGCCCCTGGCACAGCATCCGCACCGAACACGCCGGACTGCCCTTCGGCATCCACTGCCGCCAGTCCCTCGCACCCCACATGGACGTCGACGCCGAGGAAATCCTCTCCGTCACCAAGGACTGCTTCGACCGGTACCAGGAGAAGTTCACCGAGCCCTACCCCTTCGACTCCTACGACCAGGCCTTCGTACCCGAGTTCAACGCAGGCGCCATGGAGAACCCCGGACTCGTCACCTTCCGCGACGAATTCATCTTCCGCTCCGCCGTCACCGACACCGAACGCCAGTCACGCGCCATGGTCATCGCCCACGAGATGGCCCACATGTGGTTCGGCGACCTCGTCACCCTCGCCTGGTTCGACGACATCTGGCTCAACGAGTCCTTCGCCGAATACATGGGCTACCAGACCCTCACCGAAGCGACCCGCTTCACCGACACCTGGACCGACTTCGGCGTCACCCGCAAGCCCTGGGGCTACGACGCCGACCAGCGCCCCTCCACCCACCCCGTCGCCCCCACCCCCGAGGACGTCCCCGACACCGCCTCCGCCCTCCTCAACTTCGACGGCATCTCCTACGCCAAGGGCGCCTCCGCCCTGCGCCAACTCGTCGCCTGGCTCGGCGAGAAGGACTTCCTGGCCGGCATCAACACCCACTTCGCCCGCCACAAGTTCGCCAACGCCTCCCTCGCCGACTTCATCGACTCCCTCGCCGCCCACACCGAACGCGACGTCCGCGCCTGGGCCGACATCTGGCTGCGCACCACCGGCATCGACACCCTCACCCCGCGCGTCGAGGAGTCCGAGGGCCACCCCGACACCGCAGCCGGGTGGACCCTCGCCGTCGACCGCCGAGGCAGCCGCCCCCACCACATCGCCGTCGGCGTCTACGACCGCGACCCCGCCGACGACCGCTTCCTCGAACTGCGTGAACTCCTCGACCTCGACATCCCCTCCGACGAGATCATCTCGGTGACCGGGGCCCGCCCCGCCCTCCTCGTCCTCAACGACGTCGACCTCACCTACGCCAAGGTCCGCCTCGACGAAACCTCCCTCGAAACGACCCTGCGCAGCCTCTCCGGCATCCCCGACGCCCTCACCCGCGCCGTCGTCTGGAACGCCCTGCGCGACATGGTCCGCGACGGCGAACTCGACCCCCACGACTTCCTGGCCACCGCCTCCGCACACCTGCCCGAGGAGGACGACCTGGCCATCGTCCAAGGCGTCCTCGCCTTCGCCCGCACCCAGGTCGCCGTCCGCTACCTCGCCCCCGAACAGCAGTCCGCCGCGCTCGCCACCCTCACCACCATCGCCCGCGACCTGCTCCGGCGCACCGAGGACGGATCCGAACCCGGCATGCGGCTGACCGCCGTACGCACCCTCGTCGACAGCGCCACCCAGCCCGACACCATCGCCGCCTGGCTCACCGACGACACCGTCCCCGGCGGCCCCGCCCTCGATCCCGAACTGCGCTGGCGCATCCTCGGCCGCCTCGCCGTCCTCGGAGCCGTCGGCGAGAGCGAGATCGACGCCGCCCTCGCCGCCGACACCAGCGCCACCGGCCAGGAAGGCGCCGCCCGCTGCCGCGCCGCCCTCCCCACCCCCGAGGCCAAGGCCGCCGCCTGGGACCGCCTCTTCCACGACGACAGTCTCTCCAACTACCTCTTCAGCGCCACCGCCCAGGGCTTCTGGCAGCCCGAGCAGACCGAACTGCTCACGCCGTACGTCACCCGCTACTACCCGGAGGCCGTCGCCCTCGGCGACCGCCGCGGCCCGGCCATCGGCGAAGCCGCCGGCCGCTGGGCGTTCCCCGCGTACGCGATCGACGAGTCCAACCTGCAGGCCGGCCACACCTGCCTCCAGAACCCGGACATCCTCCCCCTCCTGCGCCGCAAACTGGTCGACCAACTCGACGACCTGGCCCGCGCCCTGAAGGTCCGCTCCGGCCCGAAGAACTAGCCGCGAACCGAAAACCGGGTGCCGGAGGCCGGGGGAGCCAAGGCCGGGGACGGGGCGGGGTGTCGTCCGGGACGTAAAACGTGATGTGTTGGCGCAAAAACGGCCCGTAACGCGGCACCACCGCCAGGGCGCCATAAATCATGCAGTCCCGGACGACACCCCGCCCCCGCCCCGGCCCCCGGCCCCGCCCCCCCCCCCCCCCCCCCCCCCCCCCCCCCCCCCCCCGGCCCGGGCCCCGGCCCCCACCACCGCCCCCCGGCTCCGGCCCCACTGCACCCCGGCCCCCACCACCGCCCCCCCGGCTCCGGCCCCACTGCACCCCGGCCCCCACCCCGCTCCGGGCCAAGTCACACCGGCACACTCGCACCGGCAACGCTCCCGCCGAGCTACCCGCAGGGCACCGGCCGAGCCGCCCGCAGGGCACCCGGCCGCCCGCAGGGCACCGGTCGACCGACCGACTCCGGACAAACCCCGGCGGTTACCCCATTCGGGTCTGATCGTTGTACCGGTCGGGGCGGTGCCCGCCGCGCAACGGCCCGCACCGCACCGCCCCGCCCCGCAACGGCCCGGCCGAACCCGCCGAGCCCGGCCGAACCGGCCGCCCGGCCCCGGAGGACCCCGATGACCGCGCCGCCCGGCACCCGCGCACCCGCGCCACCCCCGCTCGCCGGAGGCCCCACCGGCGCCACCGCCCTGCGCCCCCTCCTCGACACCGTTCTCGACGCCCTCACCACCGGCGCCGAAGCCCGCCACGGCCCGCTCCCCGCCGGCGGCCCCGCCGCCGTCACCGCCCGCGTCCACGCCGCACTCGGCGAAGCCGGCGTACTCCCCGCCCACGGCACCGGCGCCCACGAAGCCCTCCGCACCCTCGTGCACACCCTCGCCGCGGGCGCCGCCGACCCCGCCGACCCGCTGTGCGTCGCCCACCTGCACTGCCCACCGCTCGCCGTCGCGGCCGCCGCCGACCTCGCCGCCGGCGCCCTGAACCCCTCCCTCGACTCCTGGGACCAGGCCCCCGCCGCCTCCGCCCTCGAAGCCCTCCTCACCCGCACCCTCGCCGCCGAGTTCTACGACACCCCCCACCCCGACGCCCTCGTCACCACCGGCGGCACCGAAGCCAACCAACTCGCCGTGCTCCTCGCCCGCGAACGCCACGGACCCGCCCTCACCGTCCTCCACGGAGCCAACGCCCACCACTCCGTCCCCCGCGCCGCCTGGCTCCTCGGCCTGCCCCCGGCCACCGAACTCCCCACCCCCACCGGCGTACTCGACCCCGCCCACCTCGCCGAGGCCCTCGCCACCACCCCCGGCCCCACCCTCGTCACCGCCACCGCCGGCACCACCGACGCAGGCCTCATCGACCCGATCCACCGCATCGCCGACCTCTGCGACCGCTACGGCGCCGACCTCCACATCGACGCCGCGTACGGCGGCCTCCTCGCCCTCAGCCCCCGCCACCGCGACCGGCTCGCCGGACTCGACCGCGCCCACTCGATCACCGTCGACCTGCACAAACTCGGCTGGCAGCCCGTCGCCGCAGGCATCCTCGCCGTCCCCGACACCACCCTCCTCGCCCCCCTCTCCCACCAGGCCGACTACCTCAACGCCACCGACGACACCGAAGCCGGCCTGCCCGACCTCCTCGGCCGCTCCCTCCGCACCACCCGCCGCCCCGACGCCCTCAAGATCGCCACCACCCTCCGGGCCCTCGGCCGCGACGGCCTCGCCGCACTCGTCGACCGCACCATCGACACCGCACACCACCTCGCCCGACTCCTCGACGCCCACCCCGGCTTCGAACTCCACGCACCCCCCACCCTCACCACCGTCCTCTTCCGGCCCACCCACGCCGACGACGACCACCTCGCCACCCTGCGACGCACCCTCCTGCACCAAGGCCGCGCCGTCCTCGGCCGCACCCACGCCGACGGCCGCCTGTGGCTCAAAGCCACCCTGCTCAACCCGCACACCACAGCGGGGGACCTGGACCAGCTCATCTCCCTCCTGGAAGGCAGCACCCACCGATGACCGCCCAGCTCGACGCCCCGTACGACCTCGTCGGAATCGGGATCGGCCCCTTCAACCTGTCCCTCGCCGCACTCGCCGAAGGCCTCCCCCGACAAGGCGCCGGCGAACTCGCCACCGCCTTCTACGACCAGCGCCGCGACTTCCGCTGGCACCCCGGACTCCTCATCGAAGGCGCCACCCTCCAGGTCCCCTTCCTCGCCGACCTCGTCACCCTCGCCGACCCGGCCAGCCCCTGGAGCTTCCTCAGCTACCTCAAGCACAAGGAACGGCTCTTCCCCTTCTACTTCGCCGAGCAGTTCCACATCCACCGCGCCGAGTACGACGCCTACTGCCGCTGGGTCGCCGGCCGCGTCCCCGGACTCCACTTCGGCCACCAGGTCGACGCCGTCCGCTGGAACCCCGAACGCGACCTCTTCGAAGTCGACTTCACCCAACTCGACGCCACCGGCGAAGCCGAAGCCCTCGGCCGTACCTACACCCGTCACCTCGCCCTCGGCATCGGCACCGCCCCCTACGTCCCCGAACCCCTGCGCCCCCTCGCCGACGCCCCCACCGTCCCCGTCATCCACTCCGCCGACTACCTCGACAACCGCCGACGCATCCTCGGCGCCGAACACGTCACCGTCATCGGATCGGGCCAGTCCGGCGCCGAGGTCTTCCTCGACCTCCTCCGCGCCCGCCCCGTAGGCCGCGAACGCCTCACCTGGCTCGCCCGCACCCCCTCCTTCGCCCCCATGGAGTACTCCAAGCTCGGCCTCGAACACTTCACCCCCGACTACACCCGCTACTTCCACTCCCTCCCCGAACCCGTACGCGACCACCTCGTCCCCGCCCAATGGCAACTCCACAAGGGCATCGACGCCGACACCATCGCCGCCATCCACGCCGAGCTCTACCGCCGGACCCTCCACGGAGGCTGGCCCGACACCGTCCTCACCCCCGGAGTCAGCGTCCGCACCGCCGGCCGCGTCGCCACCACCAAGGTCGAACTCCACCTCGAACACACCGAGCAGGGCACCCGCTCCCGCCTCACCACCGACGCCGTCGTCCTCGCCACCGGCTACCAGGAACGCCCCCTCGGAAGCCTCCTCGCAGGCCTCGACCCCTACCTGCGCAAGGACTCCTCAGGCCGCCCCCGCATCGACGACCGCTACCGGATGATCGTCGACCCCGCCGTCACCGGCAGCATCTTCGTCCAGAACGGCGAACGCCACACCCACGGTGTCGGCGCCCCCGACCTCGGCCTCGCCGCCTGGCGCAGCGCCGCCATCCTCAACACCCTCACCGGCAAAGAGCCCTACCCCCAGCCGGACCGCACCGCCTTCACCACCTTCGGCCTCGACCAGCGGCAACCCACCCGCCCCCGCCCGGCGGGCGAACTCCGCCCGCTCGTCGACCACCCCTGAGCCCCCGAGAGGCCCTGCCGCCCGACGACCGAACCCCCGGATCCGCCTCGCCGTCCCACGCGCCGAGGGAGCGGGAGCGTTCCCGGTACAACTATCCGCACCGGTCGAACGTCCCTTCTGTCGAAGAAACGTTTCCAGGGGGTTTTGTCTGTGAAGTTTTCCCGGATCGCCGCAGCGGTGACCACCGCCGCCCTTGCTCCGGCCGTACTCATCGCGTCACCGGCCTTCGCCGCCGGCCCCGACGCCCCGGCCACCGGCAACCAGCCGGCACCGACCGCGCCCGACCAGGCCGTGCCGGACCAGGCCGCACCCGACCAGGCCGTGACCAACCAGGCCGAAGAGGACCGCAGGACCATCCTCGCGATCATCGCCCACCCGATGGCCAGCAAGTTCATGCAGGACGCCGGCCGCAAGGCCATCGCCGACGGCCCCAAGGCCATGCGCAAGTTCATCGAAGTCGACCAGCACGACATCCGCATGGACGACTACCGCATCGCGATCCTCCGCCTCCTCCCGGACGCCGGCCCCGGACTCAAGGAGGGCATCAACAAGGTCCTCACCCACGGCAACACCATCGAAAAGCTGCGCCAGTTCTACGACGTCACCCAGCACGAGCTGCGCGACGACGACAACAAGGTCGAGATCTCCCGACTGATCGGCACCGGCGGCACCGGCGTGAAGGAAGCCGGGAAGAAGGCCCTCAAGGGCACCCCGGCCGACCGCGCGGAGTTCCTCAAGACCGGCCGCCACCTCGCCCAGGCCCAGGACGACCTGGTCGAACTGGCCCGCATCGACGAAGGCTGGGACGGCCCCATCCTCACCGCGGCCATCAGCAAGCTGATGAACGGCTCGCCCACCCCGGCCGAACTGCGCCACTTCCTGGAAGTGACCCAGTACGAGCTGCGCGACCAGGACAACCGCGTCACCATCGCCAAGATCATCGACGGGGCCGGCCCGGAACTCCTCAAGGCAGGACGCGCCGCACTCGCCGGCACCCCCGCCCAACGGACCGAGTTCCTCACGACGGGCCAACACGAAGCCCGCGCCAAGGACCAGACCGCCAAGGACAACGACAAGCCCGCCCCCGGCAAGGACGGCAAGGACGGCGACTCCAAGAGCAACGGAACCGGAACCGGCACGGCCACCGGCACGGGCACCAGCGCCACGACCACCGGCAACACCACCGTCACCGCCCAGGGCAACAACGGCGCCCCCCTCGCCACCACCGGCGCGGGCGACCACACCACCCTGATCGCCGGCGGCGCGAGCACCGCCCTCGTCGCCGGCGCCGGACTGCTCCTCGCGGCCCGCATGCGCCGCGCCGGCACGCGAGGCTGACGCACACCGCACCACCAAGGGTGGCCGGCCGCAGCACACCACGGCCGGCCACCCGACACCCCTAGAACACAGCGACCCCGGCCCGCGTCAGACGCCAGTCCACCGCCGCGAACTGCGCCGGATCGATCGTTCCCTTCGCCTTCACCCACTGGATGATCGTGTTACGGATCTCGTCCGAGTTCGCCCACAACTGCTTCGCCTGCGGAACATGCGGGAAGTTCCCGCCACCCGACGCCCGGTAGTTGTTCACCGCCAACACGAACTGCGCCGCCGGATCCACCGGCTTCCCCTGGAACGACAACCCCGTGATCCGCGAACCCACCGGCTGCGCGATGTCGATGTCGTACGCCAGCCCGTACACCGCGTCGTAGTTGTAGTCCGGAATGCCCTCCGCGTTCGTCAGCTTCGCCGGATCCACCACATCCCCCGGCGCCGTCCGCACGAAGTACCGCGCCGAGTACTCCAGGTAGTCCTTCACCTGCGCACCCGTCAGCAGCCGCGCCTCCATCGTGTTCTCGAACGGATACAGACCCGCCGCATCCTTGATCGTCACCTGACCCGCCGGGATCGCCGCCGTACGCGAGAAGCACGACGCCTGCGACAGCACCGGCAGCGCCGCCCACTCCGAACCGGCCAGCGCCCCCTTCACCGTCTCCGCCTGCACATGGTTGATCAGATCGATGATCGCGACGTCCTTGAACGCCCCCTCCGCCGACGACATCGCCTGCGTCGACGTACCGATCACCTGGTTCACGTATGCCACGACCTTGCGGTGCTCGTCCGACAGCAACCGCGTGATCTTCTTGTCCTCCGCGACCGTGTTCGAGTTCAGCACCTTCGCCGCGACCTTCGCCACCGACCAGCGGCCCTTCTCCCACGTCAGCTCGAAGTCGAACAGCGTCAGCCGCTGCCCCCACTTCAGCGGCTCCGACAGCACCACCTCCTTGCCGGTCGCCTTGTTCTTCACCCGGTACTCCGGGATCTCCGTGTGCGCGTGCCCCACCAGGATCGCGTCGATCCCCGGCACCTGCTCCGCCACCAGCGCCGCCGCGTTCTCGATGTACGGCAACTGGTCCCCGTACGAGGACGTACCGCTCGAACCCGAATGCGCCGACACGATCACCACGTCCGCGCCCATCGACCGCAGCTTCGGCACGAACTTCGCCGCCTGCTCCTCCAGCCCCGGGAACGTCATCTTCCCCTGCACGTTCGCCTTGTCCCAGATCGCGATACCCGGGTTCGTCAGCCCCAGCACCGCCACCTTCACATCACGCCCGCACGGAGTCCGCAGCTTGTGCATGCTGTACGGCGCGAACGCCGGCCGCAGCGTCCGGGCGTCCAGCGCGTTCGCACCCAGCAGCGGGAAATCACACTGCTCCTCGAACTTCCGCAGCACCGGTATGCCGTAATTGAACTCGTGGTTCCCCAACGCCGCCGCGTCGTAACCGATCGCGTTCATCGCCTGCGCCATCGGGTGCACCGGACCAAGCCGCGCGGTGATCGGATCCACCTTCGCGTAGTAGTACGACAGCTGCGTGCCTTGAATCGTGTCACCCGCGTCGATGAGCAGCGTGTTACGCCGCCCCTTCTCCGCCCGCACCTGCTCCACCAGCGTCGAGATCTTCGCAAGACCGACGTCGTTGTGCGCCTTGTCGTCGAACTCCTTGTCGGTGAAGTAGTCCCAGTTGAAGACATTCCCATGCAAGTCGGTCGTACCCATCACCGTGAACGCGTACGTCCGCGCCCCCGCACCGGACCCCGTCACGGCCTGTGGAGCCGCCACGGCCGGGGAGCTCGTGGCCCCCGCCAACGCCACAGCAGCACCCGTAGCGGCCGAAGTGCCCAGAAAAGTCCTACGGTCGAACGCCATACCATCTCCCTTTTGAGGCGTGAACAACGCGCGTAGATTCTGACCCAGCCGTCACGAGCCGCAACACCCCCGACAGGTTTCGATCCGGTGACCACACCCGAACGAGCGACAGTGCGACAGTGAAACCATGACCCAGGACGCATCGCACCAGCCCTACGGAACCCCCGAAGTACCCCGCGTAGCAGTCCGCGGCGAAGCCCGCATCGAAGTCGACCCCGAGATCGCCCGCATCGGCATCACCGTCAGCGCCCGCGGCACCGACCGCCGCACCGCACTCGAAGACCTCACCCGCCGCAACAACACCGTCCTCGACCTCATCAAGAGCTACGGCGACCCCGTCGAAAAACTCGAAACCGGCGCCTTCTCCATCACCCCCGAACTCACCCGCCACGGCCGCGCCGAACGCGTCCGCGCCTACCACGGCCGCGTCCACATCACCGCCGAACTCAGCGACTTCACCACCCTCGGCGAACTCACCACCCGCCTCGCCGACCTCGAACTCACCGAGGTCGACGGCCCCTGGTGGGCCCTGCGCCCCACCTCACCCGCCCACGGCCAGGCCCGCCGCCAAGCCGTCCTCGAAGCCGTCCAGCGCGCCCGCGAATACGCCGAAGCCCTCGGCGCGAACCTCGCCGCCCTCGTCGAACTCGCCGACCTGGGCGCCGAGAACGCCGCCCCCTTCACCCCCGCCCCCGGCGGCGGCATGCGGACCATGGCCTTCAGCGCCGCCGAGGAGACAGGCCCCCCGCCCCTCGACCTCGAACCCCAGCGCCAGACCGTCTACGCACAGGTGAACGCCCGCTTCACCATGACCCCTCCACAACTCTGAAGAACCCATAAACGCCCGCCCCGGGGGTGCTCATCGGAGCACCCCCATGCACATTCAACAGTTGTCAACAAGCTTTTGCTCAAAGGTTGTTGAGTGGACACCCGGAAGCGATTTCCTACCCGCAGGTAGGGGAATACGCTCGCCTCATGCGCCGAGCGAAAATCGTATGTACCCTGGGCCCCGCCACCGACTCATACGACCAGATCAAAGCCCTGGTCGAAGCCGGAATGGACATCGCCCGCCTCAACCTCAGCCACGGCACCACAGCCGAACACGAGGAGCGCTACCAGCGCGTACGCAAGGCCTCGGACGAGACCGGCCGCAGCGTCGGCATCCTCGCCGACCTTCAAGGCCCGAAGATCCGCCTCGGCCGCTTCCGCGAAGGACCCGTACTCCTTGAACGCGGCGACGACTTCACCATCACCGTCGAAGACCACGAAGGCGACCGCCACACCTGCGGCACCACCTACAAAGGCCTCGCCACCGACGTCACCACCGGCGAACTCATCCTCGTCGACGACGGCCGCGTCACCCTCGAAGTCACCGCCGTCGACGGACCCCGCGTCCACACCCGCGTCGTCGAAGGCGGCATGGTCTCCGACCACAAAGGCCTCAACCTCCCCGGCGTAGCCGTCTCCGTCCCCGCCCTCTCCGAAAAAGACATCGAAGACCTCCGCTGGGCCCTACGCGCCGGCGCCGACGTCATCGCCCTCTCCTTCGTCCGCAGCGGCCGCGACATCGAAGACGTCCACCGCATCATGGACGAAGAAGGCCGACGCCTCCCCGTCATCGCCAAGGTCGAAAAACCCCAAGCCGTCGAAAACATCGACGACATCGTCGCCGCCTTCGACGGCATCATGGTCGCCCGCGGCGACCTCGGCGTCGAAATGCCCCTCGAACAAGTCCCCATCGTCCAAAAGCGCGCCATCAAACTCGCCAAGCGCAACGCCAAACCCGTCATCGTCGCCACCCAGATGCTCGACTCGATGATCGACAACTCCCGCCCCACCCGCGCCGAAGCCAGCGACGTCGCCAACGCCATCATCGACGGCACCGACGCCGTCATGCTCTCCGGCGAAACCAGCGTCGGCAAATACCCCATCGAAACCGTCCGCACCATGTCCCGCATCGTCGAAGCCGCCGAAGAAGACATCCTCGCCAAGGGCCTCCCCCCACTCACCGACCGCAACAAGCCCCGCACCCAAGGCGGAGCCGTCGCCCGCGCAGCCGCCGAAATGGGCGACTTCCTCGACGCCAAATTCCTCGTCGCCTTCACCCAGAGCGGCGACACCGTCCGCCGACTCTCCCGCTACCGCTCACCCATCCCCCTCCTCGCCTTCACCCCCGACCCCGCCACCCGCTCCCAACTCAACCTCACCTGGGGCGTCGAAACCTTCCTCGGCCCCCACGTCGACTCCACCGACGCCATGGTCGCCCAAGTCGAAGAGGAACTCCTGCGCATCGGCCGCTGCGTCCCCGGCGACATCGTCGTCATCACCGCCGGCTCACCCCCCGGCGTCACCGGATCCACCAACCTCGTCCGCATCCACCACATCGGCGACGCGGTCCGCTGACCCACGCGACACACCGCGTCGGGCCACACCACCCGCCCGACGCGGTCACCCGCCCCCCACCTACCAGCCGAACCGCCGATCCACCACCGCCGCGAACTCCTCGAACGACAACACCGCATCCCCATGCGCATCCGCCGCGTCGAACAACGCCGACGACGCCTCCGCATCCCCCACACCCCAGAACGGCAGATCCCCCCGCGCCGCCAGGGTCGGCCCCTTCGACCGCAGCGCCGAGATCACCTCCGCCCGCGTCAGCTCCCTGCCCTCATCCAGGTCGAGCACGCGAACACCCTCCAGGCCTTCTCACTCATCACAGATTCCCTCGTCGAACCAGCGCTTGACCTCAACCTGACCTGAGGTCATACGGTCGCCACATGACGATCAAGGAACACACACAGCAGCAGCTCGCCGCCCAGCCCATCGGCTACTGGACCCGCGAAGCCGCACACCTGGTCATCGGCGGCCTCCGCACCGCCCTCGCCGAAGAACACCTCACCCAACCCCACTGGTGGACCCTCAACCACATAGCCCGCGCACCAGGCCACTGGACCCGCAAGGACCTCACCGCCGAGCTGGCCCCCTACGACGACCAGAACACCGACTTCGACGCCCTCTTCGACGACCTCACCACCCGCGGCTGGATCACCGAGACCGACCACCACCTCACCCTCACCGAAGCCGGCGAAGCAGGCCGCACCCGCGCCCACGACCGCAACGCCAAGGTCCACGAACGCATGCGCCAGGGCATCGACGACGCCACCTACGCCGCCACCATCGACACCCTCCGCCGCCTCGTCGCCAACCTCGGCGGCAACGGCGACCTGCCCTAACGCCATACTGGCCCCTCGCCACGCACACACGGGGGACGGACCGAATGACCACGCGGCAGGCACACCACGACTGCACACCACGCCCGGGCGCCTGCCGCCTCCCCGAACCATGGATGTGCGGCGTGTTCTACGTCGACGGCAGCCTCCGCGACATCACCGTCGCCGACACCGACGACACCCACTGGCAGCAGGTCCTACGCCACCTCCGCGGCACCGCCGACCAACTCACCTGGTACGACGGCCCCGAAGGACAGGACCTCGACCCGAACGACACCGGCGACCCGTTCGCCACCATCGAGGACGGCTACACCGCGACCCTCGCCGCCCGCTACGGCCACACCTGGTTCTCGGCCCATCTCCCGGTCGACGGCATCGAATTCTCCCTCTGGCCCGACGGCATCGAGGACGGCGCCCACGTCGCCGACGTACTGCGCTTCCTGACCGAACTGGGCACGGCATGCGACCGCCCCGCCGTCCTCACCGCCGAGACCGTCAGTGGCCACCACCAACTGCCACCCCTGATCACCTACGACCCGACCACCGGAACCATCACGCACCCCTGAACCGTGGGTGGACGGACCCCACCGCGAACCGTCCCAGGTCAACCCCCGGCTCCGCGCACGACTCCACACGTCGGCCCCGTGGGCGTGCCGTGTCACGTTGGCGGATGGCCTCCATCGGCGCACCCACCCTCGTGCTCGACGGAGAACTCGACAGCACCGACATCACGTCGAACGCCCAAGCCATCGCCCGAACGGTGCCCGACGCCGAACACCAACGCTTCGCCTCGGCAGCCCACATGGTCAACCTCGAAAGCCCGGGACCCTTCGACCTCGCGGTCGAAGCCTTCCTCGCGTCCACGACCGACCGCACCTGAGCCCACGCGGTCACCCCGGCACGTCGTCCCCACGCACGGCGGCGGCGACCAACCCCACCACCGCGTCACGCGACACCTCACCACCGCTCACCAGCCGATCGAACACCAGCCCGTCGATGCACGTCAGCAGCGTGTGCGTCCGACCCTCCACATCCGTCACACCGCGCGCCGCGAGAAAGAGCCGGACCGCCTCCCGCCCGGCGTTCTCACGGGGGACGAGAATCTCGCGCAACTCCGGATCACGCACGCTCTCGACCGCGCAGGCATACCGCGCCAACGAGCGCCGACGCCCCTCACCCGTCAGCCGCTGCCGGGTGAGCAGCACCATGCCGTCCACCAACTCCCCGACCGTACGCAGCGGTGGAAGCCCCTCCGCCGTCACCTGCAGCTCCGCCTGGTCCAGCTGGACCAGACGCGTGACGAGCCCGGTGAGCAGCGCCGCCCGGGTCCGGAAGTACGCCGACGTCGTGCCCGGCGGCATGCCCGCCCTGCGGTCGACCGCCCGATGGGTCAGCCCGCGCATCCCCTCGTCCGCCAGCACGTCGAGAGCCGCATCCGCGAGCAAGGTACGTCGATCCGAAGCCATACCCCCTTTCTACACCTGTAGAGACTCAGGTAGCCTCCACCTTCTACAGGTGTAGAAAAACGGGGGTCGGACATGAACAACACAGCCGTAGTGGTCGGCGGCGGCATCGGCGGACTCGCCACCGCCATCGGACTCCACCGCATCGGATGGAACGTCACCGTCATCGAACGCTCCCCGACCCTCGAAGACGCCGGAGCCGGCATCTCCCTCGCCGCCAACGGCCTCCACGCACTCGACGCACTCGGCATCGGCCACGCCGTACGCGAAGCCTCCCGAAACCAGTACACCGGCGGCACCCGCACCCCCCACGGCACCTGGCTCACCCACATGAACGGCACCGCACTCGAAGAAGCCGTCGGCACACCCATCGTCGGCATCCCCCGCACCACCCTCCACCGACTCCTGCGCGAACACCTCCCCACCGACACACTCCTCACCGGCACCGAAGCCGGCCCCATCGAACAGACCACCCCGACCACCGCCCGCGTCACCTACGGCACCACCACCCTCGACGCCGACCTCGTCATCGCAGCCGACGGCATCAACAGCCGCACACGCCACACCCTCTTCCCCACCCACCCCCACCCCACCTACACCGGCTCCACCGTCCTACGCGCCATCACCGACCACCCCGTCGACCTCCACACCGACTTCGAACTCACCTGGGGACACGGAACCGAATTCGGACACATCGCCTTCCCCGACGGCCGAGCCGAATGGCACGCCGTCCTCGACCTCCCCGCCCGAACCCGCTTCACCGACCCCCTCACCGAACTACGCCGACGATTCCGCACCTGGCACGACCCCATCCCCGCCCTCCTCGACGCCACCCACCCCGACGCCGTCCTGCACCACGACATCAACGAACTCCCCACCCCCCTCCCCACCTACGTGGCCGGACGGATCGCCCTGCTCGGCGACGCGGCGCACGCCATGACCCCCCACCTCGGACAGGGCGCCTGCCAGGCCCTGGAGGACGCCGTCACCCTGGCCGCGGCCCTCGCCACCGAACCCACCGTCCCCGCCGCCCTCGCCCGCTACGACGTCGAACGCCGCCCCCGCACCCAGGCGGTGGCACGAGCCGCCCGCCAGGCCGGCCGAATGGGCCAGCAGCTCACCCACCCCGTGGCCGTCGCCCTCCGCAACACGGCCATGCGACTTACCCCCTCCCGCGCCGCGACCCGCATGATCCTCCGCCACCACACCTGGGTCCCCCCACGGCTCGCCTAGGGGGTGTCTTGCCGATCAGGGCGGGCTCGCGGGGTCCGGCACCGCGCCTCGCCGCGTTGTCCTCGGTCGGCGACGCTCTGCGTCGCCTCCCTCGTCCGCCTCGCGATCCACGGCACCGGACCCCGCTCCCTGATCCACCCTGATCGACAAGACACCCCCTAGTACTTCGGCCCGATGTGGGCGTCCATGAGGGCGACGCAGCCCTTCCGCGCGACGGACACGTTGAACGGATCACTGCCCCGCGCCAACACCGTCCACCGGACCCCGACCTTGGTCAGCGTGTCGGTACAGAGCCTCCGGATGTCGTCGGACTTGTTGGTGAAGAAGTACCGCGGGTACTCGTACCGCTTGCCGTTACGGACGGTCCAGTTGATGACCCGACACCCGTCGGAATGGATCAGCCCCCGCAGGAACGACCACGGATGGTCATCGACGATCGCCTGCTGCCAGCCCTCCAGCACGATCCGCCGCTCATGCTTCTTGCCGGGCCCGTGCTGCGGGAACAGGCAGGTCCAGTGCCGTCCGTAGCTGGTGACGTTGACACAGCCCTGCCGCTGCACGAGGCACACCTTGTCGTTCGGGCGGACGGCCAGGATCGCCGAGCGGCACTGCTCGATGAGCCCCGGCCAGGCATCCGCACAGGCGATGCGGAGATAGTGCCCCCCTCGGGGGTGCGGGCTGATGCAGCCGTCGCCAAGATAGAGCCCGAGGAGATAGGCATAGGCGGCCTGGTCGGTCGGTGCCGTGCAGGGGGCCGCCTGATTTAAGCGGGGGAGTGGTTCGATCCGCACCGTCCATGAGCGAATGGCGGCTCGGGAAATGCCCGTTTCCTTGCTGACTGAGTTCATGCTGCGCCCGTCGGCGAGTAAGCGAAGGGCGTGCTTGCGGGCGGTCACGTCGTACATGTGGTCGACACTGCTGCGCACAAAATCGCTCACGTGGCGCATTTCGGTGCGCTTCGCTGAAACGAGTGAAGGTCACGCGATTGTCGCGTGACCTTGGAAAAGAAGGAAAAGTGCCCCGGGTCGGACTCGAACCGACACTGAATGGGTTTTGAATCCATCGCCTGCTGCCAATTGGGCTACCGGGGCCCAGCGAATCGAAGGTTTCCCCCGACCCGCTGCGTGTCCACCATACCGTAGCTAGGTAGGCTCAGGGCAGCTTGTTATGCCCCGCAACGAGGAGCCTTCGTGACCGCCGAGCACGAGTCGACGCCCACGCCCGACGCCGACCAGTCGCACGTTCCGCCGCTGACGACCCGCGTCGTCATCGCCGAGGACGAGGCGCTCATCCGTCTCGATCTCAAAGAGATGCTCGAAGAAGAGGGCTACTCCGTCGTCGGCGAGGCCGGTGACGGGCAGACGGCCGTCGAGCTCGCGCGTGAGCACCGCCCCGACCTGGTGATCCTCGACGTGAAGATGCCCGTCCTGGACGGGATCTCCGCGGCCGAGAAGATCGCGGAGGAGTCCATCGCGCCCGTGCTCATGCTCACCGCGTTCTCGCAGCGCGACCTCGTCGAGCGGGCGCGGGACGCCGGTGCGATGGCGTACCTGGTGAAGCCGTTCAGCAAGAGCGACGTGGTGCCGGCCATCGAGATGGCCGTGTCCCGGTTCGCGGAGCTGCGGGCGCTGGAGAAGGAGGTCGAGGACCTCTCCCAGCGGCTGGAGACGCGCAAGCTGGTGGACCGGGCCAAGAGCATTCTGCAGACGCAGTACGGGCTGACGGAGCCGGCCGCCTTCCGGTGGATCCAGAAGTCGTCCATGGACCGTCGGATGTCCATGCAGCAGGTCGCCGAGGTGGTCATCGAGGACGCCGAGGCGAAGAAGAAGGAGAGCGGCAAGTAGCGGCCGCCCCCGGATATGCGTGAGGCCCGCCTCCCCCCGAGGGGAGGCGGGCCTCACACGTTCGTCGGATCAGTCTTCGCCGAGGTAGGCCTTGCGGACGTCCTCGTTGTGGAGGAGGTCGCGGCCGGTGCCGGAGAGGACGATCTTGCCGATCTCCATCACGTGCGCGCTGTCGGAGAGCGAGAGCGCCGCCTGGGCGTTCTGCTCGACGAGCAGGATGGTCATGCCCGTGGCCTTGAGGTCCTTGATGGTCGCCATGATCTTCTGCATCATCAGCGGGGACAGGCCCATGGAGGGCTCGTCGAGCATCAGGAGCTTGGGGCGGGACATGAGCGCGCGGCCCATGGCGAGCATCTGCTGCTCGCCGCCGGAGAGGGTGCCTGCGGCCTGCTTGCGACGCTCGCCCAGGATGGGGAACATCTCGTAGGCGCGCTGGACGTCCGCCTCGATGCCTTCCTTGTCGGTGCGCAGGAAGGCGCCGAGCTGGAGGTTTTCGGCGATCGTCAGCCGGGGGAAGATGTGGCGTCCCTCGGGGGAGTGGGCGAGGCCCAGGGAGACGATCTTGTGGGCGGGGACGGCGGCGAGGGGCTGGCCGTCGAAGGTGATGCTGCCGCTCTTGGGCTTGATGAGCCCGGAGAGGGTGCGCAGGGTGGTCGTCTTGCCGGCGCCGTTGGTGCCGACGAGGCAGACGATTTCGCCTTCGTTGACTTCGAAGGAGATTCCCTTGACGGCTTCGATCTTGCCGTAGGCGACCTTGAGGTCTTCGACCTTGAGCAGTGCGGTCACTTGGCTTCTCCTTCCGTGCTGGTGGTGCTGGTGGTGCTGTCCGAATCCGAGTCCGGGTCCGAGTCCGAGTCGGTGTCGGCCGGGGCGTCGGCGGCGGTGTCGCCGTCGGTGTCGGCCTCCGCTTCGGTCTCGGCGGTCTCGGTGGCCTCGGCTTCGGTCTCGGCCTCAGCCTCGGCCTCGGCGGTCTCGGCCTCGGCCTCGGCCTCGGCGGTCTCAGCCTCGGCCTCGGCGGCGGCTTCTGCCGGTGCCTCGGCTTCGGCTGCGGCTTCCGCGGCCTCGACCTCGGCGACCTCGGCGGCGCCCGGGTCGCCCTCGAAGGGCTCGCCGAGGTAGGCGGCGATGACGCGCTCGTCGCCCTGGACCTCGGCGGCGGTGCCTTCGATGAGCTTTTCGCCCTGGACGAGGCAGGCGACGCGGTCGCAGAGGTTGAAGATGAAGCGCATGTCGTGCTCGATGACGAGGACGGCGATGCCCATGTCGCGGATGGCGAAGATGAGTTCTTCGGCGGCGCGGGTTTCCTGCGGGTTCATGCCGGCGGTGGGCTCGTCCAGGAGGATGAGGCCGGGGTCGCTGGCGAGGGCGCGGGCGATCTCCAGCTTGCGCTGTTCGCCGTAGGGGAGGTTCTTGGCCAGGTGCTGGGCCTTGTTCTCCAGGCCGATGAACTCGAGGAGTTCCATGGCGCGCGCTTCGCTGGCGGCTTCGGCCTTCTTGAAGCCGGGGCCGCGCAGGAGTGCGGACCAGAGGCCTTCCTTGGTGCGGGTGTGGCGTCCGACGAGGACGTTTTCCAGCACGGTCATGTTGTGGAAGAGCCGGATGTTCTGGAAGGTGCGGGCGATGCCGGCCTCGGTGACCTTGTGGGGCTTGGGAGGCAGGACGGTGCCCTTGTAGGTGACGCTGCCCTCGGTGGGGACGTACAGCCCGGTGAGGCAGTTGAAGAAGGTGGTCTTGCCGGCGCCGTTGGGGCCGATGAGTCCGACGATCTCGCCCGCGTTGACCTGGAGGTCGACGCCCTTGACGGCGGTGAGGCCGCCGAAGCGCATGGTGACGCCCTTGGCTTCGAGAACCGTGGTCTTGGTGGTGGTGGACGTGGTGTCCGTGGTGGTCGTCATGTTGTTCACGCCCCCGCCTTGGCGGTGGCCAGGTCCGTGGGGGCCTGGTCAGCGGTGTCGTCGTGGAACTCGAGCTGCGCGCGCTTGTTGGCGATGAGGCCTTCGGGGCGGAAGCGCATGAGCAGGATGAGGGCGATGCCGAATGCGAGGAGCTGGTAGTCCTGGAGGAAGGCCAGCTTCGCCGGGATCAGGAAGAGGAGTGCGGCGCCGAGGATGGGGCCGCGGATGGTGCCCATGCCGCCGAGGATGACGGCGGCGAGGAGGAACGCGGAGTTCGGCGGGACGGGCCCGGCGAAGACGTAGTTCTCGGGGACGACCGTGCTGTTGACGTGTGCCTGGACGGTGCCGGCGAGGCCGGCGAGGGTGGCGCCGAGGGCGAAGGCGATGAGCTTGACCTTGAAGCCGTTGATGCCCATGGCTTCGGCGGCGGTCTCGTCCTCGCGGATGGCGACCCAGGCGCGGCCGATGCGGCTGCTGCCGGCGCGGGCGAAGACCACGACGACGAGGGCCATCACGAGCAGCATCAGGAAGTAGTAGTTGGCGTAGGCGCCGAGGGTGATGCCGCCGACGATGTGGGATTCCCCGAAGTTCCACCCGAAGATTTCGAGGTGGGGGATGTTGGGGATGCCGTTGGGGCCGTTGGTGATGTCGGGGCCGGAGGTGCCGTCGAGGTTGCCCATGGCGATGCGGAAGATTTCTCCGAAGCCGAGGGTGACGATGGCGAGGTAGTCGCCGCGCAGGCGCAGGGTCGGGGCTCCGATGACCACGCCGAAGATGAGCGAGGCGAGGGCGCCGACGATGACCGCTGCCCAGAAGGGGAGGTGGATGCCGAAGGCGGATGCGGTGCTTCCGGAGACCAGGGCCGCGGCGTAGGCGCCGACGCCGAGGAAGGCGACGTAGCCGAGGTCGAGGAGGCCGGCGAGGCCGACGACGACGTTGAGGCCGAGGGCGACGGTCGCGAAGATCAGGATGTTGACCGCGATCAGCGTGTAGGTGTCGCCGCTCTGCTGGATGAACGGGAAGGCGATGGCGGCGGCCGCGGTGCCGAGCAGGGTGACCTGGCGGTACTTGGCGGTGAGGCCGCCGAGGCGGGCGAAGAGGCCGGACTTGTTCAGCGCGAAGGCGGCGAGGCCGACGGTGATCAGGTAGGCGACGAAGAGCTGCGGTTCCTTGTCATCGGTGTCGATGCCGTAGGTGATGACGAAGAGACCGAGGGCGAAGACGGCGGTGATGATGAGGATTTCCGCCCAGGAGGGCAGTTCCTTGGCGGGGGCCGGCTTGCGGGTGTCGTCGGCGAGCTTGTTCACGGCGAGGACCGGGATGAGCGAGCCGACGAGGGCGACGTAGGCGCCGGGTTCGAGGTTGACGACTCCGCCGAGGACGACGGTGATGGCGATGACCGTGAACCAGGTGGCGGCGAGGTTGCCGAGGGTGAGGAAGAAGAGGGCCTTGCGGGAGCCGTTGGGGGTGAGCCAGCCGAGGCCCTTGATGCCGAGCGCGGAGAGCGCGTGGGCGAGGGTGAGGGCGGCTCCGGCGAGGGTGACGTACTGGAGGCCCGCGGGGCTGCCGTAGTAGGTCAGGTCGCCGGGGAATTCGGCGGTCCAGGTCCACGCGAGGAAGGCGCTGACGATGGTGAGGAGGCTGCCGGCGATGACCGCGTAGAGGAGGGTGGTGGGCGCGGGGCCCTGCTTCACCGTGTCGGCGGTCTGCGGGGTGGTGTTGGTGGTCATGGTTCTCACGCCCGATCCGCGACGCGCTCGCCGAGCAGGCCTTGTGGCCGCACGAGGAGGACGACGATGAGGAGTACGAAGGCCCAGACGTTGGACCAGGCGCCACCGCCGAGCTGCGACATGCCGGGGATGTCTTCGATGTAGGCGATCGAGAGGGCTTCGGCGAGTCCGAGGACGACGCCGCCGACCATGGCTCCGTAGATGTTGCCGATGCCGCCGAGGACGGCTGCGGTGAAGGCCTTGAGGCCGAGGATGAAGCCCATCTCGAAGTTGATCTGGCCCTTGTCGAGGCCGTAGGCGACGGCGGCGACGGCGGCGAACGCGGCACCGATGGCGAAGGCCATGACGATGATGCGGTCGGTGTTGATGCCCATCAGCTTCGCGGTGTCGGGGTCCTGCGCGGTGGCCTGCATGGCGCGGCCGCTGCGGCTCTTCTGGACGAAGACGCCGAGGGCGAGCATGCAGAGCGGGGCGAGGATGAGGACGAAGAGGTCCGCGCGCTGGATCGCCAGGCTGTCGGTGATCTTGAAGGCTGCGCCCTTGAACTCAGGGAAGCTGACGGCCTTCTTGGCGTCCGGGTAGAACTGCCAGACGAGCTGCTGGAGCGCGATCGAGAGGCCGATTGCGGTGATGAGGGGTGCGAGCCGGGGGGCGCTGCGCAGTGGGCGGTAGGCGAAGCGTTCGGCTGCGCAGGCCACGGCGACGGAGGTGGCGGCACCTCCGACGATCATGACGGGTATCGCGATCAGCAGGGAGGTGCCGGTCGGGAGGATGGCGTAGGCGCTGAGGGCGCCGAAGCCGCCGATCATGAAGATCTCGCCGTGGGCGAAGTTGATGAGCTGGACGATGCCGTAGACCATGGTGTACCCGATGGCGATGAGACCATAGAGAGCACCGAGGGCCAGGCCGTTGGCCAGCTGTTGCGGCAGTTCGTGCACCGCAGGGCCTCCGATGAGCGTGTCGGATAAGACTCCGCGCGAGGGCGCTGTTTGCGCCCTCGCGCGGCGATTGGTTCAGGTGTTACGGGTGGTGCTGGGGACTACGGGCTTACTGGTTGAAGGTGTCGCTCTTGACGTCGACCCACTTGCCGCCCTCGACCTTGTAGACGGTGAGCTGCTTGTTGGTGGTGTCGCCGTACTCGTCGAAGGCGACCTTGCCGGTCACGCCTTCGAAGGAGACCTTGCCGAGTGCCTCGACGACCTTGGCGCGGGCGTCGGTGGGCAGCTTGCCGTTGTTGGCGGCGACGGCGGCCTTGACGGCCTGGATGACGGCCCAGCCGGCGTCGTAGGAGTAGCCACCGTAGGCGGCGTACGGGTCCTTGTAGCCCTCGGCCTTGTAGTCCTCGATGAACTTCTTGGCGGTGTCGAGCTTCTCGACGGGGTAGCCGATGGAGGTGGCGAGGTCGCCCTCGTTGGCCTCACCGGAGGCGCTGATGAAGGCCGGGTCCTGGATGCCGTCGCCGCCCATGAGGGGGACGTTGGCGCCGGTCTTCTTGATCTGGTCGGCGAGGAGGCCGCCCTCGGGGTACTGGCCGCCGAAGTAGACGGAGTCGGCGCCGGAGGACTTGACCTTGTCGGCGGTGGAGGAGAAGTCGGTCTCCTTCACGGTGACGTGGTCGGTGCCGACGACCTCGCCGCCGAGCTTCTTGAACTCCTCGGCGAAGATCGCGGCGAGGCCGGCGCCGTAGGTCTGCTTGTCGTCGACGATGAAGACCTTCTTCTTGCCGGCGTCCTTGAAGAGGTACTGGGCGGCGAACTTGCCCTGGACCACGTCGGTGGCGGCGGTGCGGAAGTAGGTCTTGAAGCCGCGCTTGAACTCGCCCTTGCCCCAGTTGTCGCCCTGGCTGAGCGCGGGGTTGGTGTTGGCGGGGGAGACCTGCGCCAGGTTGGCGGAGGCGAAGACGCCCTGCATCTGCTGGGCGACGCCGGAGTTCAGCGGGCCGACGACGCCGAGGACGTCCTTGTTGCCGACGAGCTTGGTGGCGTTGGCCTGGCCGGAGGCGGGGACGGCCTGGTCGTCGAGGGCCTCGACCTTGAACTCGATGCCCGGGACCTCGTTGTTCTTGTTGGCCGTCTTGGCCGCGAGGTCGACGGAGTTCTTGATGCCCTGGCCGAGCGCGGAGAGCGAGCCCGTGAGCGGGGCGTCCACACCGATGACGACGGTGGTCTTCTTGCCGCCGCCGTTGTCCTTGGAGTCTCCGCCGTCGCGCGATCCGCAAGCGGTGAGGGTCAGTGCTCCCGTGGTGATCACGGTGGTGAGGACGAGCAAAGAACGGTGTCGCACGATTCTTCCTTTCCCTGGCGCGGCTCTCTCGTGAGAGGTGCCGTTAGGTCGCCGGGCCGCACTGGGAGGTCCACGGCCGTGCTGATTGCGCCCTGCGGCGCGGTGACTGGCCGTGACTCTAGGCCCGAGGTGGCGAGCGCGGGGAGCAGGGAAAGGAGGATGTGACGCTCTTGTTATGCCAAGGCCAAGAATGTGTAGCGGGAGTGTGGACAAATCGGACGTTTTCTTACCTTGGTGGGTGTCCGCATCCTGAGAAATACCTGTTCTCCTAAGGGGCTTGAGGCCTTCATGCTCCTGTCTTAGATCATTTTCGGCCGAATGTGGCTGCGCGTGCGCAAAGGAATCCTCCGAGTGGCCTTTCTTAAGGGAAAAGGGGGATTCCGACCCTCATGCGCATTACGCAGAGTGACGGTCAAGAGGGCACTTTCGCAATCGAATGGATCTTGTCGGAGGGGCGACACGGCCCCCGACCTGCGGTTCGCTCGCGCGGGGGTATCTGCCCGGAAGCCGGACACCGCATGCGGGAATGCGGTGACCTCGGTCACGTCGGAGGCCGCCAGTTCTCCGAACTCGTCGTCGCGCCGTCCTCATCGGCGCAGCGCTGCGCGACGAACCGGTCGATCAGCTCAAGTGCCTTGTCCCGTCCGGCAGTTCGCTCTTCGGCGTGCCCGGCGGCGACGGCGTCCTCGTGGATCGCGTACTGGGCGTTGGACAGGCCCTTCTGCTCCCAGTCGAGACCGGACCACGTGGTGCCCAGAAGGGTCTCCTTCGCCCAGTAGGACACGAGGTTCGTGCACACCTGTACGGGCGAGGGCGGGGCGGGCGTGGTGGGGTCGACGGAGGGGCTCGCGGAGCCCGCCGCGGGGGGTGGCGCGGAGGATGAGCATCCGGTCAGGGCGAGCGCCGCGAGGAGGGTGTGGGCGGCGTACCGGGCCGTGCGTGGCATGGTCCCCATGGGGGGACGGTAGGCGGTGACCATCGGTGACACAACAGATGTCACCGCGAAGCGTGCGGACTGGCGGATTCCGGGCGGTTGGCGGGCGCGGTGGCGTCCGGGAATGGGCCAGGGGGCCGGTGGTGCGGTGACGAGCCGGGGCGGGGCCCGCTCCCGCCGGCCGGGCTGCCGCGCGTCGTCCCCTATGCTCCGGCCATGACCGGACCGATGAGCTCGATGGCATGGATCGAATCGGCCTGGCAGGAGCTGGACACCCCCGATGCGGGGCGCCGGGACAGCTGCCTCGAAGTCGTCGATGACGTTCTGCGGACGGGGCTCCTGGCGCACGACGATGCGGTACGGGTCGCCGAGCGCCTTGTCGCGGTCGCGCTCTCCGGCGAGAGCTACGAGCTGCGGGAATCCGCGCTGCACGCACTCTGCACGGCGACCACGCCCTACGAGTTCCCCTATCGGGTGGTCGCACCGCTCGCCGCGGCGGACGGCATGGAACCCCTCCTGCTGGAGTACGTCCTGGGCGTCCTCGGTTCCACGGGGGACCGGGCGGCGCTCCCGGCCGTCGAGCGATTCCTGCGCCACCCCCACACGGGGGTGCGTCGGGAGGCGGCGGACGCGGTGAGGGAACTGCGCCGGCGCCCGCGTCCCGACCGGGAAGGGACCGCCTGAGCCCCGGGGCCCGGGCGGTCCTGCGTCACGGCACCCGGGCCGGCCGGGTCAGGCGCCGGCGGCGGCCGGGTCGGCGTCGCGCAGCAGGCAGGTCAGGCGGGCGGTGCAGATCCGCTTGTCCTGCTCGTCGGTGATGACGATCTCGAAGGTGGTCGTCGAGCGGCCGCGGTGGACCGGGGTGGCGACGCCGGTGACGATGCCGGAGCGGGCGCCGCGGTGGTGGGTGCAGTTCAGGTCCACGCCGACGGCGATCTTGGTGATGCCGCCGTGCATCATGGCGCCGACCGAGCCGAGGGTCTCGGCCAGCACGGCGGAGGCCCCGCCGTGCAGGAGCCCGTACGGCTGGGTGTTGCCCTCGACGGGCATGGTGCCGACGACGCGGTCGGCGGAGGCCTCCAGGATGCGGATGTCCATCCGCTCGCCGAGGTGTCCCGCCGAGAACAGCGAGGGCAGGTCGATGCCCAGGGCCGCGTACTCGTCGAGGACCTCCTGCGGGAACTTCACTGCGTGCTGCTCGCCCATGGTCAGGCTCCGTTCGTCAACGATCGTTAACCATCTTGTCCTGAGGTCGTTCTATCAGGCCGGTTCGAAGCGCACGACGACGGACTTGCTGGCGGGGGTGTTGCTGGTGTCCGCGGTGGAGTCGAGCGGGACCAGTACGTTCGTCTCGGGGTAGTAGGCGGCCGCGCAGCCCCGGGCGGTGGGGTAGTGCACGACGCGGAAGCCGGGCGCGCGCCGCTCGACGCCGTCCTTCCACTCGCTGACCAGGTCCGTGTACGAGCCGTCGGCCAGGCCCAGCTCGGCGGCGTCCTCGGGGTTGACCATGACGACGCGGCGACCGCCGGTGATGCCGCGATAGCGGTCGTCGAGGCCGTAGATCGTGGTGTTGTACTGGTCGTGGCTGCGCAGGGTCTGCAGGAGCAGCCGACCCGCCGGGACGCGCGGGTACTCCACGGGCGCGGCGGTGAAATTGGCCTTGCCGGTCTTCGTCGGGAAGCGGCGCTCGTCGCGCGGGGCGTGCGGGAGCTGGAAGCCGGCGGGGCGGGCGACGCGGGCGTTGAAGTCCTCGAAGCCGGGGACCACGCGGGAGATCCGGTCGCGGATCGAGGCGTAGTCCCGCTCGAACTCCTCCCACGGGGTGGCGGAGGCCGGGCCGAGGACGGCGCGGGCCATGCGGGCGACGATCGCGGGCTCGGAGAGCAGGTGCGGGGAGGCCGGGGGGAGGTTGCCGCGGGAGGCGTGGACCATGCCCATGGAGTCCTCGACGGTCACGAACTGCTTGCCGCTCGCCTGTACGTCCTTGTCGGTACGGCCGAGGGTGGGCAGGATCAGGGCCCGCCGGCCGGTGACCGCGTGGGAGCGGTTGAGCTTGGTGGAGACGTGCACGGTCAGGGCGGCCTTGCGGATGGCGGCCTCGGTGACCTCGGTGTCAGGGGTGGCGCCGACGAAGTTGCCGCCCATCGCGAAGAGGACCTTGGCCTTGCCGTCGCGCAGCGCCTGGATGGAGCGGACCACGTCGTAGCCGTGCCCGCGCGGCGAGGTGATGCCGAATTCCTTGTCGAGGGCGTCGAGGAAGGCGGGCGCGGGGCGCTCGAAGATCCCCATGGTGCGGTCGCCCTGCACGTTGGAGTGGCCGCGGACGGGGCAGACGCCGGCGCCGGGGCGGCCGATGTTGCCGCGCAGCAGGAGGAGGTTGACGACCTCGCGGATGGTGGCGACGGCGTGCTTGTGCTGGGTGAGGCCCATGGCCCAGCAGATGATGGTGCGCTTCGAGGCCAGGATCATGGCCAGCGCCCGCTCGATCTCGGGGCGGGTCAGGCCCGTCGCGGTGAGGGTCTCGTCCCAGTCGGCTTCCTTCGCGGCGGCCACGAGTTCCTCGTAGCCGTGGGTGTGCTCGCGGACGAAGGCCTCGTCGGTGGCGCCGTCCGTCTCGATGACGAGCTTGTTGAGGAGGCGGAAGAGGGCCTGGTCGCCGCCGATGCGGATCTGCAGGAAGAGGTCGTTGAGGGCGGTGCCCTTGAGCATGCCGACGGGGGTCTGCGGGTTCTTGAACCGCTCCATCCCGGCCTCGGGCAGCGGGTTCACCGAGATGATCTTCGCGCCGGCGGTCTTGGCCTTCTCCAGGGCGGAGAGCATGCGCGGGTGGTTGGTGCCCGGGTTCTGCCCGGCGACGATGATCAGGTCGGCCTGGTGGAGGTCTTCGAGGGAGACGCTGCCCTTGCCGATGCCGATGGTCTCGGTCAGCGCGGAGCCCGAGGACTCGTGGCACATGTTCGAGCAGTCCGGCAGGTTGTTGGTGCCGAACTCGCGGGCGAAGAGCTGGAAGAGGAACGCGGCCTCGTTGCTGGTGCGGCCCGAGGTGTAGAAGAGGGCCTCGTCGGGGGAGGCGAGGGCGGTCAACTCCTCGGCGATGATCGCGAAGGCCTTCTCCCAGCCGACCGCCTCGTAGCGGTCGGCGCCCTCGGGGAGGTACATCGGCTCGGTGATGCGGCCCTGCTGGCCCAGCCAGTAGCCGGAGCGCGTGGCGAGATCGGTCAGCGGGTGCGCGGCGAAGAACGCGGGGGTGACCCGGCGCAGCGTGGCCTCCTCCGCGACGGCCTTGGCGCCGTTCTCGCAGAACTCGGCCGTGTGCCGCTTGTCGCCTTCGGGCCAGGCGCAGCCCGGGCAGTCGAAGCCGTTCTTCTGGTTGACCTTGAGCAGGGTGCGCGCGGTGCGGGTGACGCCCATCTGCTGCTGGGCGATCCGCAGGGTGTGCCCGATCGCGGGCAGGCCGGCGGCCGCGTGCTTGGGCGGTGTGACCTGCGGTGCGTCCTGTACCGGATCGCCTGTGGGCGGCTTGGTCGCCATCGCGCTCCCCTTCGAGCGTGCGTACATGTGCGGCACGGGTGGCCGCGTGTTTCGATCCTTGCACGACCCACGGGTATCGGGGGAGCGCGGTCCGGTGTTCTCGCCCTCGGGCTGGTGCGCCGGGGGCGGCCGGTGGGGAGGATGCGCCGGGGGAGGCGACGGGCCGGAATTGTCGGTGGGGGCGCCTAGGATCGGGGCGTGGCAGATTCATCAGCGAAGAAGACCGACCAGCCGCCCGCAGCGGACCGTCCCCGCCTGATGCTCATGGACGGGCACTCCCTGGCCTACCGGGCGTTCTTCGCGCTGCCCGCGGAGAACTTCACGACCGCGACGGGGCAGCCGACCAACGCCATCTACGGGTTCGCGTCGATGCTCGCGAACACGCTGCGCGACGAGGCGCCCACGCACTTCGCGGTGGCGTTCGACGTCTCCCGCAAGACGTGGCGCTCGACGGAGTTCCCCGAGTACAAGGCGAACCGCTCCAAGACCCCCGACGAGTTCAAGGGGCAGGTCGAGCTGATCGGCGAGCTGCTCGACGCGATGCACGTGCCGCGCTTCGCCGTCGACGGCTTCGAGGCCGACGACGTGATCGCGACGCTGGCCACGCAGGCCGAGGCGGCCGGCTTCGACGTGCTGATCGTCACCGGTGACCGGGACTCCTTCCAGCTCGTCTCCGAACACACCACCGTCCTCTACCCGACCAAGGGCGTCTCCGAGCTCACCCGGTTCACCCCGGAGAAGGTCGAGGAGAAGTACGGGCTCACCCCGCAGCAGTACCCGGACTTCGCGGCGCTGCGCGGCGACCCGTCCGACAACCTGCCGGGCATCCCGGGCGTCGGCGAGAAGACCGCGGCCAAGTGGATCACCCAGTTCGGGTCGTTCGCGGAGCTCGTGGAGCGCGCCGAAGAGGTCAAGGGCAAGGCCGGGCAGAACTTCCGGGACCACCTGGAGGCCGTCAAGCTCAACCGGGTCCTGACCGAGATGGTCAAGGACGTCGAGCTGCCCAAGGCCCCGGCCGACCTGGTCCGCGCCCCCTACGACCGGACCGCCATGCTCGGCGTGCTGGACGTGCTGGAGATCCGCAACGCCTCGCTGCGCGAGCGACTGCTCGCCGTGGACCCGGGCGCGGCCGTGGAGGAGGCCCCGGCCCCGGCGGCCGGGGTGGAGCTGGACGCCTCGGTGCTGGGCACCGGCGAGCTCGCGCCGTGGCTGGAGAGCCACGCGGGCGGGCCGCTGGGCATCGCGACCGTCGACAGCTGGGCGCTCGGCCAGGGCAATGTCACCGAGATCGCGCTGGCCGCGGCCGGTGGCGCCGCCGCCTGGTTCACGCCCGCCGAGCTGGACGAGGCGGACGAGCGGGCCTTCGCGGCCTGGGCCGCCGACGCGGCGAAGCCCAAGGTCGTGCACAACGCCAAGGGCCTGATGCGGGTCTTCCCCGAGCACGGCTGGACGCTGGTCGGCGTGGCCATGGACACCGCGCTCGCCGCCTACCTGGTCAAGCCGGGACGGCGGTCCTTCGCCCTGGACGCCCTGTCCATGGAGTACCTGCACCATGAGCTGGCGCCCGCCGCCGCCGACGGCCAGCTGGCCTTCGGTGCCGACGAGACCGCCGAGGCCGAGGCCCTGATGGCGCAGGCCCGCGCCGTCCTGGACCTGGGCGACGCCTTCACGGACAAGCTCGCCGAGGTGGGCGCCGCGGAGCTGCTCCACGACATGGAGCTGCCGACCTCCGAACTCCTCGCCCGGATGGAGCGGTCCGGCATCGCCGCCGACCGCGAGCACCTGGAGGCCATGGAGCAGCAGTTCGCGGGCGCCGTGCAGCAGGCCGTGAAGGAGGCGCACGCCACCGTCGGCCACGAGTTCAACCTCGGCTCGCCCAAGCAGCTCCAGGAGGTGTTCTTCGGCGAGCTCGACCTGCCGAAGACGAAGAAGACCAAGACCGGTTACACCACGGACGCGGACGCGCTGGCCTGGCTGGCCACGCAGACCGACCACGAACTTCCGGTGATCATGCTGCGGCACCGGGAGCAGGCCAAGCTGCGCGTCACCGTCGAGGGCCTGGTCAAGACCATCGCCGCCGACGGCCGGGTGCACACCAGCTTCAGCCAGACCGTCGCCGCGACCGGCCGACTGTCCTCCACCGACCCCAACCTGCAGAACGTGCCGGTGCGGACCGACGAGGGGCGCGCCATCCGCCGCGGCTTCGTCGTCGGCGAGGGCTTCGAGTCCCTCATGACCGCCGACTACAGCCAGATCGAGCTGCGCGTCATGGCCCACCTCTCCGAGGACGAGGGCCTGATCGAGGCCTTCGCGACCGGCGAGGACCTGCACACCACGGTCGCCTCCCAGGTGTTCGGCGTGGAGCGGTCCGCGGTCGACGCCGAGATGCGCCGCAAGATCAAGGCCATGTCGTACGGACTGGCCTATGGGCTCTCCGCGTTCGGTCTCGCCCAGCAGCTGAACATCGAGCCCGCCGAGGCGCGCGGCCTGATGGAGACCTTCTTCGAGCGGTTCGGCGGGGTCCGGGACTACCTCGGCCGGGTCGTCGACGAGGCCCGTGCCACCGGATACACGGCGACGATCTTCGGCCGCCGCCGGTACCTGCCCGACCTCAACAGCGACAACCGCCAGCGCCGCGAGGCCGCCGAGCGGATGGCGCTCAACGCCCCCATCCAGGGCACCGCCGCCGACATCGTCAAGGTCGCGATGCTGCGCGTGGACAAGGCCATCGTCGAGGCCGGACTGCGCTCGCGGATGCTGCTCCAGGTCCACGACGAAATCGTGCTGGAGATCGCCCCGGGCGAGCGCGAGCAGGTCGAGGAGCTGGTGCGGCGCGAGATGGGCGCCGCCGTCGAGCTCCGGGCGCCGCTGGACGTGTCGGTGGGCGTCGGCCCGGACTGGGAGTCCGCCGCGCACTGATCGCCGTCCGGCAGGCCCGGCGCCCGTCCCCGCCGCTCAGGCGGTGGGGACGGGCGTTCGTGTCTCCTCGTCCGCGGGGCGCCCGGTCCGGTCGCGCCGGTGCCGCAGCCGCACGAGGACCCCGTAGACCAGCAGCGCCACGATCAGGCCGCCGCCCGCGCCGAAACAGAGGGTCGGGATGATGTCGAGCGGCGTACGGATGCGGTCGAAGAAGTCGAAGAAGCGGAACACGCGCCGGGTGGCCCCGGCCGCCACGCACACCACCAGCAGGACGAGCGCACCCCGGAGTTCGGCGCGGGAGAGCACCGGCACGGCCGCGGGCGCCGGGAGGGTGGGCAGCCGGCGCAGGGCGGTCACCGTGAACCAGAGCAGGGCACAAGCGGCGACGGCCGAAGTGCCGTACTGGAGGAAGGAGTAGCCCGGCAGGCCGTAGGCGAGCGGCTCGGCGAGATCGGGTAGCGCGTTCGTGCCCCAGCGGTCGTGGTGCGTGAAACTGTCCCAACCCACATGGGTGAGGGAACCGACGACCGCCGAGACGTAGAACCAGCAGACGAGCGCCGCCGGCCGGGGCCGCTCACGCCAGGCCTCGCCCCGCACGAAGGCGTGCACCCTGCCCTGCCGGCCGCGCGGCAGGAGCGCGACGAGCGGCTCGCGCAGCAGGAGCCAGAAGCCCACCAGGACGGCGGTCAGTACGGCGTCCAGCGTGAAGACGCCCGGGAGCGAGTGCGTGAAGGCCCCGTACGTCAGCACGCCTTCGACGACCGCGTCCGTGAAGTAGAAGGTGTCGGGCGCGAACGACCCGAGGACGAGCGCCGAGGCGACGAGGGGACCCCGCGCACGCCCGGTCCGACGGATGGCCGGAAGTACGGCGGCCGCGTGGCTGAGAGTGAACGGCATGGCACCTCTCCTACGTGTTCCTGCGTATTCCTGTGGACGTTCCTTACTTCGGGCCAATGCTCCCGAAGGGTCCGGACAGTATGCGTGAGCTGCTCCGGAACGTGGGGATCCGGTGAATACCCGCCCACCTTGCGTGCTGTGTGCAGGGAGTTGACGTAGGGTCACGCGGACGTCGAGGGGGAGGGGTCCGACCCATGTCGGCTCGAATATTCGGACGCAGGCTGCGCAGGGGAACGACGGCCGCCGTGGTCTCCGCTCTGGTGGTCGCGGCGGTGACCGCGTCCCAGGGCCCGGTGGGCGGGAGCACAGACCGGCTCTCCACCGCCGGGGAGAATCTCGCGGAGCCGCCGCGCGCCGCGGACACGGCGGGCGGCGACTCCGCCTACTTCACCGACCTCCCGCCGCTGGTGCCCCCGCGGCCACCGGAGGTACCACTGCCGGAGCAGCCGCAGCCACCGGCGCAGGCGCCGACGACTCCCGAGGCCGCCGCCGCGGTACCGGTCGTGACCGGGCCCGCGGAAGGGGCCCAGGGGATACCGGCGAGCGTGCTGGCCGCGTACCTGGGCGCGGAGAAGACCGTCGGGAGGAGCGACCCCGGCTGCGGACTGCGCTGGCAACTCCTCGCGGCCATCGGCAAGGTGGAGTCCGGACAGGCGCGCGGTGGGCAGGTCGATCCGGCGGGGACCACACTGCGGCCGATCCTGGGCCCCGTGCTCGACGGCAACGGCTTCGCGAACATCTCCGACACGGACGGCGGGGCCTACGACGGCGACTCCCGCTACGACCGGGCGGTCGGTCCGATGCAGTTCATCCCCTCCACGTGGGCGACGTGGGGCCAGGACGCGGACGGCGACGGCCGCCGCAACCCGAACAACGTGCACGACGCGGCCCTCGCGGCCGGCCGGTACCTGTGCGCGGGCAGCCGCGACCTGCGGGTCGACGCGGACCTGGACCGGGCCGTGCTCTCCTACAACCGGTCCACGGAGTACCTGCTCACGGTGCGGTCCTGGTTCACGTACTACCTGAAGGGGACGCACGCGGTGCCGGACCGACCGGGCACGGGTACGCCCACGCCCGCGGAGCCCGGCCCGAAGCCGACGCCGACTCCGACCCCGGATCCGAAGCCGACGCCCACCCCGACTCCCACCCCGACGCCCACGCCCACGCCGACTCCCACCCCTACGCCTACGCCCACGCCGACTCCCACCCCTACGCCTACCCCGACGCCGGAACCGAAGCCCACGCCGACTCCTACGCCGACGCCGACGCCGACGCCGACGCCGACGCCGACGCCGACGCCGACGCCGAAGCCCACGCCGACCCCGACGCCGACCCCCACGCCCACCCCGTCCGCGTCGCCCAGCCGTACCCCGGCGTCCACGGCCACCCCGAAGCCGGCCCGCACGCCGTCGCCGTCGCCGTCCGCGTCCACGTCCGCATCCGCCCGCTGACCGGTCCCGGCCGCACCGTTCGACCGACCTCGCTCGCGCCACCCGTGAAGCCACCCGCCGCCGCGGCGGGTGGCGTCACGTCGATCAGTGCGCCGGGGACGTTCTCATCTCGCCTCCGCATTGCTACGGTGCCCCATCTCTGACGCCTCATCAGATTTCGGAGCCCCGGCATGCGCGCATTCGTCGCCGCCGTCATCGGCCTCGCGGCCGCGCTGGCCCTCGTGTTCGCCATCACGGCGTTCGGGGTGCCCGAAGGCGAGACCTCACCAAAGCCCCTGCTCACCACCGCGCCCCCCGCGCCCGGAAAGTAGAGGAGGGCCCGGCCGTGCGACGCAGAGCGAGCCTTGTCCTGCTGGCCCTTGCCGTGTTCTGCGCAGCCCTCGCGCCACTGCTGCGCTGGTACGCGTATCCCCGCCTCGCCAAGATCCCGCCGAACCAGTACCAGGAGATGGTCCTGGAGGCGAAGGACGCGACGCTCCTCGACTACACCGGCGGCATGCAGCCCAAGAAGGTCGACAAGGTCACCATCGTCCAGACCCTCAAGGGCAACGTGGAGGCGTCCCAGGAGATAGAGGCGAGCGCGGGCAAGGACGTCGTCGTCTGGGACACGCTCTCCTACATCATCGGCCCCGACGGGAAGATGGTCTCCCAGATCCCCGAGCGCTACATCTTCGACGCGCACACCCAGGACCCGGTCCACGCCACCGGGGAGATGGTCGACGGGGACCCGGTCAAGCGTGAGGGCATCGAGTTCAAGTGGCCCTTCTTCACCGAGCCGCGCGACTACCTGTACTTCGACGCGCAGACCCGCACCTCCTCACCGATCCACTACGTCGGACCGCGCACGTTCAAAGGCATGGATGTCTACTACTTCGAGCAGACCGTCCCCTGGACCAAGGTCCCCATGCCCAAGAAGATGCCGATCGAGGGCATCGACCCGGCGACGATCGAGGCGGCCACCGGCACCACCCTCTGGTACACGACCAAGGCGAGGTTCTGGGTCGACCCGGTGACCGGTGCGCCCGTCAACGCCGAGCAGGACATCCAGCAGGAGATGCGCGGCGGCATCGCGGCCGGCGGCCCCGACGGCAAGCTCACCGCCTTCGCCGGACACGTCACCATGCGCGAGGACTACTCCGACCACACCGTCGACCTCGTCAAGGCGAACCGTACGAAGGTCCTCGCGCTGCACACCTACGCGCCGATCGGCCTGGCCACCGGCGGGCTCGTCCTGCTCGGCGCCGCCCTGTGGCTGGAGGCCCGCGGCCGCCGCGTACGGGAGGCGGAGGCCGTGACGCGGGCGGACGGGGTCAGCGCCTGAGCCGGGCGTTGGTGTGCCGGGTGGGCTCGGCGGTGGCCGGGTCCTCCGGCCAGGGGTGCTTGGGATAGCGCCCGCGCAGCTCCGCGCGCACGGCCCGGTACCCGCCCTGCCAGAAGGAGGCGAGGTCGGCCGTGACGGCGGCGGGCCGGCCGGCGGGCGACAGCAGGTGCACCAGTACCGGTACGCCCGCCACCCGCGGGGTCTCGGCCAGCCCGAACAGCTCCTGCAACTTCACGGCGAGCACCGGTTGGCCGTGCTCGGCGGAGTAGTCCACCCGGATGCGGGACCCGCTGGGCACCTCCAGGCGTTCCGGAGCCAGCTCGTCCAGCCGGACGGCCTCCCCGGTGGCCCACGGCAGCAGCCGGTTCAGGGCCTGCCCGGCGTCGATCCGTCCGAGGTCGGCGCGGCGCCGGGCCCGCGACAGCTCGGGCTCCAGCCAGTCGTCGGCGCGCTCCAGCAGGGCCCGGTCCTCGGCCACGTCGGGCCAGGCGCCGCCGAGCGTGCGGTGCAGGAACCCGAGGCGGGCCCGGAGCATCAGCGCGTCCGCGGACCAGCGCAGCAGGCCGAGCCCCTCGGCCCGCAACCCGTCGAGGAGGGCGGCCCGCACGAGCCCGGGATCGGGCGTACGCAGCGGACGTACGGCCAGTTCGATCGCCCCGAGGCGCTCGGCGGCGCGGGCGACCACGTCGCCGTCCTCCCAGTGGACCTCTTCCCCCGAGGCGAGCAGGTGTCCGGCGGCGACCCGGGCGGTGTCCTCGTCGACGACGGCGCCGAGCCGGACCCGGGCGGACGCGGAATGCGGGGGCCGGTCGGCGACGGCGACGGCCAGCCAGGGCGCGCTGCGCAGCCGCGAGCCGTCGCCGAGCTCGGCCGCGGTGCCGGACGCCATCAGGAAGGCCCCCTCGCCCCTGGCCTTCGCCACCCGCTCGGGGAAGGCCAAGGCCGCGACCAGGCCCGCGGCGGCATCGTCGGGCGCGGCTCCGGCCCCGGCCCCGGCTCCGGCCCCGACCCCGGCCCCGGCCCCCGCCCTGGTTCCGGTTTCGGCCCCGGCCCCGGTTCCGGCGGTGCGTCCCGTGGGGGAAACGGCACGCTCCAGCCGCCGGGCCTCCGCGCGCCAGCGGGCCGCGTAACCGTCGTCGCCGCCCGCGCGGGCCCGCCGCCACGCGCCGGCCAGGTCGTCCCCGTACTCCCGCGGCGGCTCCTCGCTCAGCAGGGCCACCACCTCCGCTGCCCGCCGGGCACCGAGCGCGGCCGAGCCGTCCAGCAGGGCCCGGGCCAGCCGCGGGTGCAGCCCCAGCCGGGCCATCCGCTGCCCGCGCGCGGTGACCGCGCCGGCCGGGGACGCCGCGCCGACAGCCACCAGCACCTCGCGCGCCGCGGCCATGGCCCCGGTCGGCGGCGGGTCCGACAAGGCCAGCCCGGCCGCGTCCGGGTCACCCCAGCACGCCGCCTGCAGGGCGAACTGCGCCAGGTCGGCGATGCGGATCTCCGGCGAGGGGAACGCGGCCAGCCGGCCGTCCTCCGCCTCGGCCCAGCACCGGTACACCGTGCCCGGGGCCTCCCGCCCGGCCCGCCCCGCCCGCTGCCGCCCGGCCGCGCGGGACGCCCGTACGGTCGCCAGCGCGCCCAGCCCCCGCGCGTGGTCCACCCGGGGCTCGCGGGCCAGCCCGGAGTCCACCACCACGCGCACCCCGGGCACGGTCAGGCTCGACTCCGCCACGGCGGTGGACAGGATCACCCTGCGGTGATCGGCGACGGAGAGCGCCGCGTCCTGCACCGCCGCCGGGGCCCGGCCGTGGATCTGCAGCACCTCCGCGTCCACCCCGCCCAGCTGCCCGGCGACCCGGGCGATCTCACCGACACCGGGCAGGAAGCACAGGACGTCGCCGTCGCGTTCCGCCAGCGCCCGCCGCACCACCGAGGCCACGTGCGTCAGCTGCGCCGGATCCACCCGCATGCCGTGCCGGGGCCGTACCGGCCGGGCCGGCGGGGCCCAGACCGTCTCCACGGGGTACGAGACCCCCGCGGCCGCCACCACCGGCGCGCCGCCCGGGCTTCCCCGGCCGAGAAGGTGGGCCCAGCCGGCGGCGTCCGTCGTCGCCGAGGCCGCCACCAGCCGCAGCTCCGGGCGCAGGGTCTCGCGTACGTCGAGGAGGAAGGCGGCGACGGTGTCGGCGTCCAGGTGCCGCTCGTGGCACTCGTCCAGGATCACCACGTCGACCCCGGTCAGCTCCTGGTCGCGCTGGAGCCGCTGGAGCAGTACCCCGGTGGTCACCACCTCGACGGCGGTGTCCGGGCCGACGACCCGTTCCCCGCGCACGGTGAAGCCCACCGTGCCGCCGACCTGTTCGCCCAGCAGCCAGGCCATCCGGCGCGCCGCGGCCCGGGCGGCGATCCGCCGGGGCTCGGCGACGACCACCCGGCGCCGTGGCCCGCCGCCCGGCCCGCCACCCACGAGTCCGGCCAGGACCAGCGGCACCAGCGTGGTCTTGCCGGTGCCGGGCGGGGCGCAGAGCACCGCCGTGCCGTGGTCGTCCAGCGCCGAGACGAGCGCGGGCACGGCCTCCCGTACGGGCAGGGCGTCGAGGGCGGCGGTACGGATCACGTCAGTCGCGCTCGCAGACGAAGATCGCGGTGCCCGGGATCAGGTTGCCGCGCAGCGGGGACCATCCGCCCCACTCCTGGCTGTTCCATTCCGGCCACTCGGGTTCGACCAGGTCGAGCAGGCGGAAGCCGCCCGCCACCACGTCGCGGACCCGGTCGCCGATCGTGCGGTGGTGCTCCACATAGACGGCGCGGCCCCGCTCGTCCTGCTCCACGTACGCGGTGCGGTCGAAGTAGGAGGCGGCGACGGACAGTCCCTCGGGTCCGGGCTCGTCCGGGAAGGCCCAGCGGACGGGGTGGGTCACGGAGAAGACCCAGCGACCGCCGGGGCGCAGTACGCGGTGCACCTCGCGCATGACGTTGACGGGGTCGGCGACGAAGGGGACGGCGCCGTAGGCGGAGCAGGCCAGGTCGAAGGTGCCGGCGCGGAAGGGCAGCTTTCCGGCGTCCGCCTCGACCAGCAGGGCCCTCGGCACATCGCTGCCGCCGATGCGCAGGGCGTGCTGGAGCTGGCGGTGGGAGAGGTCGAGGGCGACCGGGCGGGCGCCCTGGGCGGCCAGCCAGCGCGAGCACTGGGCGGCGCCGGCGCCGATCTCCAGGATGTCCTTGTCCCGGAGGGAGGCGACGGGGCCGAGGAGGGCCGCCTCCGCCTCGTCCAGGCCCTCGGGTCCCCAGACGAAGCGGTCGTCCCCGAGGAAGGCGCCGTGGTCGTTCTGGTACTCGTCGGCGTTGCGGTCCCACCAGCTGCGGCTCGCACGGCTGCTCTCCGCTTCCCCCGCGTCACGCCGGGTGGCCTCGGGGTCGTCCCCGGATACCGGATCGGCTTCGTGTGCTACTTCGGAGGCGTAGTCCTCTTGGTTCATGGGGCCCGTCGTCGTAGTCTGCGAATGTCTTGGGAATGTGGCAGGAAGCGCCATGAAGGCCTTCCCGCCCATGAATTGTGCCGGTTGTGCGGTGATCCGCCCGGGGTGTGCGCCTTCGCGCATTGACCCTGTCCGGCTGCCCCCGTATGCTACAAGTTGCGCTGCGAGCCTGTGCTCCTCAGACCTAGCAGGCTGCGCTTGTATTTGTTGAGGTCCCCTCGGTTCTCGAGGCCCCTCCGCGTCTGCGGAACGGGGGTCTCCTTGGCTGTCCGGCTTCGGCAGATGCCGATAAGGGCTCCCGGCGTAGCAGTACCTACGACTTTCTGTCCGTAACCGGAGCCCTTTCCCACATGACGAGCAGCACCGAGACCACCGCCACCACTCCGCAGGTTGCGGTCAACGACATCGGCGACGCGGACGCGTTCCTCGCGGCGATCGACGAGACGATCAAGTACTTCAACGATGGCGACATCGTCGACGGCGTCATCGTCAAGGTTGACCGGGACGAGGTTCTCCTCGACATCGGTTACAAGACCGAAGGTGTCATCCCGAGCCGCGAGCTCTCGATCAAGCACGACGTCGACCCGAACGAGGTCGTCAAGGTCGGCGACGAGATCGAGGCCCTGGTTCTCCAGAAGGAGGACAAGGAAGGCCGCCTGATCCTCTCGAAGAAGCGCGCTCAGTACGAGCGTGCCTGGGGCACCATCGAGAAGATCAAGGAAGAAGACGGCATCGTCACCGGTACCGTCATCGAGGTCGTCAAGGGTGGTCTCATCCTCGACATCGGCCTCCGCGGCTTCCTGCCGGCCTCTCTCGTCGAGATGCGTCGCGTCCGCGACCTCCAGCCCTACGTGGGCAAGGAGCTCGAGGCGAAGATCATCGAGCTGGACAAGAACCGCAACAACGTGGTCCTGTCCCGCCGCGCCTGGCTCGAGCAGACCCAGTCCGAGGTTCGCCAGACGTTCCTCACCACCCTGCAGAAGGGTCAGGTCCGCTCCGGCGTCGTTTCCTCGATCGTCAACTTCGGTGCCTTCGTGGACCTGGGTGGCGTCGACGGTCTCGTCCACGTCTCCGAGCTGTCCTGGAAGCACATCGACCACCCGTCCGAGGTTGTCGAGGTCGGCCAGGAGGTCACCGTCGAGGTTCTCGACGTGGACATGGACCGCGAGCGTGTCTCCCTGTCGCTGAAGGCGACGCAGGAGGACCCGTGGCAGCAGTTCGCCCGGACCCACCAGATCGGTCAGGTCGTCCCGGGTAAGGTCACCAAGCTGGTTCCGTTCGGTGCGTTCGTCCGCGTGGACGAGGGCATCGAGGGTCTGGTCCACATCTCCGAGCTGGCCGAGCGCCACGTGGAGATCCCGGAGCAGGTCGTCCAGGTCAACGACGAGATCTTCGTCAAGGTCATCGACATCGACCTCGAGCGTCGCCGGATCTCGCTGTCGCTGAAGCAGGCCAACGAGTCCTTCGGTGCCGACCCGGCGTCGGTCGAGTTCGACCCGACCCTGTACGGCATGGCCGCGTCCTACGACGACCAGGGCAACTACATCTACCCCGAGGGCTTCGACCCCGAGACCAACGACTGGCTCGAGGGCTTCGACAAGCAGCGCGAGGCCTGGGAGACCCAGTACGCCGAGGCGCAGCAGCGCTTCGAGCAGCACCAGGCTCAGGTCATCAAGAGCCGCGAGGCCGACGAGGCCGCCGCTGCCGAGGGCGCTGCCGCCCCGGCCGCCGGTGGTGGCAACGCCGGTGCGGGCATCTCGGGTGGTTCGTACTCCTCGGAGTCGGACGAGACCTCTGGCGCCCTGGCGTCGGACGAGGCCCTGGCCGCGCTCCGCGAGAAGCTGGCCGGCGGCCAGAGCTGATCGCAGCGCGCATCACACTCCGGTGTGAGCAGAGCTGAACTGCGTTGAACGGTAAGGCCCGTCCCCCTCGGGGGGCGGGCCTTACCGCGTTCCCCCGCCCGCTCCTCCCCGAGAGATCCGCCACCCCTGCGAAGCCCTCCGCCGGCCGCTCTCCGCCGCCGCCCTCCTCCATTGCGTTCCTGTGAATGCGGCCAACTGGGGAATGGCCGGACGACCTTGAACGTTCTTGGCTGAGAACGAGGCGAGGAGGAGTGGTGACGGTGCTTGATCCACAGGGTTTGTACGAATGGGATGCCAAGGGCCTGGCGGTGGCCGACCTGGCGGTCGCCCAGGACTCGGCCGGGCTGGTCATGCTGTACCACTTCGAGGGGTACATCGACGCGGGTGAGGCCGGCGAGCAGATCGTCGAGCGGCTCCTGGACACCCTGCCCCACCAGGTGGTCGCCCGCTTCGACGCGGACCGACTGGTGGACTACCGGGCCCGGCGCCCGCTGCTGACGTTCCAGCGCGACCACTGGACGGAGTTCGAGGAGCCCCGGCTGGAGGTCCGGCTCGTCCAGGACGCCACCGGAGCGCCCTTCCTGCTGCTGTCCGGCCCGGAGCCGGACGTGGAGTGGGAGCGTTTCTCCGTCGCCGTCCGGCAGATCGTCGAGCGCCTCGGCGTTCGGCTCTCGGTCAACTTCCACGGCATCCCGATGGGCGTCCCGCACACCCGACCCGTCGGAATCACCCCGCACGGCAACCGCACCGACCTCATGCCGGGCCACCGCAGCCCCTTCGACGAGGCCCAGGTACCGGGCAGCGCGGAGTCCCTGGTGGAGTTCCGCCTGGCCCAGGCCGGGCACGACGTACTGGGTGTCGCCGCGCACGTACCGCACTACGTCGCGCGCTCCGCGTACCCGGACGCCGCGCTGACCGTGCTGGAGGCGATCACCGCGGCCACCGGGCTGGTCCTGCCGGCCGTGGCGCACGCCCTGCGCACCGAGGCGCACCGCACCCAGACGGAGATCGACCGACAGATCCGCGAGGGCGACGAGGAGCTGGTCGCCCTGGTGCAGGGGCTGGAGCACCAGTACGACGCGGCCGCCGGCGCCGAGACCCGCGGCAACATGATCGCCGAGCCGGCGGAGCTGCCGTCGGCGGACGAGATCGGCCGCGAGTTCGAGCGGTTCCTGGCCGAGCGCGAGGGCGAGAACTGACGTACGGGTGGGGCCCCCTATGCTGCGGGGCATGCTGAAAGTAGGCCTGACGGGCGGAATCGGTGCCGGCAAGAGCGAGGTCTCGCGACTGCTGGCGGGGTACGGGGCGATCGTCGTCGACGCCGATCGGATCGCGCGCGAGGTCGTGGAGCCCGGTACGCCGGGGCTCGCGGCCGTCGTCGCGGCCTTCGGGGAGTCGGTGCTGACCGCGGAGGGGGCGCTGGACCGCCCGAAGCTGGGGTCCATCGTGTTCGCGGACCCGGCGAAGCTCCGGACGCTGAACGCGATCGTGCACCCCCTGGTGGGTGCCCGGTCGGCGGAGCTGGAAGCAGCCGCGGGGGCCGACGCGATCGTGGTGCACGACGTACCGCTGCTCACGGAGAACGGCCTGGCGCCCCTCTACGACCTGGTCGTCGTGGTGGACGCGACACCGGAGACGCAGTTGGCACGGCTGACCGCGCTGCGCGGGATGGCCGAGGACGAGGCGCGGGCCCGGATGGCCACGCAGGCAACGCGGGAGCAGCGGCTCGCGGTGGCGACCCTCGTGATCGACAACGACGGGCCGCTGGAGGCGCTGGAACCGCAGGTGCGCAAGGTGTGGGACGAGCTCACGGCGCGGGCGGCGGGCGGGACCGCCTGACGTGTGCATGGAATAGCGGGTGGGGCGGGGGCGTTGAACGCGCCCGGAGAGGGAAGGATTTCGAACGTGTCCGAGACCGCGCGCCCCACACCGTCCAGCCCGGAAACCCACGTCATCGACTACCGGGCCGCCGAGCAGCTGCTCGCCGCCCGCGACCCGCGCGGCGCGGTCAAGCTGCTCGATTCGGTCATAGCCGCCCACCCGGAGAACACGGCGGCCCGGCTGCTGCGCGCCCGGGCCTTCTTCGCGGCGGCGCAACTGCGACCGGCCGAGCTGGAGTTCGAGCTGGTGCTGGAGCGGGAGCCGGACAACGCCTTCGCGCACTTCGCGCTGGCCCGTACGTTCGAGCGCTCCGGCCGGCCCGAGCAGGCGCGCAAGCACTTCCGCCTCGCCGCGGCCCTCGACCCGCAACCCGAGTACCTGGCGGCGGCCCGCTTCGAGGGCCCTGACGCGGGCGGCCGGGCCGCGGCCGACCCCGCGTGACTCACCGGTCGCGGGGCGGCTCGTACGGCGGGATGTCCGGGCCGGGCTGGTAGTGCGGCCCCTGGTGGATATGGCGCACGATCATGAAAAGGTCCACGGCCACGACCACCGCCAGCGCCCCGCAGGCGGCCGCCCACCCAGGACGGCCAACCAGCGAGAACAAGGCCGTGCCGGCGGCAGCCCAGACCAGCCCCCAGACACCCAGCCAGAACCGCAGCCGCAGCGGACTGCGCGCGGTCACCGGCTCGTTCCCGGAACGCATGGACATCGCCTCTCCTGTCCATGGTCCCACCCCCTCGCGGTCAGGGGTTGAGCTTGTTCACGGCCTTGGTGGTCGTCTTCTTGAAGTCGGCGACCGGGGCATGCGACAGGTCGCCCATCTGGCCCCACTGCACGACCGTCACGGTGGAGCCGTCGCGCCCGATCCCGAACAGGTGCACACCGGGCTCGGACTCGGGGATCGAGGTGTGGACCCCGTAGACGTGAGCGCCCTCCTCGACGGGAAGCGTGCCGTAGTCCTGCCAGGAGGCGGTGCCGCCCGGGGTCGTGCGCAGCCAGTCGGCGGCGCAGGCGGCGACCTTGCGCTCCAGGGTGCCGGCGAGCTTGGCCGCCGCCGAGGGCGAGGCGGAGCGTACGGAGACCTGCACGGCGCCGGTGTCGTACTCCGTGCCGAAGACGCGGTGCCAGCCGCTTGCCGCCGGAAGGACGCCCTCCAGGCAGAACGGCGCGGTCTCGGGCAGCCCCTTGGTGACCGCCCCCGCGTACCAGGGCGAGGTCGGGTGGGGCGGAAGGTCGGCGCCGGCCAGGAAGCCGGGCGCGGTGGCGGCCGCGGCGGAGGTGGAGGCGGTCAGGACGAGGGCGGCCGCTGCCGCGACGAGTGCCGTGGTGAGCGTGGTGGCGGTGCCGGAACGTCGGAACATGGTCGGTTCTCCCCGTGAGTCGTGAGTGCTGTGGTGGTGTGTGCCTGACGAGCCTGTTCCCCGGACGGCGTGGCGGGCGACGGATCGCGACAGATCCGGGACGCTGGAACGGCCGTACGCGCCGTCACCTGGGGGAACACCTCAGGCATGGAACGCGGTCGCGGGACGCGGAACGGGGGAGAGCGTGAGCGAGGCCGAGGATTTCGCACGGTTGCTGCGGGAGCTGAAGGAGCGTGCCGGGCTCAGTTACGGGGCTTTGGCGCGCCGGTTGCACACGAGTACGTCGACGCTGCACCGGTACTGCAACGGGGAGGCGCTGCCGGCGGAGTTCGCGGTGGTGGACCGCTTCGCCCGGGCCTGCGGGGCGACACAGGGGGAGGCGGTGGACCTGCACCGGGCGTGGCTGCTGGCGGACGCGCGGCGGCGCGCCGGAGCGGCGGCGCAGCCGGAGCCTCCCGTGCCGGAGCCGGAGCCGGAGCCGGAGCCTGTGGCCCAGCCGGCGCCGACCGTGGTGGTGTCGCCCGAGCCCGAGCCCGAGCCCGATCCGGTGGCCCGGGGGGCCTGGTATCGGCGTCGGGCGGCCGTGGTCGCCGCGGCGGGCGTGACGGTCGGGGCGGTGGCCGTGGCCCTGCTGGCGGCGGCGGGCCCCGAGCGGGGCTCGCCGCACACGGGAGGAAGTACGGGCACGGGGGCGGGCGCCGGTACGCGTGCTCCGCTGTCCCCGGGGTCGGGGTCGGGGTCGGGGTCGGTTTCGGGGTCCGCCTCGGCACCGGCGGCGACGGGCGTACCGGAACCGACGCCACCGGCAGGGTCGGCGGAGTCGTCCGGGGCGACGGCCCCGGCGCCCGGCCGGACCTTCGTGTCACCGTCGCAGTCGGGTCCGGGTCGGGCACCGGGCGCGCCCCTGAAGGCGGCGGTGCGGTCGCACGTGTGGACCGCCGGCTGCGATCACGCCTACCTGAGCGAGCGCGCTCCCGGATCGGTGCCCCCGCCGCCCGTGGAGGCGGACGCACCGGCGTGGGCGTCGGCGCAGGGCGCGGTGCACGCCGGGTCGCAGATCGTGGAAGTGACCCTGCACGGCACGGACGAGGGCGCCGTGGTCCTGGAGGACCTGGAGGTACGGGTGGCCGCCCGCCGCAAGCCACCGGCCTGGAACGTCTTCCAGATGTCGCAGGGCTGCGGCGGCGGGCTCACCCCCGCCGCGTTCGCCGTCAATCTGGACGCGCCGCGCCCGCTGGCCCGACCCGTCGCCGGGAACGACGGCGGCGACCCGCTGCCCGCACCCGCCTTCCCCCTGCGCGTCTCGGCGTCCGAGCCGGTCGTCCTACGGGTGGAGGCGGCCACCACGGGATGCGACTGCGACTGGTCCCTCGACCTCCGATGGACCGGCCCGTCCGGGTCGGGCACCCTGCGCATCGACGACGCCGGGCGGCCGCTGCGCACGAGCGCCGCCACCGGTCGGCCCGTGTACGGGTACGCGCTGGAGCAGGGTCGCTGGGCCCGCTGAACCGCAGGTCAGAGGGTGTTGTCGGTGGTGGCGCCTAGACTCGTCGGCAGAGGGGACCGGCAGATTCGGCAGGCCATCGACGGGCAGACGGGGAGGGGGACACACCATGACACAGCAGGCGCCGGCACAGGCACACGCGCAGACACAGACGCGCGCGCAAGGACAGACGCACGCGCAAGGACAGACACAAGCACGGCCGCGGCGCTCCTCGCCGCCGCAGGCCACCGCGCTGCTGCGGCACGCCGCCGTCTTCCTGCCCGCCGCCGTTCCCCGCGAGGGGCGCGTCGCCTTCTGGTCGCCCGACGGGGACGCCCTGCCCGAGGCGGGCACGCCGGTGCCGCTCACCGTCGTGCGTCCGCACGGTGACGGGGTCCGCAGTCGGACCGTGCCCGCGGTGACCCTCTCCGTCGCCGCCGCCCTGCCCCTGCTCGCGCAGGCGCCCCACAGCCCCGCCGCGCACCCCGCCACCCGCGCCTGGGGAACCGCCGCCCGGCAGGCACTCACCCTCACCGCCCGTGGCCGGCTCCTGCCCGGACTCACCCCCGAAGGCGTCGACGCCTGGCGGGCCGGTCCGCTCGACGCCGCCGACATCGACCACCTCCGCGCGATCGCCGCCGCGCTGCCGCACGAGGGGTACGCGACGCCGCTCGCCGGTCGCCGCCCGCTCCAACTGCCCGAACCGGAGGCGCTGGTCCGCGCGTTCCTCGACGCCGTCGCCGACGGGCTGCCCCGCACCCCGGCCGCCGCCGTGGCCGCCGGGCGGCCGTTCGCCGCGCGGGAGCCGCAGCAGGTGCCCGGGATACAGGACTGGGCCGCGCAGGTCGCGGCCGGCTCGGACACCGGCGTCGGGATCTCGCTCCGGCTGGACCTGTCCTCGTTCCGGCTCTTCGACGAGGCCGAGGAGGCCGACACCCGGCGGGCCGGGGCCGCCGTCGTCCAGGTGCACAGCCTCCCCGATCCGACGCTGGTCACCGACGCCGGGCAGCTGTGGGCGGGCACGGCCGCGGCCGGGTTCGGCCCGCGCGCCCGGATCGACGCCGTGCTCGCGCTGCGTCGGGCCGCCCGGGTCTGGCCGCCGCTGCTGCGCCTCCTGGACCAGCCCGTGCCCGACGCCCTGGCCCTGTCCGATCCGGAGCTGGAGGACCTGCTGGGGGTGGCCGCGAGCCGACTGGCTGCCGCCGGGGTCCTGGTCCACTGGCCGCGCGAGCTGGCTCGTACGCTGTCGGCGACCGCCGTCGTCCGGTCCACCGCCCCCGGTTCCGCGACCGACGGGACCGCCTTCTTCGACGCCGAGCACCTCTTCGCCTTCTCCTGGGAGCTGGCCCTGGGCGGCGACCGGCTCACCCCGGGGGAGATGGACGCGCTGGCCCAGGCGCACCGGCCCGTCGTCCGGCTGCGCGACCGATGGGTGCGGGTCGACCCGGAACTGGTGCGCAAGGCGCGCAAGCGGGAGCTGGGCGTCCTGGACCCGGTCGACGCCCTGGCCACCGTACTCACGGGAACCGCCGAGATCGACGGCACGACCGTCGAAGCGGTACCGGTGGGCGCGCTGGCCGCCCTGCGCGACCGGCTGACGCGGGAGCAGGCCCCGCTGCCGCAGCCCCCCGCCCTCAAGGCCACCCTGCGCGACTACCAGGCGCGCGGCCTGGCCTGGTTGGACCTGATGACCTCCCTCGGCCTCGGCGGCTGCCTCGCCGACGACATGGGCCTGGGCAAGACCGTCACGCTGATCGCGCTGCACCTGCACCGGGACCGGCCGGAGCCCACCCTCGTGGTGTGCCCCGCGTCCCTCCTCGGCAACTGGCAGCGGGAGATCGAGAAGTTCGCCCCCGGCACGCCCGTGCGCCGCTTCCACGGCAACGGCCGCAGCACCGAGGACCTGACGTCCTGCGCGGGCGGTTTCGTCCTCACCACGTACGGGACGATGCGCGCCAGTGCCGCCCTGCTCGCCGAGCAGAGCTGGGGCATGGTCGTCGCCGATGAGGCGCAGCACGTCAAGAATCCGCATTCGGCGACCGCGAAGGCGCTGCGCACGGTGCCGGCGCCGGCCCGGGTGGCGCTGACCGGTACCCCGGTGGAGAACAACCTCTCCGAGCTGTGGGCGCTGCTCGACTGGACCACGCCGGGGCTGCTGGGCCCGCTCACCGCCTTCCGGGCCCGCCACGCCCGCCCGGTGGAGCACCAGAACGAGGAGGACGGCGGCAACGAGGCGGCGGTCGCCCGACTGTCCGCGCTCGTCCGGCCGTTCCTGCTGCGCCGCAAGAAGTCCGATCCCGGGATCGCGCCCGAGCTGCCCCCGAAGACGGAGACCGACCATCCGGTCTCCCTCACCCGGGAGCAGGCCTCGCTCTACCGGGCGGCGGTGGACGAGGCGATGGCCGTGATCGAGTCGAGCGAGGGCATGGAACGGCGCGGCATGATCATGAAGTTGCTGGCCTCGCTCAAGCAGATCTGCAACCACCCCGCGCAGTACCTGAAGGAGGAGCAGCCCCGGATCCCGCACCGCTCGGGCAAACTCGCCCTGCTGGACGAGTTGTTGGACACGATCCTGGCGGAGGGCGGCTCGGTGCTGGTCTTCACCCAGTACGTGACGATGGCCCGCCTGATCGAGCGGCATCTGCGGGCCCGTGGGGTCAGCTCGCAGCTGCTGCACGGGGGGACGCCGGTGCCGCGCCGTGAGGAGCTCGTCGACCGGTTCCAGGCGGGCGAGGTCCCGGTCTTCCTGCTGTCCCTGAAGGCGGCGGGCACCGGGCTGAACCTCACCCGGGCCGGACATGTCATCCACTTCGACCGCTGGTGGAACCCGGCCGTCGAGGAACAGGCCACCGACCGCGCCTACCGCATCGGCCAGACCCAGCCCGTCCAGGTCCACCGCATCATCGCCGAAGGCACCGTCGAGGACCGGATCGCCGAGATGCTGGAGGCGAAGCGGGCCCTGGCCGACGCCGTCCTGGGCTCCGGGGAGTCGGCGCTGACCGAGCTGACCGACCGCGAGCTGGCCGACCTCGTCTCCCTGCGGAGGCCCGGATGATCACCGCGCGGGACGACCGCCGCCGCACCTTCGAGACCGTGCCCGCCGGGGCCGAGGCGGTCAGCTGGTGGGGCCGGGCCTGGGTGTCGGCGCTGGAGGAGGTCTCCCGCGACGGGGCCCGCCTGGCCCGGGGGCGTACGTACGCGGACGGGGGACGCGTCAGCGCGGTCACCGTCACCCCCGGCCGGATCGTCGCGTACGTCCGGGGCAGCCGGCCCCGCCCGTACCGCACCGAGCTGACCCTGCCCGCCTTCACCGACCCCGAGTGGAACGACCTGCTGGAGACGGTCGCGGCCGACCCCGCGGCGCTCGCCGCCCTGCTGGAACGGGAGGTCCCGCAGTCGCTCGCCGGGGCCGTCCTGCCCGGGGTGGGCGAGCTCGTCCCGCACTGCTCCTGCCCCGACTTCGGGCGTCCGCCGTGCAAGCACGCGGCGGCCCTCTGCTACCGGGCGGCCCGCCTCCTGGACGAGGACCCCTTCGTCCTGCTGCTCCTGCGCGGCCGTGGCGAGCGGGAGCTGCTCGACGAGCTCACCCGCCGCAACGCCGCCCACGCGGCGCGCGAACAGCCGGACGCGGCGCCCGGCTTCCCCGGCGTTCCGGCCCGGGCGGCGCTCGCCCGTACCGGTCTGCCGCTGCTGCCCGCGCCGCTCCCCGTGCCCACCGCTGTGGGTCTTCCGCCCGCCTACCCCGCCGACCCGGCGGCGCCGGACCCGCTGGCCCTCGACCAGCTCGCCTCCGACGCGGCCGCCCGCGCCCTGGCCCTCCTCACCACCGGCGAGGATCCGATCGCCGGGCTCACGGTGTGGCAGGACGCCGTCCGGCTGGCGTCCGCGCACCCCACGGCGGGCCTGACCGGCACGGCCCGCACTCTGTACCGGGAGTTGGCCCGCGCCACCGGCCGCACCACCACCGATCTCGCCCGGGCCGCCGCGGCCTGGCGCCAGGGCGGACGCCCGGCCCTGGACGCCCTCGAAGAGCCCTGGGATCCGCCGGCGGGCCCCTTCGACCGGGCTCGCCCGGCCCTGCTCGCCGCCGACCAGGGCTCCTTCCGACCCGACCGCAACCGCCTGACGATGCTCGACCGTCAGCTCCGCCTCGGCCGTGAGGGGCTCTGGTACGGCTACGAGGACCGCCTCGGCGACCAGGACTGGTGGCCGGTGGGCCACCCCTCCGCGGACCCGGTCAGCGCTCTGCGGCGCTGATGCCCTCCGCCCAGCGGGTCAGGGCGGTGAAGTCGCGGTCGCGGAGGCCGTGGCGCGGGTGGATGTGCAGCAGGAGGGCCGGGGCCGGATGGTGCTCGGCGACCCAGGCACGGTCGCGCGGGGTGATCATGTCGTCGACCCAGGCGAAGGGCCGGCCGGCGGCCCAGTCGCGGAGGTGGCGGGTCTTCCAGGAGAGGCCGTCGGGGTCGTCGGCGAAGAGCTCGGGCCACTCGACGACGGTGAGGTCGCCCGGCAGCCCGATGTGCGGGGAGATCATCGTATTGGCCTGGTGCGTCCAGGCGGTGGCCCAGGTCAGCTCGAAGGGCAGGGCCAGCAGCCGGGCCCCGTGGGAGGGGTGAAGGCGCACGCGGGCGCCGCGCCGGGCCTTGCGGGACTCCGGATCGCGGTAGGAGAGCCAGACGTCGGGCCACATCCGGTGGCTGCGGTAGCCGCGCAATCCGGCCAGGGCGGAGCGGAACGGGTTGAGGGGGCCGTCCACGTCGAGGAGGAGCAGCGGGCGATCGGTCATGAAGTACCCAGTACCCAGTACACGTTTGAGTGAAATGCCTACCGTCCCTATAACCCGAATGGGGTCGGAGCGTTGTTCCGGTGCGGGGACATTGCCCGCGAACTTCTCCGGAAGGCAGGGAAACTGATGCGTCACAGTCGTCGGAATGGCTTGATCGCGGCGATGGTTGCGGGCGGCGGACTGGCGGTCGCGGGTGTGGGCGGCCTCGCGCACGCCGATGCGGACGCGAGTGGTCGGGCCGAGCGCTCGCCGGGACTGCTGTCCGGAAACCTCGTACAACTGCCGGTGAACCTTCCCGTGAACGCGTGCGGGAACACCGTGAATGTGGTCGGCGTGCTCAACCCGGCCGCAGGGAACCGCTGTAGCAACCAGTCGCCGGGCGGTGGCGGTGGGCACGCGACCTCCGGGTCCACCCACTCCTCGAAACCGGCGGGCGGGAGCAGCGGCGGGTCCGTCGCCGAGGGAAGCGGAAAGGATTCACCGGGAGTGCTGTCCGGCAACGGGATCCAGCTCCCCGTCGACCTCCCGCTGAACATCAGCGGCAACTCGGTGAACGTGGTCGGCATCGGCAACCCCTCGGTGGGCAACACGTCCGTCAACGGCGAGGTGCCGACGGTCGGCAAGCCCGTCCAGCCGCCGGTCGTCGAGAAGCCGGTGACCCCGGTCGTCCCGGTCGTCCCGACCGTGCCGACCGCGCCGGTCACCCCGCCCGAGGCCCCGCAGCACGAGGCCCTCGCCCACACCGGGTCGGACGGCGTCGGATACCTGCTGCCCAGCGGTGGCGCGCTCCTCCTCGGCGGGATGCTTCTCTACCGTCGCTTCCGCCTCAACTGAGCGGTTCAGGACGAGCGGTCCGGGGCGGGCACGGACACGTGCCCCGGGGGCGGGGTGCGCCACCCGTCCAGGATGGCGTCGATCCGCGGAGCCAGCCGGGCGCGGGCCACGAACCGCGGGACCCCCGCCATCAGCAGGGCGTCGTACTCGGTGTCGGTGTGCCGCACCGCCGCCCGGACCGCGACGGAGACCGCCAGTTCGTCGAGGGCACGGCCGGCCGCGCTCCGGCCCACCCGGCCGCTGCCGCGCACCGAGGCATGCGTGGCGATCGCCACGGCCCGGTCCGCCGGACATCCGGGGAACAGCCGCACGATCTCGGCGGCGAAGGCCGCCGTGAACCGGGTGTCCTCGGCCGCACGCCGCCGCCGGTCGCGCTCCCGACGGCGCGCCCGCGCCTCCGAGTCCGCGAGACAGGCGCGCTCCGCGCCGGCCAGGGCGGCCTCCTCCACGAGGAGGCCCAGGCGCTCGTAGCGGTGCCGGCGCTTGTTGAAGCGCACGACGACGGCGCACAGTGAACTGGCTTCGCGGGAGCGGCGGGTGAGCGCCGTGTCCCCTCGCGGGAGATACACGAGATGGCCGAGATCCGTACAGTCCAGGCAGCGGGGCACGCCGGACTCACGGACGAGGTGCCGCAGCGGGCCCTGTCGGCAGTCGGCGCAGTGGATCTGCTTCAGCGATTCGAAAACCACCAGGCTCATAGACGTGTGATACCGCTGTACGACCCTCATATCACCTGGTGGAGACGGCATGTTGATGTTTCGTCGAGTGTTCCTGGATGCCTCGCGGCCCTTTTACCGTGGGGCGGTGGACCACAGGAGGTCCGCCGAGGAGGAGCACATGGGTGGGTGGCAGGCGATGACGCCACGGCCGGGCGGGGCATGCGTGGCCACGCTCCCGGCCGGCCGGGAGATAGTCATCCCGCCGGGCGGCTGCACCGGCTGGCACTTCCACCGGGTCAGGCTGGACGCGGTGGTCCTGGCGGGGACCCTCACCCGGGTCCTGCACGACCGCACCGTCGAGGTGCACCCGGCCGGGACCACCTTCGTGGAACCCGCGGGCATCGGACACATACACCTGGGCCACAACCTCGGCACCGAGCCGGTCGTGCTCCACGTGACCCCCTCGCTCCCGGCCGGAACGCCCTTCGCGATACCCACCCCGGCCCCGGCCGGCGTCCCGCGGGCGCTCTGCGGGCAGCACGCCCGCTGAACCCGGCCACCCCGACCGACCCGGACGACCCGGCCACGGTCACCCGGGACGACCCGGCCACGGTCCGGCCCGCGGCCGGCGGGGGCTCACACCAGTCGGCGTATCTCCCCGCGGACCCGGTAGAAGCCGCCCGAGGCCGCGTGCAACCCGTCCACCACGTACCGGGCGCCCGCCTCCCGTATCCCGCGCGGGAACTGCACGTTCCACGTGGGTTCGAAGCCGCCCGACACCACCTGCACCCGGATCCGGCCACCCTGCTGCACGCACTCCACCACCACGCCGCCCGCCGGGTCGGCGGTCACCGCCGCCATCGAGACCGTCGCCACCGCCGAGGCCGACGCGGCCGGTGTGAACACCGGGAGCGCGGCCGCCGACTTCACGTCCTTCGGCGCGGGCACCGAACCCTGCTGGGCCGCCGCGATCGCCTGCTCGGTGGCGTCCACGCAGACCAGCGACCCGTCGGTGGTCACGAGGTACAGCCGCTCGTCCAGGTACTGCATGGACAGGGCCGATCCGCCGCCCGTCCCCAGCTTCCACAGGCGCCGGCCGTCCGCGTCGAAGCAGTAGACCGAGGAGGAGGAGTCGCCCGCGAAGACGTGCCGTCCGTCGGGCGAGGTCGCGCACGAGTACACCGCCGCGTCGCAGGCGTAGGAGGCCTCCACCGCCCCCGTCGCCTTCGAGAGCCGCTGCACGGTGTTGCGGGCCGTCCCCGCGTACACCGCGTGGTCCTCCTGCCAGCCGAACAGCACCCCGCCAGGGGTCTTGGTGTGCCACAACTGCCCGGTGCCGTCCGCCGCGTACGCCGTCACACCGCCGCTGTGCCCGTGGAAGACCGCCCGCTCGTCGGCCCGGACCATCCAGGCGCCGTGGCCGCCGGACTTCCGTGACCACTGGTGCTCGTCCTCGTGGTCGATGACGGTCAGGCCGCCGTTCGCGTCGGACACGTTCAGCACGCCCTCGTGGATGTCCAGCCAGTAGATGTCCACGTCCGCGGCGATCGCGTAGGCCCCGAAGGGCACCTTCGACGACAGGTCGTACACCGTGCCGTCGTCACAGCCCGCGTATATCCAGAACTCGTCCGCCACCAGGCACTTCACCCCGTCCGGCAGCGAATACCGGGCCAACACCTCGCCGCCGTGGCTCAGGTTGTAGACGTCGCCCGCCTGGTTGCCGACCCAGCAGCGGTCCTCGTCCACGTGGATTCCGAAGGCCGACGAACCGGTCCGGAAGCGCCACAGCACCGGGGCCACCGCACGCGCCGTCGAAGGCGCCGAGGTCACCTGGCGGCGGGTCACCGACCGGGCGGCGCGCTGCCCCCGTACCGCCGGGGCGTACCCCTTGCGCACCTTCTCCCCGACCTTCTTCGCGGCGGCCGCCCGGGCCTTCTCGACGCTCGGGAACGCGGAGGTCTGCAACTGGCCGTCCGCACCGATGCGCCCGTACCGCACGGACACGGCCGTGCCGTCGACGGTCACCTCGTAGAACTTGTGCGCCGCGCCGTCGTCCTGCGACAGCTCCAGATACGTCGTCTCCCGAGCCATGACAAACCTCTCCCCAAAGGCAGCGCCGCCGGCTCCCTTTCGGCCGGTGATCCCTCGTGAAAAACGCTACGGCCCACCACTGACAATGGGCCCGTGCAGTGGGAAGCGATCACATGGCAGCGGATGGCCGAGCGGCTCGCCGGTCACCTCGACGACGTTCATGAGCGGGACGGTTGGCAGCGGGTGGGCATCGACGGCGCCCCCGCCGCCGGTACCGGCGTCCTCGCCGGTGAAGTGGCCGAAGCAGTGCGGCAACGCGGACGCCCGTCCCTGGTGGTGTCGACCGAGGGATTCCTGCGGCCGGCCTCCCTCCGCTTCGAGTTCGGCCGGCAGGACGTGGACTCCTACCTCGGCGGTTGGTACGACACGGCCGCGCTCTGGCGGGAGGTCTTCGGCCCGACCGACCCCGGGGGCACCGGCCGGGTACTGCCGGACCTCTGGGACCCGGTGACCGACCGGGCGACCCGCAGCCCGTACGTCGAACTCCCGCCCGGCGGCGTGCTGCTGGTGCACGGCCCGCTGCTGCTGGGCCACTGGTTCCCCTTCGACCTGAGCGTCCACATCCGGCTCTCCGCCGGCGCGCTCGCCCGCCGCACCGAGGAGTCCGCGCGCTGGACGTTGCCCGCCTTCACGCGCTACGAGGCCGACACCGACCCGGCGTCGGCCGCCGACGCGGTGGTCCGGGCCGACGACCCCCGACACCCCGCGTGGACCGGCATCCGGAGCCGCTGACGGGTCGGGCCCGGACGGAGTGAACGGAGCGGACGGAGGACGAACGGGACGGGCCGGGATCGGGCGGGACGGCCCCGTCGGCCCGCCATCCCAGGCCCGACATCCCCAGGCCCGGCACCAGGCCCCACATCCCTACGGTCGACGTCCCTACGGCCGACCGCCCTGCCGGGTCACCGCCAGGGCCGCGGCCCGGCATCCCGCCCGGGCCGCCTCCGCCGGGTCCGCGCCGTCCAGTCGGGCCGCGAGGAAGCCCCCGGTGAAGGCGTCTCCCGCGCCGGTGGAGTCCACCGCCTCCACCGGCTCCGCCTCGACCTCGGCGGTCACCCGGCCGCGTTCGGCGATCAGCGCCCCGGCCGCGCCCCGGGTCATCACCACCAGCGGCACCCGCCGACTGAGCTCCGTCGCCGCCCGGGCCACCCCCGTCGGCTCCGGCAGCCCGGCCAGCAGCCGGGCCTCGTCCTCGTTCGGCAGCAGCACGTCCACCCCCGCCACGGCGTCCAGGAAGCGTTGCGGCCCGAGACCGGTCAGGAATCCGGCCGAGGCGGGGTCCACGCTCACCGACACCCCCCGCGTCCGGGCCGCCCGCAGCGCGACCATGGCGAGCTCCCGGCTGCTGTCGGCGAAGAACAGATAACCGGACAGGTGCAGATGGGCCGCCCCGTCCAGCAAGGAGGGGGTCCAGTCGGCGGGGCACAGGCGCAGCGAGGCCCCGCTGTCGGTCAGGAACGTCCGCTCCGCGTCCTTGCCGACCAGCGCCACCACCGTCCCGGTCGGCTCCTGGGCGTCGATCACCAACCGCGGCCGGACCCCCGCGTCCACGAGCGCCCGCTCGTGCCAGCGCGCCGACTCGGCACCCACCCGCGCCAGGAGCCGTACCTCCGCGGTCCCCGTACGGGCCGCCCAGCAGGCCGCGTTGGCCCCGGCCCCGCCCGGCAGCGTCCGGATCCGGGCAGCCGTGTCGGTGGCCGGAGCCAGCGGCTCCGGATGTATGGCCACCACGTCCGTCACCACGTCCCCGACGACGAGCAACGCCCCCGGCCCGGTCATGCCCGCGCCGCCCAGGCCCCCGCGATCCGGGCGCCGAGCCGCACGTTGCCGCGTACCGCCGCCAGGTTCGCCTCCAGCGAGGCCCCGCCCGTCGCCCGTACCAGGAACCCCAGCAGGAACGGTGTCACCGCCTGCCCCGTGATCCCGCGCTCGCGGCACTCGGCGAGCGCCTCCGCCAGCACCCGATCGTGCAGCTCCGGATCCAGTTGCTCCTCCCGCGCCACCGGATTGGCCACCAGCAGCGCCGAGTCGGCACCGCCCAGCGCGTCCTGGGCGGCCATCACCGCCGCGACCTCCTCGGGCCCATGCACCGTCCAGTCCACCGGCTCGCCCGAGTCGGCCAGGTAGAACCCGGGGAAGCGGTCCGTCCCGTAGCCGAGCACCCCCACGCCGAGCGTCTCCAGCCGCTGGAGCGTGCCGGGCACGTCCAGGATCGATTTCACCCCCGCGCACACCACGGTGATCCGCGTCCGTGCCAGCAGCGACAGGTCCGCCGACTCGTCCTGCGTCCGTGCCCATTCCCGGTGTACGCCGCCCAGTCCGCCCGTGGCGAAGACCCGTAGGCCCGCCCGGGCCGCGAGGAAGGCGGTCGCGGACACCGTCGTCGCCCCGGTCGCCCCCGTCGCCAGCGCGGGCGCCAGATCCCGGTGGCCGAGCTTGCGTACGCCCTCGCCGCCAGCGATCCGCTCCAGCTGCGCCTTGTCCAGGCCCGCGTACGCCACCCCGTCCACGACCGCGATCGTCGCCGGAACCGCACCCTCCGCGCGGACCACGGCCTCCAGTTCGAGGCCCACCGTCAGGTTGCGGGGGCGGGGCAGGCCATGGGCGATGATCGTCGACTCCAGGGCCACCACGGGCTTCCCCCGGGCGAGCGCCTCACGTACCTCCGCCGACAGGACCGGGATCTCAGATGCTCTGTGCTGTGACATGTCCCCATCCATGGCACGGGATTGACGCCCCCAAACTCTCTCCCGCCACACCCGTCCCAACCTGTCCGAGTAGCGTTCCTCCATGGACCCATGCGGCTTCTACGACGAGTTCTACGACGAGCCGGCCGACCGCTACGACCTCGTCCACGCGGACTGGGAGGCGAGCGTCACCCGCCAGGGCCGGGCCCTCGACACCCTGCTCACCGCCGCGTCGGGACCCGGCCCGCGCGCGGTGCTCGACAACGCCTGCGGCATCGGAACCCAGGCACTGGGCCTCGCGGCGCTCGGCCACCGGGTCACCGGGACCGACCTCAGCCCCGTCTCCGTGGCCCGCGCCGCCCGCGAGGCCGGCAGGCACTCGCTCACCCTGCCCGTCGCGGCCGCCGACATGCGGGCCCTGCCCTTCGCCGACGCCTCCTTCGACGCCGTGGTCTGCGCCGACAACGCCCGCCGCACCTGCTGACCGCCCAGGACGTGGGCGCGGCCCTGGCCGAAACCCAGCGGGTGCTGCGCCCCGGCGGACGGCTGCTGCTCTCCACCCGCCCGTACGGGGAGCTGCGCCGGGCACGGCCGCGGAGCGAGGCCCCGCACGTCCACCAGCCGGTACTCGCCGCCCGGCGCCCGGCCGCGCCATGACGGACGCCCGGCGCGACGGCGCTGGACAGGGTGACTCGTCGGACGGGCCGTTGCTGGACGCTGTGGTCACCGCGCCGTGCGGTGGGCCGCACTAGGCTGGCGCGCCATGAGCACCAGTGATCACTCCGCCGCCCCCGGTCCCGCCCCGGCCTCCTTCTCCGTCTCCGTCGCGGACGTCGAACTGGAGGCGGACGACCTCGACCCCGGTCAGATCGTCTCCGGCGAGCCCGTCGTGACGGGCAAGGTGCTGTGGGAGTCGGCGGACGGCAAGCAGGTGCGCGGGATCTGGCAGATCACCCCCGGAGTCGTCACCGACGTCGAGGCGAACGAGCTCTTCGTGGTGGTCAGCGGCCGCGCCACCGTCGAGGTCGAGGGCGGCGCGACGCTGGAGGTCGGCCCCGGCTCCGCCTGCGTGCTCCGCGAGGGCGACCGGACCACCTGGACCGTGCACGAGACGCTGCGCAAGGCCTACCACATCAGCTACTGACCCCGTCCTTCGCGGGCACGGGGTGGCGGCGTGCCGTGAACAGCGCGAGCGCCGCCATCGGCAGCAGCAGCGCGGCCCCGACGGCGTTCAGCCAGCCGTAGCCCGCGCCCGACATGATCAGCCCGGCGGCCGCTCCGCCCAGACCGGCGGCCGCGTTCATCGTGAGGTCGCTCAGCCCCTGCACGGCGGCCCGCGCGGGCTGCGGCACCGAGTCCGTCAGCAGGGCAGAGCCCGACACCATCCCGGCGGACCAGCCGAGGCCGAGCAGGAAGAGCCCGAGCGCGCTGCGCCCGTGGCTGGGCCCGGCCGTGCCGGCGAGCAGCGCGGCGACCGACAGCAGGCCCGCGGCCAGCCCGATCACGGAGAGCCGGCCGAGCCGGTCGGCGAGCCAGCCCATCACGGGGGAGAAGGCGAACATGCCCGCGATATGACCGCTGATCACCAGCCCGATGAGCTCGAGGCCGGCCCCGTGGTGGCTCAGGTCCATCGGGGTCATCACCATGATCGAGACCATGGTGGTGTGCGACACGGCGACCGTGAGCAGGGCGAGTCGGGCCCGCGGCGAGGCCTTCACGGCGGCGAATCCGGCCCGCAGCGAGCGTCCTTCGCGGGTCTGCTCCTCGGGCGCGGCGAGCGCCCGGGCCGTCAGCAACGGGTCGGGGCGCAGGAGTACGCCGATCAGCGTGCCGGTGAGCAGGAAGACGGCGGCGGCCCAGACGAACGGGCCGGCCGTCTCGGGTATCGCGGTACCGGCGAAGCTACGGCTGGCCGGCGCGGACAGGTTCGGCCCGAGCACGGCGCCGACGGTCGAGGCCCACACCACGACCGAGATGGCCCGCGCGCGGTGGTCCGGGGCGGCGAGGTCCGCGGCGGCGAACCGGGCCTGCAGGTTGGCCGAGGAGGCGGCGCCGAAGGCGGCCATGCCGAGCAGCAGCAGCGGGAAGCTCCGGATCGTGGCGGCGAGCACGACCAGGCCCGCGCCGGCGGCGCCGATCAGGTAGGCCAGGACCAGGCCGGGGCGGCGGCCGCGCGCGTTCATCAGCGCGGCGAGCGGCAGCGAGACGACGGCGGTGCCGATCACCGCGGCCGTGGAAGCGACGCCGGACAGCGCCTCGGTGCCGCTGACCTCGGTGGCGAGTACGGGGGCCAGGGCGATGCTGATCGGTACGCCGAGGCCGCCGAGGACCTGGCCGGCCATGAGGACCCGGGAGGTGCGACGCTGCAGCCGGGCCAGCTCGGGCGGGCCGATCGGCCGCACGGGCCGGTCGGTGCCGGGCGCGGCGGTCACGGCGTGGACCGGTTTCGCGGGTGCGGGACACGGGGCGCGGGGGACGCGGGGAGGCCGGGTGCGGCGGCGGGAGTACTCACCGCCGCAGTGTGCCGGCCCTTACCGCGCGACGGAACCGGATAGGAGCCGGGCCGGGAGTGCGCCGGGCTCCCGCCGGTCCCGAGGCCGCTCGACGGGCCGGCCCGCGGGACAGGTCCGCAGGTCAGGGTCCCGCTCAGAAGAGCGGCTGCGGAAGCACGCCCTCCAGCGCGAGCAGTTGCCGTTTCGTCTCCACGCCGCCGCCGAATCCCCCGATGCCCCCGTCGTTCTCCACGACGCGGTGGCAGGCCACCACCAGGGGCAGCGGGTTCGACCCCATGGCGTTGCCCACGGCCTGGGCGGCGCCCGGCTGTCCGACGCGGGCGGCCAGCTCCCCGTAACCGACGACCGATCCGTAGGGCACGGAGCGGTCCAGCTCCAGGAGCACCTGTCGGTTGAAGCCGGAGCTCAGACGCCAGTCCAGCGGCAGCTCGAAGCGCCGCAGCGACCCCTCGAAGTACGCGGTGAGCTGGCGTATCGGCTCGGCCAGCAGTACTTCCTCGCCCGGCGCGGGACGCCGGGCGTCGGCGCCGAGCCGGGAGACGAGCGGGCCGATCATCCTGTCGACCCGGTCCGGCTCGGCATGGAACTCGACCCGGACCAGCCCCTCCGGGGTCGCGGCCAGGAGCAGGGGCCCGCCGAGGACACCGTCGCCGGCGACGACGGTCCATTCGAGGTGCGGCCCGCGGGGCCGCTCGGTGCTGTCCACGCGTCCACCGTACGACCACCGACCGACACGGCGGTCAGGGTTGTGGATGTCGGCCACATCGCGCGCGTGCCCGCCCGCCGGCCGCACGCAGGCCCGATCAGAATCCGCCGACCGCGTCCCGGACCACGTCCGGGGCGTTGGTGATGATCCCGTCCACCCCCATGTCCTGCACCTTCCGGGCGGTGGCCGCGTCGTCCACGATCCAGGTGTCCACCTCCATCGCCCTGCCGTGCGCGCCGAGCAGGCCGTGCACGGCCGAGACCCAGTCGGCGGAGATCGTCGTGTGCCACGGGTTGATGCGGTCGGTGAACTCCGCGTAGCGCGGCAGGTCCGCCACGGTGGGGGTGCCGAGGAAGGCCGTCACCAGGTCCGGGCGCAGGCCGTGCACGACGCGCACGGAGTCGGCGCTGAAGCTCTGCACCACCAGGCGCCTGGTGACGTGCCGCTCGTCGAGCCAGCCGGCCTCGTCCAGCACCTGCAGGGTCTGCGCCTCGATCCCGGGGTAGAGCTCCGGCTTCTTGATCTCCAGCAGCAGCTTCTGCTGGTTGCGCTGGACCCGGTCGATGTACTGCCGCAGGGTCGGTACGGAGGCCCCCGTGTACTCGTCGCCGAACCAGCTGCCCGCGTCCAGCTGGGCGATCTCGGCCGCGGTGAAGTCCCCGACCTTCCAGGGCGCCCGGTTCGGGAACCGCTGCTCGACGTCGGTGGTCCGGGCCAGGGTGTCGTCGTGGATCACCACCAGCACGCCGTCCTTCGTGCGCTGCACGTCGTTCTCGACCCAGTCGAAGCCCATCTGCATCGCGAGGTCGATCGCGTCGAGGGTGTTCTCCGGGGCGTAGGCGGAGGCCCCCCGGTGGGCGTACACGACGGGGCCGCCCAGCGCGGCCCGGCCGGCGCCGGTGCCGGTGCCGGTGCCGGTTCCGGGCCCGGTCGCGGATCCGGGATCGGTGGCGGCGTACGAGGCCGTCCCGCCCAGCAGGGTGAGGGTGAAGCCCAGGAATGCGGCGGCGGCGGCCGCGGCGGCGGGTCGGACGTACATGTGCGTTCTCCTCGGGTCGTGAGCCCTGTTCCTGCGTCAGACGGGTGCGGAGCGGCAGACGTTGTGGCGATGCACTTCACCGCGATCATGGGGTTGAAGATCACTGAGCCGCCACCGAACTACGACAAACGGACCAGAACGAATGACGGCGGGCCGGGCGGCCGGGAGGGGCCGGAGCGCGCCGCCGGCCCGCGGGGGCGCGTGAGTGTCAGTGGGGGGTCGTACGGTTGACCCATGCGGCCCGTATCGAAGATCGAACGCACGGTGGCGCCTTTCGAGGTCGTCAGCCCCTACCAGCCCAGCGGCGACCAGCCGGCGGCCATCGCCGAGCTGGAGAAGCGCATCCGTGCAGGTGAGAAGGACGTCGTCCTGCTGGGTGCGACCGGCACCGGCAAGTCGGCGACCACGGCCTGGATGATCGAGAAGCTCCAGCGCCCCACCTTGGTCATGGCGCCGAACAAGACGCTCGCCGCCCAGCTGGCGAACGAGTTCCGCGAGCTCCTGCCGAACAACGCCGTCGAGTACTTCGTCTCGTACTACGACTACTACCAGCCCGAGGCCTACGTTCCGCAGTCGGACACGTACATCGAGAAGGACTCCTCGATCAACGAGGAGGTGGAGCGGCTGCGCCACTCCGCGACCAACTCGCTGCTGACCCGGCGGGACGTGATCGTCGTCGCCTCCGTGTCCTGCATCTACGGCCTCGGTACCCCGCAGGAGTACGTCGACCGGATGGTCTCCCTCAAGGTGGGGGAGGAGGTCGACCGGGACCAGTTGCTGCGCCGCTTCGTGGACATCCAGTACACCCGCAACGACGTCGCCTTCACCCGTGGCACCTTCCGGGTGCGCGGCGACACGATCGAGATCTTCCCGGTCTACGAGGAACTGGCCGTCCGGATCGAAATGTTCGGCGACGAGATCGAGGCCCTCTCCACCCTCCACCCGCTGACCGGCGAGGTCATCAGCGAGGACCGCGAGCTGTACGTCTTCCCCGCCAGCCACTACGTCGCCGGCCCCGAGCGCATGGAGAAGGCGGTCCGCGGCATCGAGGCCGAGCTGACAGAGCGCCTCGCCGAGCTGGAGAAGCAGGGCAAGATGCTGGAGGCGCAGCGGCTGCGCATGCGCACGACCTACGACCTGGAGATGATGCGCCAGATCGGGTCCTGCTCCGGCATCGAGAACTACTCGCTGCACATGGACGACCGCGAGCGCGGCTCCGCGCCCAACACCCTCATCGACTACTTCCCGGAGGACTTCCTCCTGGTCATCGACGAGTCGCACGTCACCGTGCCGCAGATCGGCGCCATGTACGAGGGCGACGCCTCCCGCAAGCGCACCCTCGTCGACCACGGCTTCCGACTGCCGTCCGCCCTGGACAACCGGCCGCTGAAGTGGGAGGAGTTCCAGGAGCGCATCGGGCAGACCGTCTACCTGTCGGCGACCCCCGGAAAGTACGAGCTCTCGCGCGGCGACGGCTTCGTCGAACAGATCATCCGCCCCACCGGCCTCATCGACCCCGAGGTCGTGGTCAAGCCCACCGAGGGGCAGATCGACGACCTGGTCCACGAGATCCGGCAGCGGGTCGAGAAGGACGAGCGGATCCTCGTCACCACCCTCACCAAGAAGATGGCCGAGGACCTCACGGACTACTTCCTGGAGCTCGGGATCCAGGTCCGGTACCTGCACAGCGACGTGGACACCCTGCGCCGCATCGAGCTGCTGCGCGAGCTGCGCGCCGGCGAATACGACGTCCTGGTCGGCATCAACCTGCTCCGCGAGGGCCTCGACCTGCCCGAGGTGTCCCTGGTGGCGATCCTCGACGCCGACAAGGAAGGCTTCCTGCGCTCCGGGACCTCCCTGATCCAGACCATCGGCCGGGCCGCGCGCAACGTGTCCGGCCAGGTCCACATGTACGCGGACAAGATGACCCCGGCGATGGAGAAGGCCATCGACGAGACCAACCGGCGCCGCGAGAAGCAGATCGCCTACAACACGGCCAACGGGATCGACCCGCAGCCGCTGCGCAAGAAGATCAACGACATCGTCGCCACCATCGCCCGCGAGGAACTGGACACCGAGGAGCTGCTCGGCACCGGATACCGGCAGGCGAAGGAGGGCAAGGGCGCCAAGGCGCCGGTGCCGGCGCTCGGCGGCCGGGCCACCGCGACCAAGACGGGCGGAAAGGGTGCGAAGGGCGCCAAGGGGGCAGCCGGCGCCGAGGTGCTCACCGACCGGCCCGCGGCCGAACTGGCCGCGCTCATCGAGCAGATGACCGAGCGCATGCGCGGGGCGGCCGCCGAGCTGCAGTTCGAGGTCGCGGCCCGGATCCGGGACGAGGTGGGCGAGCTGAAGAAGGAGTTGCGGCAGATGAAGGAAGCGGGCCTCGCCTGACCGGGAGCCGGTCAGTAGGGTTGGGTCACAGCCGCAGGTACACGCTGCACGCTCGTCATGGGGCGGGCCAGGGAGAGGGGACAGTACGTGACGGTCAACATGACCAAGGGTCAGGCCATCAGTCTGCAGAAGGCGGACGGAGGCACGCTGACCGCGGTCCGTATGGGCCTGGGCTGGCAGGCGGCGAAGCGCCGCGGGCTGTTCGGCTCGCGCACCCGGGAGATCGACCTCGACGCCTCGGCGGTGCTCTTCGCCGACAAGCAGCCCGTCGACGTGGTCTTCTTCCGGCACCTGCAGAGCGACGACGGCTCGGTGCGTCACACCGGCGACAACCTCGTCGGCGGCGTCGGCCAGGGCGGGGACGACGAGGCGATCCTCGTCGACCTCCAGCGCGTGCCCGTGCACATCGACCAGATCGTCTTCACGGTGAACTCCTTCACCGGCCAGACGTTCCAGGAGGTGCAGAACGCGTTCTGCCGCATCGTCGACGAGACCAACGGCCAGGAGCTGGCCCGCTACACCCTCGACGGCGGCGGTCAGTACACCGCCCAGATCATGGCCAAGGTGTCCCGCGTGGGTACCGGCTGGCAGATGACGGCCCTCGGGAACCCGGCCAACGGCCGCACCTTCCAGGACCTCATGCCGGCGATCCTGCCGCACCTGTAGCACTACCGGACAAGAGAAGAAGGCACGGGGGAGGGGCTGCACGATGACGGCCGAACTGGTCCGGGGGCAGAACCACCCCGTGTCCCAGAGCCGGGTGGAGATCAGGGTCTCGGCGGGCACGCCCGTGCTCGCCCTGGCCTCGCTCGCCGACGAACAGGGCCGGTTCTCCGGCAACGGGATACTCGCCCACCCGGGGGCGAGGTCCCTGCCCGGCGTCGAGTCGCCGGGCGAGCTCGCCGACCGGCACACCTTCGCCGTCGACCTCGACGAGGTCGCGGCGGACGTCCACCGGCTCGGCGTCCTGCTCGTCCTACCGCCCGGCGGCCCGGTCCGCTTCGGCGCGGTTCCGGCCTCCTACGTGGCCGTGGCCGACCCGGAGGGAGCCGAGCTCGCCGGATACACCCTGACGGGGCTCGACGCCGAGACCGCCGTCGTCGCCCTGGAGCTGTACCGGCGCCAGGGCGCCTGGAAGGTCCGCGCCGTGGGCCAGGGCTACGCCGAGGGACTCGGTGCCCTGCTCGCCGACGGCGGGCTGCCCGCACCTGCGGCCGCGGAGCTGGCCTCCGTCGCGCTGGGCACGATTCCGCGCACCGCGGGGGCCGACGCCACCCTCGCCACCATGCCGACCCTCGTCGGCGACCTCCGCGCCCCGCAGACCCCGGCGCAGGCTCCCGCGCCCACCCCCGAACCGCCGGACCCGGTCCCCGTCTCCGGGCATCCGTACGCCGGTGCGCCCGGGCCCGGCGACACCCCGGCCTCCCCGCCCACCATCAGCTACGCCCACCCGCGGCGCCGCCGCACCAGCACCGAGCCGCCCGAGCCCGCGCCGCGGGCCGCCGCCCCGCAGGAGCCGGGCCAGGCGCCGCGGCCCGTCGCCGGGGACGCCAGTGGCTGGTCCATGGAGGAGCGGCTCTACAACCAGGTCTGGGGGATGTTCGAGGACCTGGCCCGCACGGTCGCCGCCTACCGCAGCGCCGTCGAGTTCGCCGACTCCCGCATGGACCGCGAGCTCGACGAGGCCCTGTCCGACCCGCGCCACCGTCTCGGCGGCTCCGGGAACGCCGCCCGCGACACCGCGCGGGCCCGCCGCGAGGAGCTCGTCGCCCAGGCCCAGGCCGTCCTCGACCGGGACCTGGCCCAGCTGATCGCCGAGTCGGAGGTCGTCGAGCCCGCGCTGCCGGCCGCGTACGCCCGCTGGGACAACCCCGTCTGGCACGGCCACCGCACGCCCGAGGAGAGCCCGCTGGCCCTGCGCCTGGGCGACCTCCACCTGCCCGAGCGACCCGACCTGCGCATCCCGATGCTGAGTCGGCTCCCGCTGGAGCGCGGGCTCTGGATCGACAACGGCCGTACCGGCTCCGAGGCCGCGATGACCATGGACACCGACCGGCTGCGCCGGGCCGCCATGGACATGGCCGTCGCCCTGGCGGTCCGGCTGCTCGCCGTCCATCCGGCCGACCGGTTCTCCGTCCACGTCATCGACGCGGCCGGGGCCGGAACCGCCTCCCTGGCGCCGCTGGTGCGCGCCGGGGTACTGGCCGGGCCGCCCGCCGCCGGGGCCACCGGGGTCACCCAGACCCTGGCGGGGCTGACCCGGCGGGTGGACCTCGTACAGATGGCGCTGCGGGCCGGCGCCCCCGAGGACCTGCCGCCGGACGTGGACACGGCCGACCAGCTGCTGATCGTGCACGACTTCCCGCACGGCTTCGACGACCGAGCCGTCACCCAGCTTCGCTACCTCGCCGACGAGGGCGCGGCGGTCGGCGTGCACCTGCTCATGGTCGCGGACCGGGACGAGGCCTCGGCCTACGGGCCACTGCTCGACCCGCTGTGGCGCTCCCTGATGCGGCTCTCGCCGGTGCCGGACAACCACCTCGCCGACCCCTGGGTCCATCACGCCTGGACCTTCGAACCGGACCTGCCCCCGCAGGGCAGCAGGGTCCTCGACCAGGCACTGGACCGGGTGGCGGAGGCCCGGCGCACTACCCGTCCGTGACCATTCCTTGGGACTCTCTTTACCTAAAGCGTTTCCGACGGGTATGCTCGTGTGTGCGGAGGGGAGTATTCCTGCTTTCCTGCTACGGCGTACCCGTCAATACGGACCACTTCGACTGAACGGACGAAGTCGGTCCCGGGGCGTCGGCCCACGGCCTCCAGGCCTCCTGGGTGGAAGAGACCTCCGGCAGCGATGACGCTGACGAAGTGCTGAGCCATCCGCCGGAGGCGTGTTTCACCATGGAAGTTTCCTGGGCCCTTTGGGCGCTGACCATTCTCGGTCTCTCCCTTCTGATCGGCGCCGATTTCTTCATCGGCCGCAAACCGCACGACGTGTCCATCAAGGAAGCGGGCACCTGGACGATCATCTGGATCGTCCTCGCCGGACTCTTCGGCCTCGGCCTCTGGTTCTTCGGGAACGGCCAGGCCTCCCAGGAGTTCTTCGCGGGCTTCATCACCGAGAAGTCCCTGAGCGTCGACAACCTCTTCGTCTTCGTCCTGATCATGGCGAAGTTCGCGGTGCCCTCCCACCTCCAGCAGCGGGTGCTGCTCGTGGGCGTACTCATCGCACTCGTCCTCCGCGCGATCTTCATCGCGGCCGGCGCCGCGATCATCGCGAGCTTCTCCTGGGTCTTCTACATCTTCGGCGCGTTCCTGATCTACACCGCGTGGAAGCTGATCCAGGAGGCCCGCAAGGACGAGGAGGACGAGGAGTTCGAGGAGAACCGCCTCCTGAAGTCCGTCGAGAAGAAGTTCGGTGTCGCCGACCGGTACCACGGCACCAAGCTCTTCATCCAGAACAACGGCAAGCGCGTGCTGACCCCGCTCATGGTCGTCATGCTCGCCATCGGCACCACCGACGTGCTGTTCGCCCTGGACTCGATCCCCGCGATCTTCGGCCTGACCCAGGACCCGTACATCGTCTTCACGGCCAACGCCTTCGCCCTGATGGGTCTGCGTCAGCTGTACTTCCTCATCGGCGGCCTGCTGAAGAAGCTGGTCCACCTCAGCTACGGCCTGTCGATCATCCTCGGCTTCATCGGCGTCAAGCTGGTGCTGCACGCCCTGCACGAGAACGGCGTCCATGTCCCGGTGATCTCGATCCCGGTCTCCCTCGGCGTCATCTGCGGTGTCCTGGTCATCACCACGATCACCAGCCTGATGGCCTCGAAGAAGCAGGCGGCGGCCGAGGCCGCCGCCCGCCCGGAGAACGTCGACGCGTAACGGGATCCGGACCCGCGGACCCGCGGACCCGCGGGGATCCACAGGTCTACGGATCTACACGGGGGCGGCCGCTTCGGCCGCCCCCGTTTCCTTCGCCCGGACCGCGACCGCCCGCTTCTCCACGGCCGCCGGACCGGTCTCCGGCAGCAGGGCGAAACAGACCAGGCTGACCAGGGCGATCCCGGTCAGGTACAGGGCGACGCCCCACGGCGGACCCGAACCCTCCGCCAGCGCCGTCGCCACGATCGGGGTCAGCGCCCCGCCCAGCACACCGCCCAGGTTGTAACCGACGGCCGCGCCCGTGCAGCGGATCCGCGGCGCGTACAGCTCGGGCAGGTACGCGGCCACCACCGAGAACATCGTCACCATGCCGACCAGCGCACCGACGAAGCCCACCGTCATCAGCAGCGGATCGGCCGTCCGCAACAGCGCCACCAGCGGGAACATCCACACCGCGCAGATCGCGCACCCGATCAGGCACAGCGGCCGCCGCCCGTAGCGGTCACCGAGCACCGCGATCAGGGGGGTCACCAACCCCTTGATCGCGACCGCGACCATGACGCAGGTCAGCATCGTCGTCCGGCCCACCGAGAGGTGCTCGGTCGCGTAGGCGAGGGACCAGGTGGTGACCGCGTAGAAGACGGCGTACCCGACGGCGAGCGCCCCGCCGGTCAGCAGGAGCAGCCGCCAGTGGCCCCGGAACACCTCCGTCAGCGGGGCCTCGGCCCGCCGGTCCGTCGCGGCGAGCGCCCGGAACTGCGGGGTCTCCTCCACCGAGCGGCGCAGCCACAGCCCGGCCAGCGCCAGCACCCCGGCCGCCCAGAACGGCACCCGCCACCCCCATGCGGTGAACTGGGCGTCGGTCAGCGACGCGGACAGCCCCAGCATCAGCCCGTTGGCGAGCAGGAAGCCGACCGCCGGCCCCATCTGCGGGAAGCTCGACCACAGGCCGCGCCGCCGCTCGGGGGCGTGCTCGGCGGTCAGCAGCACGGCGCCGCCCCACTCCCCGCCCAGCCCGAGGCCCTGGAGGAAGCGCAGCAGGAGGAGGAGTACGGGCGCGGCCATGCCGATCGAGCCGTACGAGGGCACGCAGCCGACGGCCACCGTGGCGAGGCCCGTCAGCAGCAGGGAGGCGAGCAGCACCGGGCGTCGGCCGTAGCGGTCGCCGATGTGGCCGAAGACCGCCGAACCGAGCGGGCGGGCCAGGAAGCCGACGCCGAAGGTGCCGAAGGCGGCGAGGGTTCCGGCGAGCGGGGAGAAGGACGGGAAGAAGAGCGGGCCGAGCACGAGGGCGGCGGCCGTCCCGTACACGAAGAAGTCGTAGAACTCGATCGCGGTCCCGGCGAGCGAGGCCGTGGCCAGCCGCAGCATGCCGGGCCCGGCGGAGCCGTCGGCTTCCGCGGGCGGCGGCTCGGGCGGGCTCGCGCGCGGGATGGTGGGGGAAGGGGCGCGGGAGGCCTCGGGGGCGGAGGAGGCCGGTGGCGGGGACGGGTCGTGTGGCATGCCGCACCAGATACCCGTTCCCCGCCCCTCGGGGGAGGAGTTCGGCCCCAAGCGACCGGAAGGAGTGCGTCGCGTCCAGAAGTTGACGCGTTGCCGTGCCTACCAGCCGCGCTCGCGCCATTCGGCCAGGTGCGGGCGCTCGGCGCCGAGGGTGGTGTCGTTGCCGTGGCCCGGGTAGACCCAGGTCTCGTCCGACAGCTGCTCGAACAGCTTGTGCTCGACGTCGTCGAGCAGGCTGGTGAAGGCCTTCGGGTCGTCGTGCGTGTTGCCGACGCCTCCCGGGAAGAGGCAGTCACCGGTGAACACGTGCGCGTGCCCGTGCGGGTCGTCGTAGACCAGGGCGATCGAGCCGGGGGTGTGGCCGACCAGGTGGCGGGCGGTCAGGCTGACCCGTCCGACCGTGACCGTGTCCCCGTCGGCGACGAGTACGTCGGTCGCCACCGGGATGCCCTCGGCGTCGAGGGCGCCCGCGTAGGTGCGCGCACCGGTCGCCTCGACCACCTCGGCGAGCGCGCCCCAGTGGTCACCGTGCCGGTGCGTGGTGACCACGGACGTGATGCCGTCGTCGCCGATCAGGCTGAGCAGGGTGCCCGCCTCGGCGGCCGCGTCGATGAGCAGCTGCTCGTCGGTGGCGCGGCAGCGCAGCAGGTAGGCGTTGTTGTTCATCGAGCCCACCGCGACCTTGGAAATCATCAGGTCCGCGAGTTCGTGCACGTCGGCGGGACCGCCGACCTTGACCTCTCCGGTGTACGTCATGTCCTGATCCTAGAGCGGGGGGAGTTCGGGCAGGCCGTCGCCCGCCAGGACGGCGAGGTGGGCGCCCTGCAGGCCGCGCCCGGCGAGCCAGCCGAGCAGCTCGTCGCGCGGACCGCCCAGGGTGACGGGAGTGCCCTCGGTGCCGCCGGTGTGCCAGGTGGGCCCCGTGCCGTCGTAGCCGAGCCACAGGGTGACCGGCGGGACGTCCGGGCGCCCCGCCCAGCGGTCGGCGAGGAAGGCGATCTCGCGGTCGGTGAACTCGTCCGACAGGTCGGAGAGCTCGTAGCCGATGTTGAGGTCGACGTGGTGCAGATCGACCTCGATCCAGCGGCGGAAGGGCACGTTGGCGGCGAGGTCGGTGACGCCGTTGCGCAGCTCGACCGTGCGGGACCAGTCCTGGTCGTGCTCGGTGGTGGCCATGAAGCGCGCCGTGGAATCACGGAGGTCCGCCAGGTGTTCTTCCAGAGGTCGGCCGGCGTCGCGCTCGATGTCCGTGTCGCGGGCGGTGGCGCTCTCGTACATGGGGCGGCCCTCGAAGACGTTGACGAGGGCGTCGGCGTTGCGTGCGAGGTGGGCCAGGATGTGGCCGCGGGTCCAGCCCGGGAGGTGTGACTCCTCGGCGAGGGCCGCGTTGTCCAGTTTCGCGACAGCGGTCAGCAGTCGGTCCGTGGCTTCACGTACAGATCGCAGGTCGTGCACATGATCGGTCATGGCGGCGAGCCTAGTGGCTCACCCGGCCCGGCCACACGATGGGGTGAAGCGGTCTGCGGAGTGCCGTAAATCGAATGTGCGTGCTATACGCTCGGAAGTCCAAGGACCCAGTCCATCGCAGAGGCGCCCCCCATACCCTGGGACGGGGGCCCGTGCCCCGCTCTCTCAAGAAAGGTGCGGACCGGCGTGACCGACCGTCTCATCGTTCGTGGCGCTCGCGAGCACAACCTGAAGAACGTCTCGCTCGACCTGCCCCGCGACTCACTCATCGTCTTCACCGGACTCTCCGGGTCGGGCAAGTCCTCCCTGGCCTTCGACACGATCTTCGCCGAGGGTCAGCGCCGCTACGTCGAGTCGCTCTCGTCGTACGCCCGTCAGTTCCTCGGGCAGATGGACAAGCCCGACGTCGACTTCATCGAGGGCCTCTCCCCGGCCGTCTCGATCGACCAGAAGTCGACCTCGCGCAACCCGCGCTCGACCGTGGGCACCATCACCGAGGTCTACGACTACCTCCGTCTGCTCTTCGCCCGCATCGGCAAGCCGCACTGCCCCGAGTGTCGCCGCCCCATCTCGCGCCAGTCGCCGCAGGCCATCGTCGACAAGGTGCTCGCGCTTCCCGAGGGCAGCCGCTTCCAGGTGCTCTCGCCGCTGGTGCGCGAGCGCAAGGGCGAGTTCGTCGACCTCTTCTCCGACCTCCAGACCAAGGGCTACAGCCGGGCCCGGGTGGACGGGGAGACCATCCAGCTCTCCGAGCCGCCCACGCTGAAGAAGCAGGAGAAGCACACCATCGAGGTGGTCATCGACCGCCTCACCGTCAAGGAGAGCGCAAAGCGCCGGCTCACCGACTCCGTGGAGACCGCCCTCGGCCTCTCCGGCGGCATGGTGATCCTGGACTTCGTCGACCTCGCCGAGGACGACCCCGAGCGTGAGCGGATGTACTCCGAGCACCTCTACTGCCCGTACGACGACCTGTCCTTCGAGGAGCTGGAGCCGCGCTCCTTCTCCTTCAACTCGCCCTTCGGCGCCTGCCCCGAGTGCACGGGTATCGGTACGCGCATGGAGGTGGACCCGGAGCTGATCATTCCGGACGAGGACAAGTCCCTGGACGAGGGTGCGGTCTCGCCGTGGTCGCTCGGCCACACCAAGGACTACTTCCAGCGGCTGATCGGCGCGCTCGCCCAGGAGCTGGGCTTCCGCACCGACATCGCCTGGGCCGGGCTGCCGGCACGGGCGAAGAAGGCCCTGCTGTACGGCCACAAGACGCAGATCGAGGTCCGCTACCGCAACCGGTACGGGCGGGAGCGGGCGTACACGACGGCCTTCGAGGGCGCCGTGCCGTTCGTCAAGCGGCGGCACGCGGAGTCGGAGAGCGACGCGAGCCGCGAGCGCTTCGAGGGCTACATGCGCGAGGTGCCCTGCCCGACCTGTGAGGGCACCCGCCTCAAGCCGATCGTGCTCGCCGTGACGGTGATGGAGAAGTCCATCGCCGAGGTCGCGGCCATGTCGATCAGCGAGTGCGCGGACTTCCTGGGGCGGATGCGTCTCGACGCCCGCGACAAGAAGATCGCCGAGCGGGTCCTCAAGGAGGTCAACGAGCGGCTCCGCTTCCTCGTGGACGTCGGTCTCGACTACCTCTCGCTCAACCGGGCCGCCGGCACGCTGTCGGGCGGCGAGGCCCAGCGCATCCGGCTCGCCACCCAGATCGGCTCCGGTCTGGTCGGCGTGCTCTACGTGCTGGACGAGCCGTCCATCGGTCTGCACCAGCGGGACAACCACCGGCTGATCGAGACCCTGGTGCGGCTGCGGGACATGGGTAACACGCTCATCGTGGTCGAGCACGACGAGGACACCATCAAGGTGGCCGACTGGGTCGTGGACATCGGTCCGGGCGCGGGCGAGCACGGCGGCAAGGTGGTCCACAGCGGCTCGCTGAAGGAACTGCTGAAGAACACCGAGTCGATGACCGGGCAGTACCTCTCGGGCAAGAAGTCCATCGAGATCCCGGACATCCGCCGGCCCGTGAACGGGGAGCGCAAGCTGACCGTCCACGGCGCCAAGGAGAACAACCTGCGGGACATCGACGTGTCCTTCCCGCTGGGTGTGCTGACGGCCGTGACCGGTGTCTCGGGCTCCGGCAAGTCCACGCTGGTCAACGACATCCTCTACACGCACCTGGCGCGCGAGCTGAACGGCGCCCGCTCGGTGCCGGGCCGGCACACGCGGGTCGACGGCGACGACCTCGTCGACAAGGTCGTGCACGTCGACCAGTCGCCGATCGGCCGCACCCCGCGGTCCAACCCGGCCACGTACACGGGCGTCTTCGACCACGTCCGCAAGCTGTTCGCCGAGACGATGGAGGCGAAGGTGCGCGGCTATCTGCCGGGCCGCTTCTCCTTCAACGTGAAGGGCGGCCGGTGCGAGAACTGCGCCGGTGACGGCACGATCAAGATCGAGATGAACTTCCTGCCGGACGTCTACGTCCCGTGCGAGGTCTGCCACGGCGACCGGTACAACCGGGAGACGCTGGAGGTCCACTACAAGGGCAAGTCCATCGCGGAAGTCCTGAACATGCCGATCGAGGAGGCGCTGAGCTTCTTCGAGGCGGTGCCGACCATCTCGCGTCACCTCAAGACCCTCAACGAGGTCGGGCTGGGCTACGTCCGCCTCGGCCAGTCCGCGCCGACCCTGTCGGGTGGTGAGGCGCAGCGCGTGAAGCTCGCCTCCGAGCTCCAGAAGCGTTCCACGGGCCGGACGGTCTACGTGCTGGACGAGCCGACCACCGGTCTGCACTTCGAGGACATCTCGAAGCTGATCAAGGTGCTCTCCGGGCTGGTGGACAAGGGGAACTCGGTGATCGTCATCGAGCACAACCTGGACGTCATCAAGACCGCCGACTGGGTCATCGACATGGGCCCGGAGGGCGGCTACGGCGGCGGTCTGGTGGTGGCCGAGGGCACGCCGGAGGCGGTGGCCTCGGTGGGTGCCAGCCACACGGGCAAGTTCCTGCGGGACATCCTGGGCGCGGACCGGGTCTCCGACGCCGGTGCCTCCCCGGTGCGGGCCGCGGCGAAGAAGGCTCCGGCCAAGAAGGCGCCCGCGAAGAAGGCCCCGGCGAAGAAGGCCGTGGTCACCAAGGCCGCCACCGCGAAGAAGGCGGCCCCGGCGAAGAAGGCGACGTCCCGGGCGCCCAAGGCGTAGTCGCCACTCGGCGTTCGGGTTCACGCACGACGGAAGGGTCCGGCCCGTGGCCGGGCCCTTCCGCGTCCTCGCGGGCGGACGCGGAAGGGCGTCCCTCAGGTGGCGACACCCACCGCGCGGCGCGTGCAGGTCGGATCCGTCAGGGCGGCCAGGAGGGCGTCCGCGACATCCGCGCGGGGGATGACGCTGCCGCCGGGCACGTTGGCGCCGATGACGCGGCGGTAGCGGCCCGTGTGCGGCTTGTCCCGGAGCCTCGGCGGCCGGACCACCGTCCACTCGGTCCGGCCCGCCGCCACCGCCGCCTCCATGACCGCGAGATCCGCGTACACGTCGCGCAGCAGTCGGCGCAGCAGCGGGTAGAGCACGGCGCGGGTGAGGAGGCCCTCGCCGTCGGGCAGTGGGCCGACCGGCGCGGCGCTCACGACCGACAGTCGGCGTACGCCCGCACGGTCCATGGCCGAGCTGATCGCGCTCAGCGCCGGGCCCGCGACGGGAGCCGTGCGGGCCTGCTTGTTGCTCGCCGACCCGAGTGCGGAGACCACCGCGTCCTGTCCGTCGATCACGGACGACACCGCTTGCGGGTCGGTCACGTCGGCCACGGTGGCCACCCGCAGCCGTTCGTGCGCGGGCACCGGCAGCCGCGCCGGATCCCGTACCACCGCGGTCACCTCGTGTCCCGCGTCGAGTGCTTGCCGGACGACCTCGCGGCCGACGCCGCCCGAGGCTCCGAACACCGTGATCTTCATCGTCATACCCCCACGACGAGAGGTGGGTGAGCATTCACTCACCCCTGCTTCCGCTAGGGTGAGTGAATGCTCACCTCGAAGTCAAGCCGTCCCACCCCCGAGCGGCTGCTCGACGCCGCCGAGAAGCTGATGCGCACCAGCGGCCTGGCCAACGCCACCACCAAGGCCATCGCCCGCGAGGCCGGCTGCTCGGAGGCAGCGCTCTACAAGCACTTCGCGAACAAGGAGGAGCTGTTCGTCCGGGTCCTGATGGAACGCACCCCCAACGCGGGGCCGCTCATGGCCGCGCTCCAGGGAGGACCGGGGGAGCGGGGGGTCGAGGAGGATCTGACCGACATCGCCCGGAACGCCTCGCTCTTCTACGCCGACGCCATGCCCATGGCCGCCTCGCTCTTCGCCGAGCCCGCCCTGCTCACCCGCCACCGCGAGGGCGTCCAGGAGATCGGGGCCGGACCGCACGTCGTCCTGGACGCGCTGGCCGGGCGGCTGCGGCGCGAGCTCGACGCGGGCCGGCTGCGAGCGGACGCCGACCCGCGGGCCGCCGCGACCCTGTTGCTCGGCGCCTGCTTCCAGCGGGCCTTCTTCCTGCACTTCTCCGGGGCCCACGTGGTCCAGTCCGTCGAGGAGTTCGCCCCGGCCGTGGCCCGTACCCTCTGGGCGGCGCTGCGCTGATCGGAGCACCGCCCAGCCTTCAGAGTTCGGCCGCGTACGGGGGCTCCGCGCCCGCCCGGGTGCAGGTCAGGGCCGCCGCGTGGGCGGCGTGGGCCAAGACCTCAGGCCAGTCCACCGGGCTGCCCGGCGCGCGGGTGAGCCGGTGGAGCAGGGCGGCGTTGACGGTGTCGCCCGCGCCGATCGTGTCCACCACCGCCACCGGACGGGCCGCCGCCGCGTACTCCTCGCCCTCCCGGGTCCGGACCGTCAGGCCCGCCGCGCCCCGGGTCAGCACCACCGCCGACGGCCCGGCCGCCAGCCAGTCCTCGACCCGGCCGCCGAGCCAGGCCGCGTCCTCCTCCGACAGCTTGAGCACGCCGGTGTGCGGCAGCAGCCGCTCCAGGAAACGCGCGCGGTACGCCGCCGGGTCCGCGATCAGCGCCGGCCGGATGTTGGGGTCCAGCAGGGTCAGCACCCCGCGCCGGGACTCCCGGCGCAGCAAGGCCTCGTACGCGCTCGCGCCCGGTTCCAGGACGAGCGAGCAGGTGCCGAGCGCGAGGGCCCGTACCCCCTCGGGGAGGGCCGGCGGCAGCGTGAACAGGCGGTCCGCCGTGCCCTCGACGTAGAAGCCGTACGAGGCCGATCCGTCCGGGGCCAGCGAGGGCACGGCGAGCGTGGTCGGCTCCGGCCCGCGCTGGACCAGCGACAGGTCCACCCCGGCCGCCCGCAGCCCGGCCAGCAGACTCTCGCCGAAGCCGTCCGAGGAGACCCGGGAACAGAAGGCCACCTCGGCGCCGAGCCGCCCGAGCGCGAGCGCGGTGTTGTACGGTCCGCCGCCCGGCCGGGGCAGCAGCGCCCCGGGCGGCCGCGCGGCGGGCACCAGGTCGATGAGGGCTTCTCCGCCGACGACGATCACGCGGGGGAAGCTACCTCATGGGGCGCGGGTATCGTCGGGTGGGCCGGTGCCCCGGCCGGGTTCCGGCCCGCGCCCCGCACCCGCATCCCTTTCCCAGGTGCCCGCACCTCGCCCCGTAGCCCAGGAGAACCGCATGTCCGCGCCGCAGTCGCCCGCCCGCCGTACCGTCCTCAAGGGCGCCGCCGCGCTCGCCGGGGCCGCGGGCGCCGGAGCGACCCTCGCGGCCTGCTCCACCGAGACCGACAGCGGCGGCCACACCCCCGCCACCCCCACCGTGCCGGTGGACCTGGGCGCCGCGGCCGACGTCCCGGTGGGCGGCGCCAAGCTGTACCGGGAGAACAAGCTGATCGTCAGCTGCCCGGCGGAGGGCGAGTACAAGGCCTTCAGCGCCCAGTGCACGCACGCCGGCTGTGTCCTGGACAAGATCGTCGAGGGTGAGGGGAACTGCCCCTGCCACGGCAGCCGCTTCGACGTGAAGACCGGCAAGGTCCTGCGCGGTCCGGCCGCCGCCCCGCTGCCCGCGGTCCCGGTCCGGGCCGAGAACGGCAAGCTCGTCGCGGGCTGACCTCGCTGACACCACTGCCCCCGCTGTCCCGGGTGCCCCACATCCGCTCCCGGTGCCGTGCCCGGACGTCCCGCTCAGTCCCAGTCCCAGGCGATCCCGAGGATTCCGCGCCGCACCGACTGCTCCACCAGGTGCACCGCCCGGTGCCGGCCGCTGGGCGTCAGGTCCACCAGGCCGGTGCGCGGGGCCTCGGGCCCGCCCCGGGCGAAGCGCCGGCAGCGCACCGGCAGGGCCGCCTCGTCGAAGCTGATCTGGAGCATGTACTGGCCGCCGGCGTAGCTGAACCCGCGCACGTACTCGCCGCTACGGGGCCCGGTGCCGTCCTCGACCGCGTAGCCGAAGACGTGCGTGTCCCCGCGCCGTAGCCGCGCGTCGAAGAGCAGCTCCGCGACCACCACCCCGGACTCCGGGTGGCAGCGCACCCGGCCCGTGCGGCAGTTCTCGTACGCCGTCACGCGCATCCGGGACACATCGCAGCCGGGGTCGCCGTGGTGGACGGCGAGATAGCGGTCGACACCGTCGCGGTGTGCCCGGACGATCTGCTGCGACTCGCGGACCCGCAGCTCGCCCGCCGGTCCTATGCGGACCCGCTCGTGGTGGCCGACCGAGTGCAGCCCGCCGTCCGGCGGGAGGTCCATCCCGTCCAACAACCGCTCCACCGTCCCACCCATGCTGAACAGCGCCCGGTAGGAGCGGGTGGGCGGGCGCGCGGACCCGGGGCCGGGATCCTCGGCGGCCAGCAGGCGCAGGAGGGCGCCGTCGGGCAGTTCCAGGATCCGCTCCAGGGCGGTGACCGCCCGCAGCGACTCCGGGTGACGGGGCCGCCGGGCACCCTGCTGCCAGTAACTGAGGCTGGTGACACCCAGCTTGATGCCCTGCGCGGCGAGCCGGTGCTGCACCCGGTGCAGGGGAAGTCCGCGCGCGGCCAAGGCGGCACGCAGGGCGAGATGGAAAGGGCCGCCGCGCAGCAACCGGCCGAGTTCCGCCATGTCCTCGGTCGGTCGCATGGCGACTCCTTCGTGAACGTTCACACGGGTCGGCGCGGGGGATCGCGGCGGTGGCTCCGGGAGACCAGGTGACACGGCAGCAACCGTTCACACCGCAGCCCCACCGTTCACACAGCGATGTCACCGCGTATTGAAGCGTGTTGACCTGATCGCGACAACTGCCTGATGCTCCTGAACAGCGTCCGGACGCGCTCCTCCACCCCCCACACCCCACATGGGAGGAACGCGATGCGCAACCGAAACCGGCGGCATTCCCCAGCCGCCTGCCTCACCGCCATGCTCACCGCCCTGCTGTTCACCCTGCCCCTCGGCGCCGGCACCGCCGCCGCCGCCGAGGCCGGCACCGACTCCGCCCTCGCCACCAAGCGCCTGAACATCACCATGCAGGCGCAGCAGAAGACCAACTGGTGCTGGGCCGCCGGCGGCAACACCATCGCCACCTGGTTCGGCCGGAACTACAGCCAGAACCAGTTCTGCAACGCCGCCTTCAACCGTCAGCAGGGCAGCGACTGCCCCAACAACCAGGCCACCCTCGGCAACGTCCAGACCGGCCTGCGCTGGGCGGGAGTCAACCCCGGCTCGTACGTGACCGGCTGGCTCCAGTACTCCACCGTGCAGACCGAGATCAACGCCTCCCGGCCGGTCGAGACCCGGATCCAGTGGTCGAACGGCGGCGGCCACATGCACGTCCTCTACGGCTACGACACCGCGAACAACTGGGTCTACTGGGGTGACCCGTGGCCCTCCAGCGACCGCTACAACTGGGCCTCCCACGCCTGGTACGTCAACAACAGCACCTTCTCCTGGACCCACTCCCTCTACCGGATCGGGGCGTGACCGCCATGACCCTGCGCGCTTCGGCCGCCGCGGCCGTCCTCGCCGCCACCGCCACCGCCCTCCTCGCCCTCGCCCCGCAGGCCGCCGCGGACCCCGGCGGCCCGGCGCCGCAGCCCCGGGCCGCCACCGCCGAGAACAAGGCCGCCGCGGCGAAGGCGGCCACCGCCCCCGACACCCTGGCCACCCTCTCCCGCTTCTTCGCCCGGGAGGGGAAGGTCTCCCTCGCGGCCGCGCGGCCCCGGATCGAGGGCGAGCCGATACCGGTCAACCACCTCTCCCCTGAGTTCGTCGCGGGCAGAGCGGACGCGCCCGTCGCCCGCCTGGAATTCCTCGCCGGCAAGGCCGTCTCCTCCGACGGGCAGCAAGCCGTGCTGTGGACCGCGCCGACGGAGGCCGGGTGGGCGGTCGTCAACATCGCCACCGGCGACGACGAATTCCGCTACGCGCGGCTGGGCGCGGCGAAGCTACCCGGCGGGACGGTGTTCCGGGAGCCGCAGATCGACGCCTGGTACGTGGCCGGGGGCAGCAGGGTGCTGCCGCTGGACGAGGACGCGGTGCGGGCCGTGGGGGCGGGGGGCACGACGCTCGGCGCCTACCGGGCGCGGGTCGTCAAGGCCTACGGGGACAAGCTCCCCGGGTCCCCGTACGCCGAGCGGGGCGCGGCCGGCGGCTACGCGGAAGGCGCCGCGGGCGCCGGGACACCGGCCGGGGCCGGGGCCGTGGCCTTGGCCGGTGGCGCCGGGGCGCTCGCGCTGGGCGGGGGCGGTGTGCTGCTCGCCCTGCGGCGGCGCCGGGTCGTGGCCGCGGGGTAGCCCCCTCCGCACCCGCAGGGCCCGGTGACAGGGGGCCGGGCCCTGCGGGCGGCTCTCCCCGCCCCGCCCATTCGCCGTTTCCCGGCTCTGCCCGGACCCGCGCCTCAAACGCCGGCGGGGCTGAAGAATCCAGCCCGTACGGCGCCTGAGGACCGGAGCCGCGCAGAGCCCCGACCTTCAGCCCCGCCGGCGATCGAGGCGCGGGTCCGGGCGGAGCCCGGGGGTTCCGCGCAGCGCGACGGGGGCACGGCGGACCGCTCGGATTACGGATGCCGGCCCGGAGGGATACGGCCTGTTGTCGGTGCGCGCAAGTAGGGTGGTCGGCATGGCCGACCCTTCCAGCTATCGCCCCGAGCCGGGCCAGATCCCGGACTCACCGGGGGTCTACAAATTCCGCGACGAGCACCGCCGGGTGATCTACGTCGGGAAGGCCAAGAGCCTGCGCCAGCGCCTGGCCAGTTACTTCCAGGACATCGCCGGCCTGCACCCCCGTACCGCCACCATGGTGACCACGGCGGCCTCCGTCGAGTGGACCGTGGTGTCCACCGAGGTCGAGGCGCTCCAGCTGGAGTACTCGTGGATCAAGGAGTTCGATCCCCGGTTCAACGTCAAGTACCGGGACGACAAGAGCTACCCCTCCCTCGCCGTCACCCTGAACGAGGAGTACCCCCGGGTCCAGGTCATGCGGGGGCCCAAGAAGAAGGGCGTGCGGTACTTCGGCCCGTACGGGCACGCCTGGGCGATCCGCGAGACCGTCGACCTGATGCTCCGGGTCTTCCCGGTACGGACCTGCTCCGCGGGCGTGTTCAAGCGCTCCGCGCAGATCGGCCGCCCCTGCCTGCTCGGCTACATCGGGAAGTGCTCCGCCCCCTGCGTCGGCAAGGTCACCCCCGAGGAACACCGCGAACTGGCCGAGGACTTCTGCGACTTCATGGCCGGCCGCACCGGCACCTACCTCTCCCGACTGGAGAAGGAGATGCACATCGCGGCCGAGGACATGGAGTACGAGAAGGCCGCCCGGCTGCGCGACGACATCGGGGCCCTGCGCCGGGCGATGGAGAAGAACGCCGTCGTGCTCGCCGATGCCACCGACGCCGACCTGATCGCCGTGGCCGAGGACGAGCTCGAAGCCGCGGTGCAGATCTTCCACGTCCGCGGCGGCCGGGTCCGCGGCCAGCGCGGCTGGGTCACCGACAAGGTCGAGGCCGTCGACACCGCCGGGCTCGTCGAGCACGCCCTCCAGCAGCTGTACGGCGAGGAGAAGGGCGAGGCCGTGCCCAAGGAGGTGCTGGTCCCGGCCCTCCCCGAGGACACGCCGGCGCTGGGCCAGTGGCTCGCCGAGCGGCGAGGATCCCAGGTCAGTCTGCGGATACCGCAGCGCGGCGACAAGAAGGCCCTGATGGAGACCGTGCACCGCAACGCGCTCCAGTCCCTCGCCCTGCACAAGACCAAGCGCGCCGCCGACCTCACCACCCGCTCCCGGGCCCTGGAGGAGATCGCCGAGGCCCTGGACCTCGACAGCGCCCCGCTGCGCATCGAGTGCTTCGACATCTCCCACCTCCAGGGTGACGACGTCGTCGCGTCGATGGTCGTCTTCGAGGACGGGCTGGCCCGCAAGGGCGAGTACCGGCGCTTCCAGATCAAGACGTTCGAGGGGCAGGACGACGTCCGCTCCATGCACGAAGTAGTCTCCCGGCGCTTCCGCCGCTACCTCCAGGAGAAGCTGAAGACGGGGGAATGGGAGCCCGAGGAGGGCGAGGACGCCGCCGGAGCGGTCCCCGAGGACGACGGGCGGCCCAAGCGGTTCGCGTACCCGCCGCAGCTCGTCGTGGTCGACGGCGGACAGCCGCAGGTCGCCGCCGCCCAGCGGGCCCTGGAGGAGCTCGGGATCGACGACGTCGCCGTGTGCGGTCTGGCCAAGCGGCTGGAGGAGGTCTGGCTGCCCGGAGAGGACGACCCCGTCGTGCTGCCGCGCACCAGCGAAGGCCTCTACCTGCTCCAGCGGGTGCGTGACGAAGCACACCGGTTCGCCATCCAGTACCAGCGGAACAAGCGCGGCAAGCGCCTGAAATCCGGCCCGCTGGACGAGGTACCCGGCCTCGGCGAGAGCCGCAAGCACGCCCTGATCAAGCACTTCGGTTCGGTGAAGAAGCTGAGACAGGCGACAATCGACCAGATCTGCGAGGTCCCGGGCATAGGCCGTAAGACGGCCGAGACCGTGGCCGCGGCCCTCGCCCAGGCGGTTCCCGCCGGTCCTGCCGTCAACACGGCCACAGGAGAGATCATTGAGGATGAGACCCCCGCAGCAGCGGGAGCATCATCCGAACGGGGGACCGAGCAATGACCGAGCACGAGACCGCGCACGACCGAGACGGAGCACAGGTGAGTACGGGCACGACAGTGGAGCCCGGCGAGACCGCCGAGGCGGCCATCCCCGAGCTGGTGATCATCTCCGGCATGTCCGGGGCCGGCCGCAGTACGGCGGCGAAGTGTCTGGAGGACCTCGGCTGGTTCGTCGTCGACAACCTCCCGCCGGCCCTGATCCCGACCATGGTCGAGCTCGGCGCGCGCTCCCAGGGCAACGTGGCGCGCATCGCCGTCGTCGTCGACGTCCGCGGCCGCCAGTTCTTCGACGCCCTGCGCGAGTCCCTCGCCGACCTCGACAGCAAGGGCGTCACCCGCCGCATCGTCTTCCTGGAGTCCTCCGACGACGCGCTGGTCCGCCGCTTCGAGTCGGTCCGCCGCCCGCACCCGCTCCAGGGCGACGGGCGCATCACCGACGGCATCGCCGCCGAGCGCGACCTGCTGCGCGAGCTGCGCGGCGACGCCGACCTGGTGATCGACACCTCCAGCCTGAACGTGCACGAACTGCGCGCGAAGATGGACGCCCAGTTCGCCGGGGACGAGGAGCCCGAGCTGCGGGCCACCGTCATGTCCTTCGGCTACAAGTACGGCCTCCCCGTCGACGCCGACCTCGTCGTCGACTGCCGCTTCATCCCCAACCCGCACTGGGTCCCGGAGCTGCGCCCCTTCACAGGGCTCAACGAGGAGGTGTCGGGCTACGTCTTCAGCCAGCCCGGCGCCAAGGAGTTCCTCGACCGCTACACCGAGCTGCTCCAGCTGATCGCCACCGGCTACCGCCGTGAGGGCAAGCGGTACGTGACCATCGCGGTCGGCTGCACGGGCGGCAAGCACCGCAGCGTGGCCATGTCCGAGAAGCTCGCCGCCCGCCTCGCCTCCGAGGGAGTCGAGACCGTCGTCGTCCACCGGGACATGGGGCGCGAGTGACCGCACGGACCCCGCGGCTGAGCCGCCTGCGCCGCCTCACCCCGGGACGGGGCGAGGACGGCGGGGGCCGCTCCGGCCGCTCCGGCCGCAGACGCGGCGCCACGCCCAAGGTGGTGGCGCTCGGCGGCGGCCAAGGCCTGTCGGCCTCCCTCGCCGCCCTGCGCCGGATCACCGGTGACCTCACCGCCGTGGTCACCGTCGCCGACGACGGCGGCTCCAGCGGCCGGCTCCGGGAGGAGCTCGGCGTGCTCCCGCCCGGCGACCTGCGCAAGGCGCTGGCCGCGCTGTGCGGCGACGACGACTGGGGCCAGACCTGGGCCCGGGTCATCCAGCACCGCTTCCAGTCCGAGGGCGACCTGCACGGGCACGCCGTCGGCAACCTGCTGATCGTCGCCCTGTGGGAACAGCTCGGCGACCCCGTCCAGGCCCTCGACCTGGTCGGGAAGCTGCTCGGCGCACAGGGCCGGGTGCTGCCGATGTCGGCGGTACCGCTGGAGCTCCAGGCACTGGTCAGAGGGCACGACCCGGCCCGCCCCGAGGACGTGGACACCGTCCGCGGACAGGCCACGGTGGCGCTGACCCCGGGCGAGGTGCTCTCCGTACAGGTGGTGCCCAGCGACCCGCCGGCCGTGCCGGAGGCCGTCGCCGCGGTCCTGGACGCCGACTGGGTGGTGCTCGGTCCGGGGTCCTGGTTCTCCTCGGTCATTCCGCACCTGTTGGTGCCGGAACTGCTGGACGCGCTCATGGAGACGAAGGCCCGGCGGGTGCTCTCGCTGAACCTCGCGCCGCAGCCCGGCGAAACAGAGGGCTTCTCTCCGCAGCGTCATTTGGAGGTTTTGGCCCGACACGCCCCTAAACTCGCCCTGGACGTGGTGCTGGCCGACGAGGCCGCCGTGCCCGACCGCGAGTCCCTCGCCGATGCCGCGAAACGGTTCGGTGCCGCGGTCGAGCTGGCGCCCGTGGCCAGGCAGGACGGCTCTCCGAAGCACGATCCGGAGCTGCTGGCCGCCGCGTACGACCGTATTTTTCGGATGCATGGAAGGATCGGCCCATGGCGATGACGCCTGCGGTGAAGGATGAGATCTCCCGCCTGCCTGTCACCCGGACCTGCTGCAGGAAGGCGGAGGTCTCGGCGATCCTTCGGTTCGCGGGCGGGCTGCACCTGGTGAGCGGCCGCATCGTCATCGAGGCGGAGCTGGACACGGGGATCGCCGCCAGACGCCTGCGCAAGGACATCCTGGAGATCTTCGGCCATTCCTCGGACCTGGTCGTGATGGCCCCGGGCGGACTGCGGCGCGGCAGCCGCTACGTGGTCCGCGTCGTGGCCGGCGGCGACCAGCTGGCACGCCAGACGGGCCTCGTGGACGGTCGCGGCCGCCCCATCCGGGGTCTTCCCCCGCAGGTGGTCTCAGGGGCCACCTGTGACGCGGAGGCGGCCTGGCGCGGCGCCTTCCTGGCCCACGGCTCGCTCACCGAGCCGGGCCGGTCCTCCTCCCTGGAGGTCACCTGCCCCGGCCCGGAGGCCGCCCTGGCCCTGGTGGGCGCCGCCCGCAGGCTGTCCATCGCCGCCAAGGCGCGCGAGGTGCGCGGAGTGGACCGGGTCGTGGTCCGCGACGGCGACGCGATCGGCGCCCTGCTGACCAGGCTCGGCGCGCACGAGTCGGTGCTGGCCTGGGAGGAGCGGCGGATGCGGCGCGAGGTGCGCGCCACCGCCAACCGCCTGGCCAACTTCGACGACGCCAACCTGCGCCGCTCGGCGCGGGCCGCGGTGGCCGCCGGAGCCCGCGTGCAGCGCGCGCTGGAGATCCTCGGCGAGGAGGTTCCCGAGCACCTGGCCGCGGCCGGCCGGCTGCGCATGGAGCACAAGCAGGCCTCCCTGGAGGAGCTGGGCGCGCTCGCCGACCCGCCGCTGACCAAGGACGCGGTCGCCGGCCGGATCCGCCGCCTGCTGGCGATGGCCGACAAGCGGGCCCAGGACCTCGGCATCCCGGGCACCGAGTCGAACCTCGACCTCAGCGAGGAGATGGCCGACAACATGGCCGGTTAGCTCGTCCGGTACGGCTGAAGGGGCTCGCGCGATCACTCGTGCGGGCCCCTTTGCCGCACGCCCCATTGACATGAGCATGGGCCGGTCTTGAGTCTGGCGTCCGAACGCTTTCGTGGCAGACGACGCCCAGGGGGGCACATGAGTCACCGCGCGAGATCGATCCTCGCCGCAAGCGCACTCGTCTTCGGAACCACACTCGCCGTGCTACCCGCCGCGGCGCAGGCTCAGCCGGTTCCCGGCTCCGCCTCCGGCTCCGCATCCGGAGCCGACGAGGTACGGGTCTACGACGCCGACATCACCCGGGAACAGGTCCCGCTCGTCCTCGCCGCGGGGCAGGACGCGCACGAGCTCACCGAGCGGGCCCCGGAGACCGGGACGGCCCGGGTCGAACTCTTCCTCAGCGGCGCCCAGGCCGAGGAACTGGCCGCCCAAGGCGTCAAGCTGGCCGAGCGCAAGGTTCCCGCCCAGGGTCTCGCCCGTGCCGAGGCCGCCGGGGACGGTGTGTTCCGCCCGTACAGCGGCAAGGGCGGCCTCCAGGAGGAGATCCTGCGGACCGCGCAGGAGAACCCGGGGCTCACCAAGGTCGTCTCCATCGGCAAGACCGTCCAGGGCAAGGACATCCTCGCCCTGAAGGTCAGCAAGAACGCCAGGAAGACCAAGGACGGTGACAAGCCGTCGGTCCTCTACATGTCCAACCAGCACGCCCGTGAGTGGATCACCCCCGAGATGACCCGGCGGCTGATGCACCACACCCTCGACAACTACGGCAAGGACGAGCGGATCACCAAGCTGGTGGACTCCAGCGAGCTGTGGTTCCTGCTCTCCGCCAACCCGGACGGGTACGACTACACGCACGCGGCCGACGGTCAGCGGCTGTGGCGCAAGAACCTGCGCGACAACAACGGCGACGGGAAGACCGGCCCCGGCGACGGGGTCGACCTCAACCGCAACTTCGCCTTCAAGTGGGGCTACGACAACGAGGGGTCCTCGCCGGACCGGGCGAACGAGACCTACCGCGGCCCGAGCGCCTCCTCCGAGCCCGAGACCGTCGCCCTCGACCGCTTCGAGAAGCGCATCGGCTTCGAGTACGCCGTCAACTACCACTCCGCCGCCGAGCTGATCCTCTACGGCGTGGGCTGGCAGGTCGCCACCCCCACCCCCGACGACGTCGCCTACAAGGCGCTCGCCGGCACCCCGGAGAACCCGGCCGTCCCGGGCTACTACCCGCAGGTCTCCTCCGAGCTCTACACCACCAACGGCGAGGCCGACGGCCACGCCTCCAACGTCAACGGCATCATGATGTTCACGCCGGAGATGACCACCTGCCAGACCGCCTCGGCGAGCGACCCGAACGACCGGTGGAAGCCCGAGGACTGCGCCTCCGGCTTCAACTTCCCGGACGACGAGAAGCTCATCCAGGCCGAGTTCGCCAAGAACATCCCCTTCGCCCTCTCCGTCGGCGAGAGCGCCGCGACCCCGGACCGGCCGAAGTCCTCGTTGGGCCTGAGCGCCGCCGACTTCACCGTCGACGCCTTCGCCACCTCCTACGTCGCCCGCGGCGAGGACCAGACGGTCTCCGTCACGGCCCGCAAGGCGCTGAAGGACAAGGAGCTCAACTTCCGGATCAACGGCGGCCGCACGCACGACGAGGACCTCAAGGCCTGGAAGGGCGGCGAGGTCTACGGCGGCGACGACAACAACTGGTTCGACGAGTACCGCGCCGAGGTCGACGGCGCGAAGCCCGGCGACAAGGTCGAGGTCTGGTTCACCGGCCGCGACCGCTCCGGCAAGCAGATCTCCAGCGAGCACTTCACGTACACGGTGGCCGAGCGGCCGCGCGCGGACGTCCTGGTGATCGCGGAAGAGGGGGCCAAGGCCCAGCACGCCCAGACCTACGTCGACGCCCTGCGCGCCAACGGCAAGTCGGCGGCGGTCTGGGACGTGGCCGTCCAGGGCGCCCCGCACCACCTCGGGGTCCTCTCCCACTTCGGCACGGCCGTCCACTACACGGGGGCCAAGACCCCGGGCGGCGACACGCAGTTGGCGGTGCGCGACTTCCTGAACGAGGGCGGCAAACTGATCGAGGCCGGTGAGCTGGCAGGCGGCAACGCCCAGGTCGGCCGCGCCGTGACCAACGACTTCAGCCAGTACTGGCTCGGCGCGTACAGCCGGACGAGCACCCCCGGCGCCACCGGCTTCGCCGGCGCCGGCGCCCTGAACGGGTCGCGGGGCGCCGTCGGGGACGCCGCGGGCAACCCGCTCAACGCTCCCGGCGGGTACACCGTGACCTCCGAGACCCTGGCGCCCGCGGGGTTCCCGCAGTTCAAGAGCGCCCAGGCGGGAGCCTTCACCGGGGTCGTGAACCCCTACGCCCCCTACGCCGGCACCGGCATGGCCGCGGCTCTGCACACCGACGACGACTGGAAGCGCCTCGTGCGCACGATCGACCTCACCGGGGTCACCGCGGCCGACCGGCCGCAGCTGAAGCTGGCGCTCAACTGGAACGTCGAGGAGGGCTACGACCACGCCGCGCTGGAGGCCCGGACCGCCGGCGGCGACGACTGGACCACCCTGCCGGACACGGGCGGTCTGAGCAGCTCGACCGTACCGGAGGAGTGCGCGGCCGGCTTCTTCGTCAACGGCCACCCGTTCCTGCGCCACTACCTCACGCTCGACGCCGCCGGCTGCACCCCGCAGGGCACCAGCGGTACGTGGAACAGCTTCACCGGATCCTCCGGCGGCTGGAAGCAGGTCTCCTTCGACCTGAGCGCCTACGCCGGCAGGACCGTCGAACTCTCCCTCTCCTACATCACCGACCCGGGCTCGGGCGGCCGCGGCGTCTTCGCGGACGAGGCGCGCCTCTCCGTACGGGGAGCGGACCAGCCCGTCGAGGGCTTCGAGACGTCCCTCGGCGCCTGGGCGGCGCAGGCCGCACCGGCCGGAAGCCCCGAAGTGCCCGGCGACTGGGCCCGGTCCGGGGAACTGTTCAAGTCCTACGCGGCGGTCACCACACGTGACACGGTGTTGCTGGGCTTCGGCCTGGAGCACATGTCCACCGCGGCGGACCGCGCCCTACTCGTCGGTAAGGCGCTGCGCACGCTGCACCGCTGATCGGAGCCCCGGCCGTCACTCACCCTGAGTGACGGGGACCGAAGTCCGCGGGTCCTGTTCCGGAGTGTCCGGAACAGGACCCGTGCGGGAGTACCCCCGGGAAGTAGGGGGAGTGTCAGGCCCCGACCGATGTCACCCAAAAGCTCACGGAGAGGTAGGGTCGTAAGCGGTCGGGGACATCCCATTTCAACTCGCCGGCGCTCTTACCGGCGCACCAACGAGGAGATCGGTTCGTGACGATCCGCGTAGGCATCAATGGTTTTGGTCGAATTGGCCGCAACTACTTTCGGGCGCTCCTGGAGCAGGGAGCGGACATCGAGATCGTCGGTGTCAACGACCTGACTGACAACGCCACCCTGGTGCACCTTCTCAAGTACGACACCATCCTGGGACGCCTCAAGGCCGAGGTCTCCCACACCGACGACACCATCACGGTCGGCGGCAACACCTTCAAGACCTTCGCCGAGCGCGACCCCGCGAACCTGCCCTGGGGCGAGCTGGGCGCCGATATTGTCATCGAGTCGACCGGCATCTTCACGAAGAAGGCCGACGCCGCCAAGCACATCGCGGCCGGCGCGAAGAAGGTCCTCATCTCGGCTCCGGCCAAGGACGAGGACATCACCATCGTGATGGGCGTCAACCAGGACAAGTACGACGCGGCCAACCACCACGTCATCTCCAACGCCTCCTGCACCACCAACTGTGTGGCGCCGATGGCCAAGGTCCTCGACGAGAACTTCGGCATCGTCAAGGGCATGATGACGACGGTCCACGCGTACACGAACGACCAGCGCATCCTGGACTTCCCGCACTCGGACCTGCGTCGCGCCCGCGCCGCGGCCGAGAACATCATCCCGACCTCCACCGGTGCCGCCAAGGCCACCGCGCTGGTCCTCCCGCAGCTCAAGGGCAAGCTCGACGGCATCGCGATGCGCGTCCCGGTCCCGACCGGCTCGGTCACCGACCTGGTGCTGGAGCTCTCCCGTGAGACCACGGTGGAAGAGATCAACGCGGCCTTCCAGAAGGCTTCGGAGGGGCAGCTCAAGGGCATCCTCGACTACACCGAGGACGCGATCGTCTCTTCCGACATCGTGAACTGGCCCGCGTCCTGCACCTTCGACTCCTCCCTGACCATGGTTCAGGACGGCACGCAGGTCAAGGTCGTCGGTTGGTACGACAACGAGTGGGGCTACTCCAACCGTCTCGTCGACCTCACCGTCTTCGTCGGCGGTCAGCTCTAAAAACGTAGGGCAAGGCACCACGATGTGAAGCTCAGGGTCCGAGCAGCGCGACGAAGCGCCGCACGGGCCCTGTTGCTTGCCTCGTTATCCTTCCTCGCCCTTCGAGTGAAGGCTCAAAGGAGTAGAAATACACATGAAGACGATCGATGAACTGCTCGCCGACGGCGTCAAGGGCAAGCGGGTCTTCGTCCGCGCGGACCTGAACGTCCCGCTGGCCGAGGGCACCATCACCGACGACGGCCGCATCCGCGCCGTCCAGCCCACGATCGCGAAGCTCGCCGAAGCCGGCGCCCGCGTCATCGTGGCCTCGCACCTGGGCCGCCCCAAGGGCACCGGCGTCGAGCCGGCGTTCTCGCTCGCCCCGGCCGCCACGCGCCTCGGCGAACTGCTCGGTACGGACGTCGCGTTCGCCACCGACACCGTCGGCGCCTCCGCCAAGGAGACCGTCGCGGCTCTCACCGACGGCCAGGTCGCCGTCATCGAGAACCTGCGCTTCAACGCCGGCGAGACGTCCAAGGACGACGCCGAGCGCGGCGCCTTCGCCGACCAGCTCGCCGAGCTGGCCGACGTCTACGTGGGCGACGGCTTCGGCGCCGTGCACCGCAAGCACGCCTCGGTCTTCGACCTGCCCGCCCGCCTCCCGCAGGCGGCCGGCTACCTCATCGCCACCGAGGTCGGCGTCCTGAAGAAGCTCACCGCCGAGGTCGAGCGCCCGTACGTGGTGGTCCTGGGCGGCGCCAAGGTCTCCGACAAGCTCGCCGTGATCGACGAGCTGCTCGGCAAGGCCGACCGCATCCTCATCGGCGGCGGCATGGCCTACACCTTCCTCTACGCCAAGGGCTACGAGGTCGGCATCTCCCTGCTCCAGAAGGACCAGGTGGAGGTCGTCAAGGAGTACATGAAGCGCGCCGAGGACACCGGGGTCGAGCTGGTCCTCCCGGTCGACGTCCTGGTCTCCGCGGAGTTCCCGGACCTCAAGGGCAAGACCCCGGCCACCTTCGAGATCGTCGACGCGGACAAGATCCCCGCCGACAAGGAGGGCCTGGACATCGGCCCGAAGACGCGCGAGCTCTACGCGTCGAAGATCGCCGACGCCAAGACCGTCTTCTGGAACGGCCCGGTGGGCGTCTTCGAGCACCCCGACTACGCCGGGGGCACCACGGCCGTCGCCCAGGCCCTGCTCGACAGCAGCGCCTTCACCGTCGTCGGCGGTGGCGACAGCGCCGCCGCGGTCCGCATCCTGGGCTTCGACGAGAATGCATTCGGCCACATCTCGACCGGTGGCGGCGCCTCCCTCGAATACCTCGAGGGCAAGACGCTCCCCGGCCTCGCCGCCCTGGAGGGCTGAACCCGTATGACCACGCGCACCCCGCTCATGGCGGGCAACTGGAAGATGAACCTCAACCACCTGGAGGCCATCGCCCACGTCCAGAAGCTCGCCTTCGCCCTCGCCGACAAGGACTACGACGCCGTCGAGGTCGCGGTCCTGCCGCCCTTCGTCGACCTGCGCTCGGTCCAGACCTTGGTCGACGGCGACAAGCTGAAGATCAAGTACGGCGCCCAGGACATCTCCGCGCACGACTCCGGTGCCTACACCGGTGAGATCTCCGGCCCGATGCTGTCGAAGCTGAAGTGCACGTTCGTGGCCGTCGGCCACAGCGAGCGCCGCCAGTACCACGGCGAGACCGACGAGATCTGCAATGCCAAGGTCAAGGCCGCCTACCGGCACGGGATCACCCCGATCCTGTGCGTCGGCGAGGGCCTGGACGTCCGCAAGGCCGGCGAGCAGGTCGCCTACACCCTGAGCCAGCTCGACGGCGGCCTGGAAGGCGTCCCGGCCGAGCAGGTCGAGTCCATCGTGATCGCCTACGAGCCCGTCTGGGCCATCGGGACCGGCGAGGTCGCCACCCCCGACGACGCCCAGGAGGTCTGCGGGGCGATCCGCGGCCGTCTCGCCGAGCTGTACTCGCAGGAGCTGGCCGACAAGGTCCGCATCCAGTACGGCGGCTCCGTGAAGTCCGGGAACATCGCGGCGATCATGGCTCAGCCCGACGTCGACGGCGCCCTGATCGGCGGCGCGGCGCTGGACGCGGAGGAGTTCGTCAAGATCGTCCGCTTCCGCGACCAGTGAGTATGCGGTAGGGCGGATCCGTCGTACCCTTGCGGGGGCCAGAGGCTGATGCATCAGCCCCTGGCCCCCGTGCACCTCTCGCAAAGCCGGAAAGCCCGAAAAAGCCAGAAAGTAGGAATCAGCCGTGATTATGGGGTTCTCGATCGCCCTGATCGTCTTCAGCGCCCTGCTGATGCTGCTCGTGCTGATGCACAAGGGCAAGGGCGGCGGCCTCTCCGACATGTTCGGCGGCGGTATGCAGTCGTCGGTCGGCGGTTCCTCCGTCGCGGAGCGCAACCTCGACCGCATCACCGTGGTCGTCGGTCTGCTGTGGTTCGCGTGCATCGTCGCGCTCGGCCTGCTGACGAAGTCGAGCACCTGACCGTTCTGGCCATTCCGGCAGTCCGGTCGGCACCGCCCGGCCTATCATGAGGTCCTGCGCCCTGGTTGCGGAACGAGTTATTCTGCTCCCCCCACCCGAGGGGATGATCCCTCCGCACACTGAACGCGAGTTGGGCGTTACGTACCCGGGGCGTTTCAGCAGAAATGCCCTCACGCTTGGCGGCACCATCACGCAGGGGAGTTACGACCGTGGCAAGTGGCAACGCGATCCGTGGTAGCCGGGTCGGAGCGGGGCCGATGGGTGAGGCGGAGCGCGGCGAGTCCGCGCCCCGCCTGCGCATCTCCTTCTGGTGCTCGAACGGGCACGAGACACAGCCGAGCTTCGCCAGCGACGCGCAGGTGCCGGACACCTGGGACTGCCCGCGCTGCGGGTTCCCGGCCGGTCAGGACCGGGACAACCCGCCCGCGCCGCCCCGCACCGAGCCCTACAAGACGCACCTGGCGTACGTACGGGAACGGCGCTCGGACGCCGACGGCGAGGCGATCCTCGCCGAAGCGCTCGCCAAGCTCCGCGGCGAGATCTGAGCCGGCTCGAAGAGTGTGACGTGAGGCCCGGTCCCACAGGAACTTCTCCTGTGGGACCGGGCCTCTTTGTGTGCGTTCTGCCGCTTCTGATCCCTTAGGTTGGAGCCGGCGGGGCACGACAGGACGGAAGAAGTGGGTTGATGTCCGAGATGAACGCAGGCACGCGTACGAAGCTGAACCGGACGCCGGAGTGGCTGGCACTCGGCAAGCACCGGGAGGAATTCGGGCAGACGCATCTGCGGGAACTTTTCCAGGAGAATCCCGGCCGCGGCGCCGGCTACACCCTGCAGGTCGGGGACCTGCACATCGACTACTCGAAGCACCTCGTCACCGACGAGACGCTCGCGCTGCTCCACGAGCTGGCCGACGCCACGGGCGTGGCCGAGCTGCGCGAGGCGATGTTCCGCGGCGAGAAGATCAACACGACCGAGGACCGGGCGGTGCTCCACACCGCCCTGCGCGCACCGGCCGACGCGGTCGTCGAGGTGGACGGCGAGAACGTCGTCCCCGAGGTGCACGCCGTCCTCGACAAGATGTCGGCGTTCGCCGACCAGATCCGGTCCGGAGCGTGGACCGGCTTCACCGGCAAGCGCATCCGCAACGTCGTCAACATCGGCATCGGCGGCTCCGACCTCGGCCCGGCCATGGCGTACGAGGCCCTGCGCGCCTTCACCGACCGCGATCTGACGGTGCGCTTCGTCTCCAACGTCGACGGCGCCGACCTGCACGAGGCCGTGCGCGGCCTGGACCCGGCCGAGACGCTGTTCATCATCGCCTCCAAGACCTTCACCACCATCGAGACCATCACCAACGCCACCTCGGCGCGCGGTTGGCTGCTCGCCGGGCTGGGCGGGGACCAGGCCGCCGTGGCCCGGCACTTCGTGGCGCTGTCGACCAACGCCGAGAAGGTCACCGCGTTCGGCATCGATCCGGCCAACATGTTCGGGTTCTGGGACTGGGTCGGCGGACGCTACTCCTTCGACTCCGCCATCGGCCTCTCGCTGATGATCGCGATCGGCCCGGACGCCTTCCGCGAGATGCTCGGCGGCTTCCACGCCATGGACGAGCACTTCCGTACGGCGCCCGCGCACGAGAACGCGCCGCTGCTGATGGGCCTGTTGGGGATCTGGTACGGCGCCTTCTTCGACGCCCAGTCGCACGCGGTGCTCCCGTACAGCCACTACCTCTCCCGGTTCACGGCGTACCTGCAGCAGCTCGACATGGAGTCCAACGGCAAGTCCGTGGACCGCGAAGGCAATCCGGTGGAGTGGCAGACGGGCCCGGTGGTCTGGGGCACGCCCGGTACCAACGGCCAGCACGCCTACTACCAGTTGATCCACCAGGGGACGAAGGTGATCCCTGCGGACTTCATCGGCTTCGCCCGGCCGGTGGCGGAGCTGGAGGCGGCCCCGGCGGCCCAGCACGACCTGCTGATGGCGAACTTCTTCGCACAGACCCAGGCATTGGCCTTCGGCAAGACGGCGGACGAGGTACGTGCCGAAGGCGCCCCGGAGTCGCTGGTCCCGCACAAGACCTTCCACGGGAACCACCCGACGACCACCATCCTGGCCGGTGAGCTGTCCCCGTCGGTGCTGGGCCAGCTGATCGCGCTCTACGAGCACAAGGTGTTCGTCCAGGGCGCGGTGTGGAACATCGACTCCTTCGACCAGTGGGGCGTCGAGCTCGGCAAGGTGCTCGCCAAGCGCGTCGAGCCCGCGCTGAGCGAGGGAGCGGACGTGCCGGGGCTGGACGCCTCGACGAAGGCCCTGGTGGCCACGTACCGGAAGCTGCGCGGCCGCGGCTGATCCGGATACGCGTAAGGGCCCGCCTCCCGGTACCGGGAGGCGGGCCCTTACGCGACGGCCGTCAGGAGGAGGCCGGGGGGTACATCCCGGTCGGGAGCTTGGCCGCCGCCGCGCGGTCCAGGAGCCACAGGGTGCGGGAGCGGCCGTACGCCGCCGCGGCCGGGGCCTGGACCTCGCCCGCGCCGCCGAGCGCCAGCGAGACCGCCCCGGCCTTGTCCTCACCCGCGGCCAGCAGCCAGACCTCACGGGCCGCCCGGATCGCCGGGAGCGTGAGCGAGATCCGGGTGGGCGGGGGCTTCGGCGCGCCGTGCACGCCGACCACCGTGCGCTCGGTCTCGCGGGCCGCCGGGTGCTCCGGGAACAGCGAGGCCACATGGGTGTCCGGGCCCACGCCCAGCATCAGTACGTCGAAGGTGGGGACCGGACCGTGGTCCTCCGGGCCGGCCGCCTTCGCCAGCTCTGCCGCGTAGGCGGCGGCCGCGGCGTCCACGTCGCCCCCGTACGGGCCGTCCGACGCGGGCATCACGTGCACGCGCGCGGGGTCCACCGGGACCGCGTCCAGGAGGGCCTCACGGGCCTGGGTGTGATTGCGCTCGGGATCGTCGGCGGGAACGTACCGCTCGTCGCCCCACCACAGGTCCAGCCGCGACCAGTCGATCGCGTCCCGAGCCGGTGCGGCGGCCAGTGCCGCGAGCAGGCCGTTGCCGTTGCGTCCGCCGGTGAGGACCACGGACGCCGTGCCGCGGGCCGTCTGCGCGTCCACGATCTTCGTGATGAGCCGGGCCGCGGTGGCCTGGGCCATCAGTTCCTTGTCCCGGTGGACGACGACCTGGGGAGTCGTCATACCCATGTTGCTGCCGCCTTCTTGGTAGTGCGGGTGGTGCGGGTACCGCTGCGCGGAGCCGTCCCCGCCCCGCCCTTTCTCCCCCAGCCACCGCTGGGAGGCGCCCCCGGTTTCCCGGGCGCTGCCCGGACCCGGTCCTCAAACGCCGGACGGGCTGAAGAATCAGCCTCGCCGGCGTTTGAGGCGCGGGGTCTGGGGCGGAGCCCCAGCAGCGGACCCGCCGGGGTCTCTACTTGGCCTTGGCCCTCTTGGGCTTCGGAGCCGGAACCGGATCCGGGGCCTGCTCCGTCGGAGCGTCGGCCGGCGTCGGCTCCGCCGGGGCCGCCTCCGCCGGGGCCGCCGACGCCTCCAGTCGTGCCACGCCGAACTTCAGCGAGGCCTCGTACGTGTTGTCCGGGTCCAGCCGGCGCAGCTCCTCCGCCAGGAGCTCGGCCGTGTCGCGGCGCTTGAGCGCCACCGCGCGGTCGGGCTGCCCCGGCATGCACAGCGTGGCCAGCGCGCCGTCCGCCCGGTCCAGGACGATGTCGCCGTCCTTGGTGGTCAGACGTACCGCCGTCAGGCCGGGGCCCGACGACAGCGTGCGCTTGACGGGGACCTGGAGCCGGTCCGCCAGCCACATGGCCAGCAGTTCGCAGCTCGGGTTCTCGTCCTCGCCCTCGACGGTCGCCGAGACGACCGACAGGGCCTGCTGGTCCAGAGCCGCGGCCAGCATGGAGCGCCACGGGGTGATCCGGGTCCACGACAGGTCCGTGTCCCCGGGGGCGTACGCCCCCGCCCGGCCGCCGAGCGCCCTGATCGGGTCCTCGCAGGAGTACGTGTCCGTGATCCGGCGCTGTCCCAGCGCACCCAGCGGATCGCCCGCCAGGTCCGCCGGGGCACCGTCCGGCCACCAGACGACCACAGGGGCGTCCGGCAGGAGCAGCGGGAGAACCACCGACTGGGCGTGGTCGACCAGTTCGCCGTGAAGGCGGAGCACAACCGTTTCACCGCTGCCGGAGTCCGCCCCGACGCGGACTTCCGCGTCGAGCCGGGCGTCGCGGCGGCTGCGTGGCGAGCGGCTGGCCCGCTTGATGACGACGACGATCCGCGAGGGGTGTTCGTGGGACGCGTCGTTCGCCGACTTGAGCGCGTCGTACGCGTTCTCCTCGTCGGTCACGATCACCAGCGTGAGGACCATGCCGATGGCCGGCGTGCCGATGTCCCGGCGTGCCTGCACCATCGCGGCATTGATCTTGCTGGAGTTGGTCTCCGTGAGGTCGATCTTCATGGCCGGCGCCAGCTCCGTCCGTCTCGTGCGAGCATCTCGTCCGCTTCGACCGGCCCCCAGGTGCCCGACGGGTACTGCGCGGGCTTGCCGTGCTTGTCCCAGTACTCCTCGATCGGGTCGAGGATGTTCCAGGACAGTTCGACCTCCTGGTGACGCGGGAAGAGGTTCGCGTCGCCGAGGAGCACGTCGAGGATGAGCCGCTCGTACGCCTCGGGGCTCGACTCCGTGAAGGACTCGCCGTAGGCGAAGTCCATCGTGACGTCCCGGACCTCCATCGAGGTGCCCGGGACCTTGGAGCCGAAGCGGACCGTCACGCCCTCGTCCGGCTGGACCCGGATGACCAGGGCGTTCTGCCCCAGCTCCTCGGTCGCGCCCGACTCGAACGGCAGGTACGGGGCCCGCTTGAAGACGACCGCGATCTCGGTCACCCGGCGGCCCAGGCGCTTGCCCGTCCGCAGGTAGAACGGGACGCCTGCCCAGCGGCGGTTGTTGATCTCCAGGCGGATGGCCGCGTAGGTGTCGGTCTTCGACTTGGGGTCGATGCCGTCCTCTTCGAGGTACCCGACGACCTTCTCGCCGCCCTGCCAGGCCGCCGAGTACTGCCCGCGCACGGTGTGCTTGCCCAGGTCCTCCGGCAGCTCCACGGCGGTCAGCACCTTGAGCTTCTCCGCCACCAGCGCCTTGGGGTGGAAGGAGCCGGGCTCCTCCATCGCGGTCAGCGCGAGCAGCTGCAGCAGGTGGTTCTGGATGACGTCACGGGCGGCGCCGATACCGTCGTAGTACCCGGCCCGGCCGCCGATGCCGATGTCCTCCGCCATCGTGATCTGCACGTGGTCGACGTACGACCGGTTCCAGATCGGCTCGAACATCGTGTTGGCGAAGCGGAGCGCCAGGATGTTCTGGACGGTCTCCTTGCCGAGGTAGTGGTCGATCCGGAAGACCTCGTCGCGCGGGAAGACCTCGTGGACGACCTTGTTGAGTTCCTCGGCGCTCTTCAGGTCGTGTCCGAAGGGCTTCTCGATGACGGCACGCCGCCAGGAGCCCTCCTTCTGCGCCAGCCCGTGGTCCTTGAGCTGCTGGACCACCTTGGGGAAGAACTTGGGCGGGACGGACAGGTAGAAGGCGAAGTTGCCGCCCGTACCCTGCGCCTTGTCCAGCTCCTCTATGGTCGCCTTCAGCGTCTCGAAGGCGGCGTCGTCGTCGAAGTCGCCCGAGACGAAACGGCAGCCCTGCACGAGCTGCTGCCACACTTCCTCGCGGAAGGGCGTCCGGGAGTGCTCCTTGACGGCGTCGTGGACCACCTGCGCGAAGTCCTCGTCCTGCCACTCGCGACGGGCGAACCCGATCAGCGAGAAGCCTGGCGGAAGCAGGCCTCTGTTGGCCAGGTCGTAGACGGCAGGCATCAGCTTCTTGCGCGACAGGTCACCCGTAACGCCGAAAATGACCAGGCCGGACGGCCCCGCGATGCGCGGGAGCCGCCGGTCCTGTGCGTCACGAAGCGGGTTCGCTCCGTTTACAGACAAGGTGTTCAGGCCTCCGTGGGGGCGAGGCGCTCAAGCTCCGCCTCGGTCGACTTCAGCAGGTCGTTCCAGGACGCCTCGAACTTCTCGACGCCCTCGTCCTCGAGCAGCTGCACCACATCGTCGTACGAGATGCCCAGCTTCGCGACCGCGTCGAGCTCGGCGCGCGCCTGCTCGTAGCTGCCGCGCACGGTGTCGCCCGTGATCTGCCCGTGGTCGGCGGTGGCCTCCAGGGTGGCCTCCGGCATGGTGTTCACCGTGTTCGGGGCGACCAGGTCGTCCACGTACAGGGTGTCCTTGTACGCCGGGTCCTTGACGCCCGTCGAGGCCCACAGCGCACGCTGCTTGTTGGCGCCGACACGCTCCAGGGCGGTCCAGCGCTCCGAGGAGAAGACCTCCTCGTAGGCCTCGTAGGCCAGACGGGCGTTGGCGAGCGCCGCCTTGCCCTTGAGGGCCTTCGCCTCGTCGGTGCCGACCGCGTCGAGGCGCTTGTCGATCTCCGAGTCCACACGGGACACGAAGAAGGAGGCGACCGAGTGGATCAGGGAGAGGTCCAGGCCCGCGGCCTTGGCCTTCTCCAGACCCGACAGGTACGCGTCCATGACCTCGCGGTAGCGCTCCAGCGAGAAGATCAGCGTGACGTTGACGCTGATCCCCTTGCCGATGACCTCGGTGATCGCCGGCAGGCCTGCCTTGGTCGCCGGGATCTTGATGAGCGTGTTCGGACGGTCCACCAGCCAAGCGAGCTGCTTGGCCTCGGCGATGGTCGCCGGGGTGTTGTGCGCCAGACGCGGGTCGACCTCGATCGACACACGGCCGTCCTGGCCGTCGGTGCGGTCGTAGACCGGGCGCAGGATGTCGGCGGCGTCCCTGACGTCCGCCGTCGTGATCATGCGCAGGGCCTCTTCCACGGTGACCTTGCGGGTCGCGAGGTCGGTGAGCTGCTGCTCGTAGCCCTCGCCGCCGCTGATGGCCTTCTGGAAGATCGCCGGGTTGGTGGTGACACCGACCACGTGCGACTGGTCGATGAGCTCGGCCAGGTTGCCGGACGTGATGCGCTTGCGGGACAGGTCGTCCAGCCAGATCGCGACGCCTTCGTCGGAGAGGCGCTTGAGTGCGTCTGTCATGGGATTACATCTCCTACTTGGTTCCGGACCGGCGTCAGCGCGCGGCGGCGAGGGATTCGTTGGCGGCGGCCACCACGTTCTCGGGGGTGAAACCGAACTCGCGGAAGAGCACCTTCGCGTCAGCCGAGGCACCGAAGTGCTCCAGCGAGACGATCCGGCCGGCGTCGCCGACGTAGCGGTGCCAGGTCAGGCCGATGCCCGCCTCGACCGCGACACGGGCCTTCACCGACGGCGGCAGGACGCTGTCCTTGTACTCCTGGTCCTGCTCCTCGAACCACTCGACGGACGGCATCGAGACGACCCGGGTGGGAACGCCCTGGGCCTGGAGCTGCTCACGGGCCTCGACGGCGAGGTGCACCTCGGAGCCGGTACCGATGAGGAGGACCTGCGCCGGGCCGCCCTCGGCCTCGAACAGGACGTAGCCGCCCTTGGCGGCCGCCTCGTTGCGCTCGTAGGTCGGCACACCCTGGCGGGTCAGCGCGAGGCCGTGCGGGGCGCCCTTGCCGAAGACCTTGGTGTGGCGGCGCAGGATCTCGCGCCAGGCGATGGCGGTCTCGTTGGCGTCGGCCGGGCGGACGACGTTCAGGCCCGGGATGGCGCGCAGCGAGGCGAGGTGCTCGACCGGCTGGTGGGTCGGGCCGTCCTCGCCCAGACCGATGGAGTCGTGCGTCCACACGTACGTCACCGGCAGGTGCATCAGCGCGGAGAGGCGGACGGCGTTGCGCATGTAGTCGGAGAACACCAGGAAGGTGCCGCCGTAGATGCGGGTGTGGCCGTGCAGCGCGATGCCGTTCATGGACGCGGCCATGGCGTGCTCGCGGATGCCGAAGTGGATGGTGCGGCCGTACGGGTCGGCCTCCGGCAGCGGGTTGCCCACCGGCAGGAACGAGGAGTCCTTGTCGATGGTGGTGTTGTTCGAGCCGGCCAGGTCGGCCGAGCCGCCCCACAGCTCCGGGATGACCGCGCCGAGCGCGCCGAGGACCTTGCCGGAGGCGGCGCGGGTGGCGACACCCTTGCCGGCCTCGAAGACGGGGAGCTCGTCCTCCCAGCCCGCGGGCAGCTCGTTGGCGTTGATGCGGTCGAACTCGGCGGCGCGCTCCGGGTTGGCGGTGCGCCAGGCGGAGAACTCCTTCTCCCACTCGGCCTTGGCCTCGCGGCCGCGGTCGAGGGCCTTGCGGGTGTGGGCGATGACCTCGTCGGAGACCTCGAAGGTCTTCTCGGGGTCGAAGCCGAGCACGCGCTTGGTGGCCGCGACCTCGTCGTCGCCGAGCGCCGAGCCGTGGGCGGCCTCGGTGTTCTGGGCGTGCGGGGCGGGCCAGGCGATGATCGAGCGGGCCGCGATGAAGGACGGGCGGCCGGTCTCGGCCTTGGCGGCCTGGAGGGCGGCGAAGAGCGCCTTCGGGTCGAGGTCGCCGTTCTCCTGCTGCGCGACGCGCTGGACGTGCCAGCCGTACGCCTCGTAGCGCTTGAGGGTGTCCTCGGAGACGGCTGTCTCGGTGTCACCCTCGATGGAGATGTGGTTGTCGTCCCACAGGAGGACGAGGTTGCCGAGCTTCTGGTGGCCGGCCAGCGCGGACGCCTCGTGGGAGATGCCCTCCTGGAGGCAGCCGTCGCCCGCGATCGCGTAGATCATGTGGTCGAACGGGGAGGTGCCCGGGGCGGCCTCCGGGTCGAACAGGCCGCGCTCGTAGCGCGAGGCCATGGCCATGCCCACCGCGTTGGCGATGCCCTGACCGAGGGGGCCGGTGGTGGTCTCGACGCCCTTGGTGTGGCCGTACTCCGGGTGGCCGGGGGTCTTGGAACCCCAGGTGCGGAACGCCTCGAGGTCCGCGAGCTCCAGCCCGAACCCACCGAGGTAGAGCTGGGTGTAGAGCGTCAGGGACGAGTGCCCCGCGGAGAGCACGAAGCGGTCGCGGCCCACCCACTCGGGGTCCGCCGGGTCATGCCGCATCACCTTCTGGAAGAGGGTGTACGCGGCGGGGGCCAGGCTCATCGCCGTACCGGGGTGGCCGTTTCCGACTTTCTGGACCGCGTCGGCGGCCAGGATGCGGGCGGTGTCGACGGCCCGCTGGTCCAGTTCGGTCCACTCGAGCTCTGTGGTGGTCGGCTTGGTGCTCACCGTGGGTCAGGGCTCCTCTCCACATGTATGAATCCCGGTGACGAACGGTGCACCGGCGCGATTCCGAGCCTACCCCCGCAACGGCGTGCAGCTATTCGAGTGCAGGCAGTCCGTCACCGCGCCGCCGACCCCTGTTCACCCGCCCACGGGTGTCCGGCGTGGCCTGTGCCCCGTATATATGCACGGTCCGATCGGCCCAACACGAAGCGACCCCGGCGCGGGGCGACGTAAGCGCAACGTCTACAGTGGCGTGGTACGCGCAAGCCTTAACCGGGCCTTCATGTTGTGAACGGCCCGAGTCGGAGCTTGCTGGATTCTCTCTCAGGGGTGTGCGTGACGGCCGTCGAATCCCGTCCAGCGGGGGTGCTCGGGACGAGCCCCGGTCAGCGGCCGCTCGGGACCCGCGTCATGGCTTTCGTGGCATTGACCAAGCCGCGGATCATCGAACTTCTGCTGATCACCACAGTGCCGGTGATGTTCCTCGCCGAGCAGGGTGTGCCGTCGATGTGGCTGGTCCTCGTGACCTGCTTCGGCGGCTACTTGTCGGCGGGCGGCGCCAACGCGCTGAACATGTACATCGACCGCGACATCGACGCGCTGATGGACCGGACCTCGCAGCGCCCGCTGGTGACCGGCATGGTCAGCCCGCGGGAGTGCCTGGCCTTCGGCCTCACGCTCGCGGTCGTCTCCACGCTCTTCTTCGGGCTGCTCGTCAACTGGCTGTCGGCGGCGCTGTCACTCGGGGCGCTCCTCTTCTACGTCGTGATCTACACGATGCTGCTGAAGCGGCGCACCGCGCAGAACATCGTCTGGGGCGGTATCGCCGGCTGCATGCCGGTGCTGATCGGCTGGTCGTCCGTCACGAACTCGGTCTCCTGGGCCGCGGTCATCCTCTTCCTCGTCATCTTCTTCTGGACGCCGCCGCACTACTGGCCGCTGTCGATGAAGGTGAAGGACGACTACGCGCGCGCCGGTGTGCCGATGCTCCCGGTCGTCGCGGGCAACAAGGCCGTGTCGCGCCAGATCGTCCTCTACAGCTGGGTGATGGTGGCGGTCTCGCTGCTGCTGACCCCGCTGGGCTACACGGGCTGGTTCTACACCGCGGTCGCGCTGGCGGCGGGTGGCTGGTGGCTGTGGGAGGCGCACGCGCTGCACGCACGCGCCAAGGCGGGTGTCACGGGCGGCAAGCTCAAGGAGATGCGCCTGTTCCACTGGTCGATCACCTATGTGTCGCTGCTGTTCGTGGCGGTGGCCGTGGATCCCTTCCTCCACTGATTACTCGCCGGTAGCATGGGCTCCATGGGAGACACCGCAGACACCGCCGCCGCGGACACCGCTGGCGCCGCGGAGAAGAAGCAGGACCGTAGGGCCGCCAAGCTGGCCAAGCAGATCGGCGCGTTCGCCAAGCAGCACGGCGGCGCCGAGGGTCAGCTCGCCCACATCGGCCAGGCCGGCACCCGGATCGTGCTCGTGGGTACGGACGGCGGCTGGGGCGACCTGGTGGCCCCCACGTTCGCGGTCGCGCAGCTGGCCGCGGAGAAGGCCGGGCTCACCCTGCACGACGAGTTCGACGGGGAGTTCGCCGCGCGTGTGCGCACCGGCCCGTACGAGTGGACGCGGATGGCCGGCATCCAGATCGGCGGAGCCGAGAACCCGGCGGCCTGACCCCCGGAAAAGGTCCGGGGGACCCAGGAGTGCCGTCTCGGTCAACAGCCCGAGCAACACCTCACACCCCGCTCACCCGTTAGGACGTGTGGAAGCCCCTTCCTCACGTCCGCAACGGGATGCCCGGATGATCGAAACGCCGCCCCTGGTGGATCAGTACTGTCACGGAGTACTCCGTACGGAGCTGGGCCTGGGCACCTTCGAGGCCCAGCTGACGCGCTCGGCCGGCCCGCCCGCCGCGGGCACCACCTTCTTCGACACGCAGACCGGCTTCGCCGTGCGCCGCTGGTGCCCGCCGCTGCTGGGGCTGGAACCGCACGCCGCCCCCGCCCGCTATCTGGCGCGGCGGCGCGAGCTGGGCGTGGCCGAGACCACCCGACGGCTGCTGAGGGGGTCGGGCGTCACGGCCTATCTGGTCGACACCGGGGTGCCCGGGGACCTCACCGGGCCCAAGGAACTGGCGCTCGCCGGCGACGCCGAGACCTTCGAGTCGGTCCGGCTGGAGTTACTGGCCGAGCAGGTCGCCGACACCTCCGGGACGGTGGGTTCCTTCCTCACCAATCTCGCCGAGGCCGTCCACCACGCCGCCACCGGGGCCGCGGCCTTCAGCTGCGCCACGGCCTTCACCCGCGCGGACGTCCCGGCCGTCGCACCCGAGCCGCCCGGTCCCGGCGCGGTGCGCGGGGCGGCCGGGCGGTGGCTGGCCGGGCGGGCGCGGGGCGGAGCCGTGGGGGACCCGGTACTCCTGGCCCACCTGCTGTGGAGCGCGGTGGTCTCGGGGCGGCCGCTCCAGCTGCACACGGACGACGCCGACCCGGCCGCGCTGACCAGGTTCGTACGGGCCACCGCGGGCCTCGGTACCCGGCTGGTACTGCTCGGCGGCTATCCGCACCACCGCCGCACCGCGCAGCTCGCGGCGGCCTTCCCGCACGTGTACGCCGATACGGGCACGGCCCTCGGGCGGACGGGGGCGCGAGCGGCCGCGGTCCTGGCGGAGCTGTTGGAGATCGCGCCGTTCGGGAAGGTGCTGTTCTCCAGCGGGGGCCGGCAGCTGCCCGAACTGCACGCGGTGGGCGCCCTGGTGTTCCGCGAGGCGCTGGGCCGGGTGCTGGGCGGCTGGGCCGCCGAGGGCTCCTGGGCCTGGCGGGACGCGGAACGGGTGGCCGCCCTGGTCGCGGCGGGCAACGCCCGCCGCGTCTACCGTCTGGACGGCCCCTAGGGATCAGGCGGCGGAGAGCTGCGGGTCGCTCTGGGCGGGGATCTCCGCCTGCTCGGACGGCCGCTCGCGCAGGCTCAGGGCGATCCGGACCACGGCGATCCACACCAGGCACGAGCCGAACATGTGCGCGGCGACCAGGGCCTCGGGGACCTGGGTGGCGTACTGCACATAGCCGATCGCCCCCTGGGCGAGCAGCACGATCAGCAGGTCACGGGCGCGGGCCCGGGTGTCGGCGGGAGCGTCCACGACACGCAGGACCAGCCACAGCGCGATACCGAGCGCGCACACCACCCAGGCGGCGACGGCGTGCACGTGGGCGGTGGTGTCCCAGTCGAAGGGCATCCGCTTGATCTCGCTGCTGTCGCCGGCGTGCGGACCGGAACCGGTCACGACGGTGCCCGCCGCGATCAGGACGAGGGTGGTCGCGAGCAGGGCCCACGACAGTTTGCGCACCGGGCCGGGTACGCGCGGCTTGGGGGCGCCGTCGCCCTCGCGGGTGCGCTGCCAGGTGACCGTCGTCACCGTGATCAGGGCGGTGGCGAGCAGGAAGTGCCCGGCCACGCTGTACGGGTTGAGCCCGGTGAGGACGGTGATCCCGCCGAGCACGGCGTTGGCCATCACGATCGCGAACTGGACCCAGCCGAGCTGCGTCAAGGAGTGCCGCCAGGGCTTGGCCGAGCGGGCGGCGATGATTCCCCAGCCGACGGCCGCGCTGAGCACGTAGGTCAGCATGCGGTTGCCGAACTCGATGGCGCCGTGGAAGCCCTGCTCCTGCGTCACGATCAGGCTGTCGTCGGTGCACTTGGGCCAGGTGTCGCAGCCGAGGCCTGAACCGGTCAGCCGTACCGCGCCGCCGGTGACGACGATGACCACGCTCATGACGAGCGCGGCGAGTGCGGCCCGCTGGACGGTCCGGGGTGACGGGGTCCAGCGGCTGGCGATGTGGGCGAGGGGGTTCAACACGCCCCATATCGTAGGCGACCACTTGTGCAAAGTTTCACGAGGGGGTGGTCAAGGGTGCGTCCGGCCCCACGGTCAGCCGGTACCGCGCTCCCGCGGGGTCTCCCTCCTCGTGCCACCACAGGAGGACGCGCCAATGGGCGCCGTCGCCCGGGTGGTCCGCCGAGTCGACGAATCCCCGCACCAATTCGTCCGCTACATCCCGAGCCGTCCGATTCCTGACTTCTGTGGTGCTGTGCCAGGGGTGGCCCAGTGTGTTCCACAGCCCGTCAGGTCCGCGCACCTCGAAGCGCCACACCGCGAGCCAGGGGGTGACCTCCAGCATCGTGCGGACCTGTTCGGCGTCGAGTCCCAGCCGGGCCGCGATCGCCGGCTCCGCCACCCCATGGATACGGGCGGCCACCACGGCCCGGGGGAGCAGTCGTTCGGGCAGCAGCCCCTGGGTGCGCAGGCTGATCAGCGAGCCGAAGGTCAGGAAGCGCAGCCGCAGTTCCAGCTGGCGGCCGATGTGGTCGAGGGCCTCCTCGGCCTCCCCGGACTCCTCCGCGGCCGGGTCGGCGAGCAGCAGCTGCCGGAAATCGGACTCGGCGGCCACGGCCCAGGCCACGGCCTCCTCGGCGAACCCCAGCTCGGCGAGGCGGTCCCCGAGGAAGACCTTGGCCTGGGCCAGGCCCCGCCGGTTGACCGGATCCCGCTGGTCCAGGCCCGCCCACACCTCCACCGCGGCACGGGTCAGATCGCGGGCGCGCTCACCGGCCGCCCGTTCCATGGCGCTCGGTCCCTCGCCGACGGCCGGGCCCAGCGGGTGCTTCGGCAGCCGGGCCCCGTCGCTGAGCGGCCAGGACAGCCAGACCCCGTGGTTGATCAGCCCGCGGGCGTACCAGCGGGCGAACTCGGGGGAGTGCCCGGCCGCCCGCTCGGAGCTGCGTAACCCCTCCTCGATCGTGGCGAGGGCGCCGGCCCGGTCCCCCGCGGCGAACCGCAGGGCGGCCCGGTCGGCGAGGCGCAGCCCGAGCAGTGCGGTGCACCGCGGGTCGTCCGGGAACGGGCGCAGGGCGCCGATCAGCTCGTCGAGGAGCCGCGCCCGCTCGGCGGGCTCCGCGTGCTCCACCCCCGACCGCACGCGTGCCCATCGCTCGTCCAGCCGTAGAACGGCGTCCCGCTGCACCATGTCCGCCCCCCGGCTTCATGTGTGAGGGGCCCATCCTCGCGGCATCGCCGTCAGGAGGGGAGGGATTTCATTCCCAGCGGAAGAGCCGCGCGGCGGCGCCCAGACCGAGTACGGCCCAGCCCGCCAGTACGGCCACGTCGCCCCACGGGAGCGAGGCCCCGTGCCGGAGCACCTCGCGCAGCCCGTCGGACAGGGCCGAGATGGGCAGCAGCTCCAGGAGCGATCGCACGACGTCCGGGAACTTCTCCAGGGGCACGATCACCCCGCCGCCGACCAGCAGCAGCAGGAAGACCAGATTGGCGGCGGCCAGGGTCATCTCGGCCTTGAGGGTGCCCGCCATCAGCAGGCCGAGGCCGGAGAAGGCGGCGGTGCCCAGCAGGATCAGCGCGGCCACCGACAGCGGGTCGCCCTGCGGGGACCAGCCCAGCGCCAGCGCGATCACCGTCAGCAGGGCGATCTGCAGCACCTCGGTGAACAGCACCGACAAGGTCTTGGCGGCCATCAGGGCCCAGCGCGGCAGCGGGGAGGCCCCCAGCCGCTTGAGGACCCCGTAGCGGCGGTCGAAACCGGTGGCGATGGCCTGGCCGGTGAAGGCGGTGGACATCACGGCGAGGGCCAGGATCCCCGGCGCCAGGAAGTCCACGGACCTCTCGCCGCCCCCCTCTTCGATGGGCACAGTGACGATGTCGACCGCGGAGAAGAGGGTCAGCAGCAGCGCCGGGATGATCACGGTGAGCAGCAGCTGCTCACCGTTGCGCAGCAGCATCCGGGTCTCCAGCGCCGTCTGCGCGAGGATCATGCGGGACACGGGCGCGGCCCCCGGGCGGGGGGTGAACGTACCGGCGCTCATGCGCGCAGCTCCTTACCGGTCAGTTCCAGGAACACGTCTTCGAGGGTGTGCCGCTCCACGGTGAGGCTGCTCGGCATCACGCCGTGCTGCGCGCACCAGGAGGCGACGGTGGCCAGCAGCTGCGGGTGGACGTCGCCGGTGACCCGGTAGACGCCCGGGGTGAGCTCGGCCGCCTCGGTGCCGTCGGGCAGCGCCTTCAGCAGCGAGGCGAGGTCGAGGGAGGGGCGGCCGGTGAAGCGCAGGGTGTTCTCGGCGCCGCCGCGGCACAGCTGCTCGGGGCTGCCGTGGACGACGACCCGGCCCGCGTCCACGATGGCGACCTCGTCGGCGAGCTGCTCGGCCTCGTCCATGTGGTGCGTGGTGAGGACGACGGTGACCCCGTCGGCGCGCAGCTCCCGTACGAGGTCCCAGGTCGCGCGGCGGGCCTGCGGGTCCAGGCCGGCGGTGGGCTCGTCGAGGAAGACCAGCTCGGGGCGGCCGACCACGGCCATGGCCAGGGCCAGGCGCTGCTGCTGGCCGCCGGAGAGCCGGCGGTAGGGGGTGCGGCCGCAGCCGCCGAGTCCGAGGCGTTCCACCAGGGTGTCCGGGTCGATCGGGTCGGCGTACAGCTTGGCCATGTGGCGGAGCATCTCGACGGCGCGGGCTCCGGAGTAGACGCCTCCGGACTGGAGCATCACGCCGATGCGCGGGCGCAGGGCCTCGGCCTGGGCGACCGGGTCGAGGCCGAGGACGCGGACGGTGCCGGCGTCGGGGCGCAGGTAGCCCTCGCAGGTCTCCACCGTGGTCGTCTTGCCCGCGCCGTTGGGACCGAGGACCGCGGTGACGGAGCCGCTCCGGACGGTGAGGTCCAGGCCGTCCACCGCGGTCTTGGTGCCGTACCGCTTCACCAGTCCGCGGATCTCCACGGCGGGGTCGTTGCTCATGGGGGGTGAGTCTACGGAGCCCGGGGAGGGGTCGTGGGTGCCGGGGTCATGGCCTCTCGGTCCCCGGTTCGTCGCCGGTTCGTCGTCTGTCCGCCCCTGGTCCGTGGCCGGAGAATCGAACGCCGCATCATGAATGCGGCTCTTTTCGCTCCGCCGGTCCTGGAAGTGTCGGCATGTTTCCGTGATCTTTTCCGGACGTCGTCCTTCCCGGTGCCAAGGAACCGCCACGGGCACGGGTTCGCTGGTGGGAGGCGGTGCGCGGGCTCGGTGGGGGCCTTCGGGAAGATAGCGGAATGTCCTCGTCCGAATAACTCTCCGTCGATAAATAAGGTGACCCTTAGTGATGGAGGCCACCAGGGGTGGCGTCCATCACGGCTTGTCGTCGCTCGGTTAATTACGCAACAATGGCGTTGTGAAATACGGCGAACGGCAGATCGACACCCCTCAGGGGGAGCTCGGCACCGGGGAGCGGTCAACCCGCAACCGCGTGGCGCGCTCGATCCTGGACCACGGTCCGTCCACCGTCGCCGACCTCGCCCAGCGTCTCGGCCTCACCCAGGCCGCCGTCCGCCGCCACCTCGACACGCTCGTCACCGACGACGTGGTCGAACCCCGTGAGCAGCGTGTGTACGGAGCGCGCACCAGGGGTCGGCCCGCCAAGGTCTTCGCGCTCACCGACTGCGGCCGCGACGCCTTCGACCAGTCCTACGACACGCTCGCCGCGGACGCCCTGCGCTGGATCGCGCAGTCGGTCGGCGGCGGCGAGCAGGGCGAGGTGGCCGTCGCCGCCTTCGCCCGGTCACGGATGGAGACGCAGGCGCGGGCCTACCAGGAGGCCGTCGAGGCCGCCGCCCCGCAGGAGCGGACGGAGGCCCTTGCCAGGGCGTTGACCGCGGACGGGTACGCTGCTACGGCGAAGAGCGCTCCCGGTCCGCACAGCGGTGAACAGCTCTGCCAGCACCACTGCCCGGTCGCACACGTCGCCGAGCAGTTCCCGCAGCTCTGCGAGGCGGAGACCGAGGTCTTCTCCCGCCTGCTCGGGACCCATGTGCAGCGCCTCGCCACGATCGCCCATGGCGACGGGGTGTGCACGACGTTCATTCCGCGTAGCGCGAGCACCACACAGACCGACACATCAGTATCTGCAAGTACGGCCGGGAGGAACCCCGCATGACCACGGAGATCGCTCACCCTGAGCTCGATGGCCTGGGCACCTACGAATACGGCTGGGCCGACTCCGACGCGGCCGGCGCCGCTGCCAAGCGGGGTCTCTCCGAGGATGTCGTCCGCGACATCTCGGCGAAGAAGTCCGAGCCGGAGTGGATGCTGAAGCTCCGCCTCAAGGGCCTGAAGCTGTTCGACAAGAAGCCCATGCCGAACTGGGGTTCCGACCTCTCCGGCATCGACTTCGACAACATCAAGTACTTCGTGCGTTCCACCGAGAAGCAGGCCGCTTCGTGGGAGGACCTGCCCGAGGACATCAAGAACACGTACGACAAGCTCGGCATCCCCGAGGCGGAGAAGCAGCGCCTCGTCGCCGGTGTCGCGGCCCAGTACGAGTCCGAGGTCGTCTACCACCAGATCCGTGAGGACCTGGAGGAGCAGGGCGTCATCTTCCTCGACACGGACACCGCGCTCAAGGAGCACCCGGAGCTCTTCCAGGAGTACTTCGGCACGGTCATCCCGGTCGGCGACAACAAGTTCGCGTCGCTGAACACCGCGGTGTGGTCCGGCGGCTCCTTCATCTACGTCCCCAAGGGCGTGAAGGTCGACATCCCGCTCCAGGCCTACTTCCGTATCAACACGGAGAACATGGGCCAGTTCGAGCGGACGCTGATCATCGTCGACGAGGACGCCTACGTCCACTACGTCGAGGGCTGCACCGCCCCGATCTACTCCTCGGACTCGCTGCACAGCGCCGTGGTCGAGATCATCGTCAAGAAGGGCGGCCGCTGCCGCTACACGACGATCCAGAACTGGTCGAACAACGTCTACAACCTGGTCACCAAGCGCGCCGTGGCGTACGAGGGCGCGACCATGGAGTGGATCGACGGCAACATCGGTTCCAAGGTCACCATGAAGTACCCGGCCGTCTACCTGATGGGCGAGCACGCCAAGGGCGAGACCCTGTCGATCGCCTTCGCGGGCGAGGGCCAGCACCAGGACGCCGGCTCCAAGATGGTCCACATGGCGCCGAACACCTCCTCGAACATCGTCTCCAAGTCGGTGGCCCGAGGCGGCGGCCGCACCTCGTACCGAGGCCTGGTCGAGATCGGCGAGGGCGCCCACGGCTCGAAGTCCAACGTGCTGTGCGACGCGCTCCTGGTCGACACCATCTCCCGCTCGGACACGTACCCCTACGTGGACGTCCGCGAGGACGACGTCTCCATGGGCCACGAGGCCACGGTCTCCAAGGTCTCCGACGACCAGCTCTTCTATCTGATGAGCCGCGGTATGACGGAGTTCGAGGCCATGGCCATGATCGTGCGCGGCTTCGTCGAGCCCATCGCGCGTGAGCTGCCCATGGAGTACGCCCTGGAGCTGAACCGGCTGATCGAGCTGCAGATGGAGGGATCGGTCGGCTGACCGCCGGTCGCGCGGCATCCCCCGCCGCACATCCATCTACGTAGGCAGTGTTCTTCAAAGAGAGTGAGCAAGACGACAGCCATGGCTGAGGCTCAGAACATTCCGGCGGGTTCGACCACCGCCGGCGCGATCGCGGTGGCCGCCGAGTCCACCGTCGCCACCCGGATGAGTGCGCCCCCGTCGTTCGACGTGGCGGACTTCCCGGTTCCGAACGGCCGCGAGGAGGAGTGGCGCTTCACGCCGCTCGCCCGCCTCAAGGGCCTGCACGACGGCACCGCGGTCGCCAACGGCACCATGAAGGCCCAGATCGACGCGCCCGAGGGCGTCACGGTCGAGTCGGTGGAGCGCGGCGACGCGCGCATCGGCAAGGCCGGCACCCCGGTGGACCGGGTCGCCGCCCAGGCGTTCTCGTCCTTCGCCAAGGCCACGGTCGTCACCGTGCCCAAGGAGACGGTCCTGACCGAGCCGGTGCGCGTGACGCTGCACGGCGAGGGCGGCACCACCTTCGGCCACACCGTCTTCGACGTGCAGGCCTTCGCCGAGGCCGTCATCGTCATCGACCACACCGGTGACGGCGTGCGCGCCGCCAACGTCGACTTCCTGGTCGGCGACGGCGCCAAGCTCACCGTCGTGTCCGTGCAGGACTGGGACGACACCGCCGTCCACTGCTCCCAGCACAACACGCTGGTCGGCCGCGACGCGACCTTCAAGTCGATCGTGGTCACCTTCGGCGGCGACGTCGTCCGCCTCCACCCGCGGATCAGCTACGCGGGCCCCGGCGGCGAGGCGGAGCTCTTCGGCCTGTACTTCACGGACGCCGGCCAGCACCAGGAGCACCGCCTCCTGGTCACGCACGACGCCCCGCACTGCAAGTCGAACGTGGTCTACAAGGGCGCGCTCCAGGGTCAGGACGCCCACGCGGTCTGGATCGGTGACGTGCTCATCGAGAAGACCGCCGAGGGCACCGACACCTACGAGATGAACCGCAACCTCGTCCTCACGGACGGTGCGCGGGTCGACTCCGTGCCGAACCTGGAGATCGAGACCGGCGAGATCGTCGGCGCCGGCCACGCCTCCGCGACCGGCCGCTTCGACGACGAGCAGCTCTTCTACCTGCAGGCCCGTGGCATCCCGGCCGACGAGGCCCGCCGCCTGGTCGTCCGCGGCTTCTTCGCGGAGCTCGTCCAGCAGATCGGTGTCGACGACATCGAGGAGCGTCTGCTCGCCAAGATCGAGACCGAGCTCCAGGGTTCCGTCTGATGAATTACGTCAAGGCCTGCGCGCTCAGCGAGCTGGAGGAGGACACCCCGAAGCGGGTGGAACTCGACGGCACGCCGGTGTCCATCGTCTCCACCGAGGGGGAGGTGTTCGCGATCAACGACATCTGCTCGCACGCGAACGTCTCGCTCTCGGAGGGCGAGGTCGAAGACTGCATGATCGAGTGCTGGCTGCACGGGTCGGCCTTCGACCTGCGCACCGGCAAGCCCTCGGGTCTGCCCGCGACGCGCCCCGTACCCGTATACCCCGTAAAGATCGAAGGGGACGACGTGCTCGTCTCCCTCACCCAGGAGTCCTGAGGTATCCATGGCAACGCTTGAAATCCACGACCTGCACGTCTCCGTCGAGGCCGAGAACGGCGCCCGCGAGATCCTCAAGGGCGTCGACCTCACCGTCAAGCAGGGTGAGACGCACGCCATCATGGGTCCGAACGGCTCCGGCAAGTCCACCCTGGCGTACTCGCTCGCCGGTCACCCGAAGTACACCATCACCGGTGGCACCGTGACCCTCGACGGCGAGGACGTCCTGGAGATGTCCGTCGACGAGCGCGCCCGCGCCGGCGTCTTCCTCGCGATGCAGTACCCGGTCGAGGTCCCCGGTGTCTCGGTCTCCAACTTCCTGCGCACCTCGGCCACCGCGATCCGCGGCGAGGCGCCGAAGCTGCGTACCTGGGTGAAGGAGGTCAAGTCCGCGATGGAGCAGCTCCAGATGGACCCGTCCTTCGCCGAGCGCAACGTCAACGAGGGCTTCTCCGGCGGTGAGAAGAAGCGCCACGAGATCCTGCAGCTGGAGCTCCTGAAGCCGAAGATCGCGATCCTCGACGAGACCGACTCCGGCCTCGACGTCGACGCCCTGCGCATCGTCTCCGAGGGCGTCAACCGCGTCCGCGAGACCGGTGAGGTCGGCACCCTGCTGATCACCCACTACACGCGCATCCTGCGCTACATCAAGCCCGACTTCGTGCACGTGTTCGCGAACGGCCGTATCGCCGAGTCCGGTGGCGCCGAGCTCGCCGACCAGCTGGAGGCCGAGGGCTACGACAAGTACGTGAAGGGTGGCGCGACCGCGTGACACAGCTGCCTGGCCTCCTCGACATCGAGGCGATCCGCAAGGACTTCCCCCTGCTGGATCGTGTGGTCCACGACGGGAAGAAGATCGTTTACCTGGACAACGCTGCGACCTCGCAGAAGCCGCGCCAGGTGCTCGACGCGCTGAACGAGTACTACGAGCAGCACAACGCCAACGTCCACCGTGGCGTGCACGTGCTGGCCGAGGAGGCCACGGCGCTGTACGAGGGCGCTCGCGACAAGGTCGCCGCCTTCATCAACGCGCCGAGCCGCGACGAGGTGATCTTCACCAAGAACGCCTCGGAGTCGCTCAACCTGGTCGCGAACATGCTCGGCTGGGCGGACGAGCCCTACCGGGTCGACCGCGAGACCGAGATCGCCATCACGGAGATGGAGCACCACTCCAACATCGTGCCGTGGCAGCTGCTCTCGCAGCGCACCGGCGCGAAGCTGAAGTGGTTCGGCCTCACCGACGACGGCCGGCTCGACCTGTCCAACATCGAAGAGGTCATCACGGAGAAGACGAAGATCGTCTCCTTCACGCTGGTCTCCAACATCATGGGCACGGTCAACCCGGTCGAGGCGATCGTCCGGCGCGCCCAGGACGTCGGCGCCCTCGTGCTGATCGACGCCTCCCAGGCCGCCCCTCACATGCCGCTGGACGTGCAGGCGCTCGGCGCCGACTTCGTGGCCTTCACCGGCCACAAGATGTGCGGCCCGACCGGCATCGGCGTCCTGTGGGGCCGCCAGGAGCTCCTGGAGGACCTGCCTCCGTTCCTCGGTGGCGGCGAGATGATCGAGACCGTGTCGATGCACGCCTCGACCTACGCCCCGGCCCCCCACAAGTTCGAGGCGGGTACGCCCCCGATCGCCCAGGCCGTCGGCCTCGGCGCGGCCGTGGACTACCTGACCGCGATCGGCATGGACAAGATCGCCGCGCACGAGCACGCGATCACCGAGTACGCGATCAAGCGTCTCGCGGAGGTGCCCGACCTGCGGATCATCGGCCCCACCACGGCCGAGGACCGCGGCGCCGCGATCTCCTTCGTGCTGGGTGACATCCACCCGCACGACGTCGGTCAGGTGCTGGACGAGCAGGGCATCGCGGTCCGCGTGGGACACCACTGCGCGCGCCCCGTCTGCCTGCGCTACGGAATTCCTGCGACGACGCGAGCGTCTTTCTACCTGTACTCCTCTCCGGCCGATGTCGACGCGCTGATCGACGGGCTGGAGCACGTACGGAACTTCTTCGGCTGACGGACGAGGCGACGAGGACGCAGTGAAGCTGGATTCGATGTACCAGGAACTGATCCTGGACCACTACAAGCACCCGCACGGGCGTGGCCTGCGCGACGGCGACGCCGAGGTGCACCACGTCAACCCGACGTGCGGTGACGAGATCACGCTGCGCGTGAAGTACGACGGCGAGACGCTGACCGACGTCTCCTACGAGGGCCAGGGCTGCTCCATCAGCCAGGCCAGCGCGTCCGTACTGAACGAGCTGCTCGTGGGCAAGGAACTGGCCGAGGCGCAGAAGATCCAGGCTGTCTTCCTGGAGATGATGCAGTCCAAGGGCAAGATCGAGCCCGACGAGGCCATGGAGGAGGTGCTGGAGGACGCGGTCGCGTTCGTCGGCGTCTCCAAGTACCCGGCTCGTGTGAAGTGTGCTCTGCTGAGCTGGATGGCGTGGAAGGACGCGACGGCCCAGGCTCTGGGCGGCGCGGAGAGGGAGACGGCATGACCGAGAACGCGACGCCCGAGGCGTCGATCAAGCCGGCCACCGAGGAGGAGGTCCGCGAGGCCCTCTACGACGTGGTCGACCCCGAGCTGGGCATCGACGTCGTCAACCTGGGCCTGATCTACGGCATCCACATCGACGACGCGAACATCGCCACCCTCGACATGACCCTGACGTCGGCGGCCTGCCCGCTGACGGACGTCATCGAGGACCAGGCGAAGTCGGCGACGGACGGCATCGTGAGCGAACTTCGGATCAACTGGGTCTGGATGCCGCCGTGGGGCCCGGACAAGATCACGGACGACGGCCGCGAGCAGCTCCGCGCGCTCGGCTTCAACGTCTGAGCGGTTCTGAGGTTCTGAGTTTCTGCATGAGGAAGGGCCCCCGGCATGGCGCCGGGGGCCCTTCCTCGTGTCCGCGCCGCGGCCCGTCGGGCCGCTCAGTCGTCCGTCGGCTTGTTCGGCAGGGTGTTCGGCAGGGTGTCGGGCCGGGTGTCCGGCTCCGGGTCGGGTTGCCGTTCCGGCCGGTCCGGGTGCGCGAGGGTGGGTGCTTCCGCATCCGCATCCGCGTCCGTGAGCGTGGGCGCGAGCGTGGGTGCGTCCGCGTCCGTGGACGTGGGCGCGGAGGTAGGTGCGGGTCCGGCGGCGGGGGCCTGCGCGGCGAGTTCGGCGAGGAGGGCCTGGGCGAGGTTCTCGCGCCGGATCCGCTGGTCCACGTACAGCAGATTGCTGAACAGCTGGGTGTACCCGATCTGGAACATCTGGCTCATGCCGGCGCCGACCATGATGCACAGGAAGGCGAACGCGAGGGCGACGATCATGCCCGTCGTCGGGCCGGCCCCCTCCGCCCCCTCGCCCGCCTCGGCCATGATCGGGATCATCCCGAACGTGCCGACGAGCTGGAAGGGCATCTGGATCATGTAGGCGATGCTCATCGCGATCATGCTGCCGACCAGGGTGATGCCGAAGATCCGCCACCAGTCGCCCTTGACCAGCGCGGCCGAGCGGCGCAGCGCGGCGACGGGACCGGCCTTCTCCATGACCGCCACGGCGGGGGCCAGGCTGAGCCGGGTGCCGAGCCAGACGGATACCGGGATGGCGGGCAGGAGGAGCAGGGGCAGGAGGAGCAGTGCCCCGGGGGAAGGATCGTCGGCGGAGAGGGAGAAGATCAGCACCGGAATCCACACCACCAGGGCGGCGAGCACGGGAGCGCCCGCGATCAGTCCGGTGAGCACCTGCGCGCCCAGCACGGAGGGAGTCCGCCGCAGGGCCGTGCGCCACATCGCACGGAAGGTGGTCGGCCGGCCGACGACCGCCTCCTGGAGGATCGCCGGACACACCGCGGTGATCACGGCCATGCTCAGCAGCCCCACCGCGAACAGCAACACGAACAGCGTGATGGCGGCGACGAGGAACGGGGTGAGGTGCTCGGCCGCCGGGTCCTGGCCGTAGGGCGGGTCGAAGACCGGTTCGATGTGGTCGTACACCGCGGCGACGGCGATGCCCACCAGCAGGGCCATGACCGGCAGGCACAGGCCCAGCACGGCCAGCATCACGCCGGCGAGCTGCTTCCAGTAGCGGCCGAACGTGGCGAAGGAGGCGCTCACGACCTCCCCGAGGCCCAAGGGCTTCAGCGGCACCACCCCGGGCTGCGGCGGTGGCGGCGGGGCCCATCCTCCCCACTGCGGCGCGCCGCCGGGGCCTCTCGGCCCGGCTGCCCCCGTGGATCCCCACCCTGTGTTCTGCGTCATGCCTGCGCTCCGTCTTTTCGTTCCCCCGACGAGGCACACGGTATATCAGCATGTCAGGAGCATGGCAGCGGGATCAGGCGGATGTGTACGCACGTACGCATCGCTGTGTACAGTTGTACGCATGCCCTACGTCATGCTTGCCGCGGCCATCGCGGCTGAGGTCGCCGGAACCACCGCCATGAAGTACAGCGACGGCTTCACCAAGCTGTGGCCGTCGCTGGGCACCCTGCTGGGCTACGCCATCGCCTTCACCCTGCTCGCGCAGACGCTGAAATCGATGTCGGTCGGCACGGCGTACGCGATCTGGGCGGGTGTCGGCACCGCCGCGATCGCCGCCATCGGCATGGTCTTCCTGGGGGAGGCGGCCACCGCGGCCAAGATCGCCGGCATCGCCCTGGTGATCGGCGGCGTGGTCCTGCTGAATCTTGGCGGGGCCCACTGATGGCCTCCGGTGGACGGCGCTACGACCCGGACCGGCGGCAGCGGATCATCGACGCCGCGCTCCGGGTGGTAGGCGAACGGGGCATCGCCGGGCTGACCCACCGCAGCGCGGCGGCCGCCGCCGACGTCCCGCTCGGGTCGACGACGTACCACTTCAAGACGCTGGACGACCTGCTGGTCGCCGCGCTGCGCCAGGCCAATGAGGGCTTCGCCCAGGTGGTGGCCCGCTCGGCCGCACTGGCCGACCCGGACGCCGACCTCGCGGAGATCTTGGCCCGCCTGCTCGGGGAGTCCCTGGCGGCGGACCGGGGCCGGGTCGAGCTGGAGTACGAGCTCTACCTCGCGGCACTGCGCCGCCCGGCGCTGAGGCCGGTGGCGGCGCAGTGGTGCGAGGCGGTGTCGGCCGCACTGACCCCGCGGACCGACCCGGTGACCGCGCGGGCGCTGGTGGCGGCCATGGACGGGATCGGCCTGCAGGTCCTGCTGACGGACGCCCCGTACGACGAGGCGTTCACTCGCGAGGTCCTGCGGCGGATCATGCGTCAAGGCTGAGCGGGCCGGGCCAGGCCGGGTCGGGGCGGGTCAGGTGCCGGCGCCCGTGGACGCGGTGCGGACCGCCGTCAGGGCCGTGCCCACGCTCGCATCGATGTCCTGGATCGGGTAGATCACCTCGCGGATCGTGCGGTCGCGGTCGATGACCAGCGTCAGCCGCTTGATCCGGCTCGTGCCCGCCGCGCGGAACGTCGGCAGGCGCAGCGCGGCCGTCAGGGACAGGTCGGCGTCCGACAGCAGGGGGAATCGCAGCCGCTCCTGCTCCGCGAACTCCCGCTGCTCGTCCGGGCGCTGGGTCGACACCCCGTGCACGGTGGCACCGGCCGCGGTGAACTCCGCGAGCTGGTCGCGGTAGGTGCACGACTCGAACGTACAGCCCCTGGCGCCCGGGATCCCGGCCCAGCCGGGCGGGTAGGACTCGGCGCGTGCGTACGCGCCCGGGAAGCAGTACAGGACCGTGAACGGGGTGTCCGCCACCGGGTCGCTCAGCTCGCCGAAGCGGTCCGGCAGCAGCAGCGGCGGCACCCGCGTACCGCGCAGCGCGTGTACCCGTGCCGCCTCGCGCGAGGCCTCGTCGGTCGTCGCCGTCATCTCTCCCTCTCCCAGGACCCAGGTGTCTCCCCAGTCCTGGAGGGCCACCAGGACGGGCAGCAGCCCCCGCCCGCGCGGGGTCAGCCGGTACTCGTGCCGCACAGGACGTTCCTGGTACGGCTCGCGCGACAGCACCCCGGCCTCGACGAGCAACTTCAGTCGCTCCGCCAGCACCTTGCGGGACATCCCCAACTCGCGCTGGAGCTCGTCGAAGCGGTGCACGCCGCGCGCCGCGTCGCGCACGATCAGCAGCGTCCACCAGTCGCCCACCACATCGAGGGCCTGGGCGATGGCGCAGTCCGCGTCGCCGAGGTGTGTGCGCTGGGCCATGGCACTCCTTTGTCCGTTGACCCCAAGGCTGCCATGCTGACATAGTCAGTTCCTAAAGGGAACTTAGTCGATGGACGCAGGGGGACACGGGTGTGCTGCAGGGGTTCAAGGACATACCGAGGGTTGTGTGGTTGCTGGCTGCGGGGGTCTTCGTCAACGCCGTCGTCAGCTTCACCTTCGTCTTCGTCTTCCTCTACCTGACCGGCCCGCGGGGCCTCGGCGCCGCCCAGGCGGGCCTGGTCGTCGGCATCGGCGGCGTCGGGTTGATCGCCGGTAACTTCACCGGGGGTTGGTACGGCGACCGCTTCGGGCACCGCCGGGTCCTGCTCGCCGCCGCCACCCTCGGCGGCATGGCCCTCACCGTGCTCCCGCTGCTGCCCACCCCGCTGCTCTACGCGGCCCTGCCGGTGGCCGAGTACGCCTCCGGCGTGATTCGGGCCGCCAACTCCGCGCTGGTCGCGGTCGCCGTCCCGGAGGGTGCCCGCCGTCAGGCCTTCGCCCTCATGCGCTCCGTCTCCAACGGCGGATTCGCCCTCGGGCCGCCCGTGGGCGCCCTGGTCGCCACCGGCCTCTCCTACGACTGGCTCTTCGTCGGCGACGGCGTCGGCACGCTCCTCTTCGCCGTCTGGACCGCGCGGGTCGTCCCGGCCCGCGGCGTTTCCCCCCTACCCGCCGTGGCCCAGGACGGGGGTCCGGGCCACGGCGAACAGAGCCTCTGGCGCGAACTGCGCGCCCGCCCCGCCGTGCTGGTGCTGCTGGGCGCGATCCTGGTGACCGATGTCGTCTACCGCCAGCAGTACTCCACCTTCCCGGCCTCCCTCGCCGACCACGGCCTGGACGCGCGCGTCTTCGGGCTCGTCGTCGCCCTGAACGGCGGGGTGATCCTGCTGCTGGAACTGCCCGCCGCCGTAGCCCTGCGCGACCGGCCGGCCCTGCCGGTCATCGGCACCGGGATGGTGCTCGTCGGGGCCGGGTACGCGGCGCTGCTGCTCGGCGTCGGGATCGGTAGTGCCGTGGCGATGATGATCCTGCTCAGCCTCGGGGAGATCCTCTACAAGACCACCGCCACCGCCTACATGGCGGACCAGGCGCCCGAGCACGCCATCGGACGGTTCCAGAGCCTGTACGCGGGCGTCTCGGTCAGTGGCGTCGTCCTCGGGCCGCCGCTCGGCGGAGCCATGTATTCCGCCGCGCCCGGGCTGCTGTGGCCGCTCTGCGCGGTGCTCGCCGCGGGGGCGGGTGCGGCGCTGTGGGCGGCGCACGCCCGACGGGCCCGGCACGCGGCGCGACCCGCGCGCCCGGCACATGAGACCGGTTCGCGACCGACGGCCGTCGCCGGTTAGGTTTCGGCTATGACTGCTACGCGTACCACCGGCGCCGTCGCCGCCGGACTTGCCACCCTCACCGCCGACGGCACCGTCCTCGACACCTGGTTCCCCGCCCCCGAGCTGGTCGCCGAGCCCGGCCCGGCCGGCACCGAGCGCCTCACCGCCGACCAGGCCGTGGAGCTGCTGGGCGCCGCCGCGGCCAAGGCGATCCGCACGGACGCGGTCCGCGGTGTCGAGGTCGTAGCCGTCCGCACCGTCATCTCCTCCCTGGAGGACAAGCCGCTGGACGCGCACGACGCGTATCTGCGTCTGCACCTGCTCAGCCACCGCCTGGTCAAGCCGCACGGCCAGAACCTCGACGGCGTCTTCGGCCTGCTGACCAACGTCGCCTGGACCTCGCTGGGCCCGGTCGCCGTCGACCAGGTCGAGACCGTCCGCCTCAACGCGCGCGCCGAGGGCCTGCACCTCCAGGTCACCTCGATCGACAAGTTCCCGCGGATGACGGACTACGTCGCGCCCAAGGGCGTGCGCATCGCCGACGCGGACCGCGTCCGCCTCGGCGCGCACCTCGCCGAGGGCACCACCGTGATGCACGAGGGCTTCGTCAACTTCAACGCCGGCACCCTCGGCACCTCCATGGTCGAGGGCCGCATCTCCGCGGGCGTCGTGGTCGGCGACGGCTCCGACATCGGCGGCGGCGCCTCCACCATGGGCACCCTGTCGGGCGGCGGCAAGCAGATCATCTCGATCGGCGAGCGCACCCTGATCGGCGCCGAGGCGGGCGTGGGCATCGCGCTGGGCGACGAGTGCGTGGTCGAGGCCGGCCTCTACGTGACCGCGGGCACCCGCGTGACCCTGCCGGACGGCCAGATCGTCAAGGCCCTGGAGCTCTCCGGCGCCAACAACATCCTCTTCCGCCGCAACTCGGTGACCGGTGCCGTCGAGGCCCGCCCGTACAAGGCGGCCTGGGGCGGCCTGAACGAGGTCCTGCACAGCCACAACTGACGGCGGCCGACGGCCCCACCGGCCGGCCCCGTCACCCCGAGCGCCCTCCCGCCGTCCACCACCGGCCGGCCCCGTCACCCCGAGCGCCCTCCCGCCGTCCACCACGGCCGGGAGGGCGCTCGGTCGTTGTCGGGGCCGGCAGGCCGGCAGGCCGGCGGAGCCTGGGCCCGCGGGCCGGGGGCTGGGGGCCGGGGGTGTACGTACGTACTCGGTCGGGACTGAGTATGTGCGCGCTGGTGGCAGGCGGGGCCCGGGGGAAGGCTGGGGGCATGCGACGACGAATGGACTCCGCCCCCGCCTCCCCCCTCATGGTCGCCCTGGCGCTCGCCGTGACGGCGGCGGCCGCGTGGGCCGCCTGGCTCGGCTGGGACCAGCACCGCGACGTGCAGCCCGACGGTTCGGAGACCGGGCCCTACGAGGCCTGGCAGGTGATCGGGCTCGGGCTGACGCTGCTGGTGCCCGTGTGCTGGGCGGCGTACCGGGGCCTCGCGGCGGGCGCCGTCGTCGTGGGTGTCACGGCCGGACTGACCGTCGCCGCCGCCTATGACTGGTCGGACGACGCCAGCGGACTCTTCGTGATCGGCGTGGGGATGGTCATGGTCGGGAGCCTGGCGGTGACCGCCGGGGTCTGTGCCCTGATCGGCGCCCTGAGGCCGAAGGCGTCCGCGGGGCGACGCGACGGATAGGGCGTGGGCCGCCGTGCTCAGTGCAGGGGGATCGTGCGGATCAGGCCCGCGAAGGCCTGCTTCTCCGCCTCGGTCAGCTCCACCGACTCCATCGGGTGTCCGGCGGCGCCGCGCTGGGACGGGATCATCGGCAGGCCTTGGGCGACGGCGGGCTCCGCGGGGCGGAACCGGTCCTCGCCCCGCAGGTGGCGGAGGCCGGTGAACGAGACGATCGCGGCCACGAGCAGGACGGCGAGGCCGATTTCCTGCGCGAGGGAGATGGAGGGGAGCACGAGGATCCTCCGGGAGTGCGGTCGGTACGAGCCGGTACAAGATCGAGCGTGGAAATACTCAACCACCACAACCGGTCGATTCGGCCAGGATGTGTCGAGGGTCACGCCAGGGCCGAAAGTCCCTACCTTGTCCGGGAAGGCCCGGTTACGGCGCCAGGTGCAGTTTGAAGCCCTCGTGGCTGCGTGCGAAGCCCAGCCTCTCGTAGAACCGGTGCGCGGCCGTACGCCGCTTGTTACTGGTCAGCTGGACCAGGCCGCAGCCACGCTCGCGGGCCCGCTCCGCGGCGAGCCGCATCAGCTCGGCACCGAGCCCTGAGCCCCGCCGGTCCGCGCGGATCCGTACCGCCTCCACCAGCGCCCGCTCCTGGCCGTTCTGGCCCAGGCCCGGGACGTAGGTGAGCTGGAGGCAGCCGAGGACGACCTCACCCGCGGCGCCCGACCCGCCCGCCGATCCCGCCTCGCCTGCCGGCTCCGCCCTGTCGGTGAGCACCAGCATCTCGTTGCGGGCGTCCGCCTCGATCGCCGCGAAGGCCCGCTCGTGCGCCTCGCCGACCGCGATCGACGCCGGGTCGAGGACCGCGTCCTCGTCGGCGAGCAGGGCGAGCACGGCGGGCAGGTCCTGGCGCGTGGCCACACGGAAGATCATGGCCGGATTGTGGCAGGGGGCCCGGCCGGGACGGCGGCCGGACCCCCTGCGACTGCGGTACCCGAAGGGTTACGGGCGGAAGCGCAGCACCTGCGGGTCGTGGTCGCTGTTCTGCGCCGCGAACTCCGCGTTGATGTGCACGCTGTCGTACGTGAACTTCTTGATCGCCGGGCTGGTCAGGATCTGGTCCAGCACCTGCGCGTTGCCCTGGTAGACGTACGAGTAGCGCTCGGCCTTCGGCAGCGACTTGATCGCCGGGTACAGCGCCCCGCCGTCGGCCAGCGCGTCCGTCGTCGCCGAGAACTCGAAGTCGTTGATGTCACCGAGGACCAGGACGTTGGCGTTCTTGTCCTCGGCCAGGATCTGCTTCACGAAGCCGTTCACGGCCTGCGCCTGCTGCAGTCGCTTGGCCTCCGAGGAGCGGACCGGCGGCTGGTGGTGCGAGGTCAGGCCCTCGTCGCCGCCCTTGGAGCCGAAGTGGTTGGCGATCACGAAGACCGTCTTGCCACGGAAGACGAACTCGCCGGCCAGCGGCTTGCGGCTGTCCGCCCACGCCGGGTTGGCGGGGTCGACGCGGCCGGGGGAGTGGGTCAGGGCGGCCTTGCCGTTCACCTTGGTCACGCCGGTCGCGGTCACCGCGTCACCCGCGGCGCGCTCGGTGAAGGAGACCCGCGCCGGGTTGAAGAGGAACACCTGACGGATGTTGCCGCCGGGCTCGCCGCCGTCCTTCTTGTCCTCCGGGTTGACCGTCCGCCACTGGTAGGCAGGGCCGCCGGCGGCCGAGATCGCCGCGGTGAACTTGGCGAGGGTCTGCTCGGCCGAGACGGTGCCGTCGTTCTTGGCGCCGTTGTCGTCCTGGATCTCCTCCAGGGCGAGGACGTCGGGGGAGGCCAGGTTCTCGACGACGGCCTTCGCCAGCGCGTCGAACTTCTCCTGCGGGTCGGTCGGGTCGAGGTTCTCGACGTTGTACGTGGCCACCGCGAGCTCCTGCTCGGCCTGCGGCTTGGTCTTCTCGGGGGCGAGGGTGCCCGCCTTGACGGTGCCGAGGGTGCGCGCCACCAGCGTGTAGCCGCCGAACTGGTTGAAGTCCAGCGGGCCTTCCGTGGTGCCGGTCAGCCGGTCGCCGACGTTGGCCACCGGGAAGGGCTGCTGCGCGATGGGCGCGAGCTGCTGGATCTGCAGGCGGCCGGTGTTCTGGGACTCGTAGGAGCCGTAGATGGTGCCGCCGCGCTTGGCGGTGTTCTCCCAGCCCTTCACCGTGACCCACAGCTCCGAGTACGGGTCGGTGGCGCCGACCACGCGGGAGGTGCCGATCTTGACGTTCATGCCCTCCAGCGACTCGTAGTGGTCGAGGGCGTAGCGCGAGGGCTCCAGGGTGAGGCCGTTGATGCTGCCGCCGGCGGCCGGGTCACCGGCCGGGGCGTACTCGGCGGGCACCGTGTACTCGTTGATCGCGGTGGCCTCGGGCAGCGCGTTGCCGGAGGAGACCACGGTCACCGTCGGCTTGGAGATCTGGGTGACCGACTGGTTGCCGGAGTTCAGGCCGCCGGGGACGTACTCACCCACGGTGCCGGAGACCTTGACCGCGTCGCCCGCGGCGACGGTCGGGACCGAGTTGGTGAAGACGAAGACGCCCTCGCTGGTGGCGTCGTTGTCGTCGGCGTCGGGGTCCTGGATCCAGAAGCCGCGCGAACCGTACGTACGGACGGCCGTCACGATGCCCTCGACGTCCGTGACCTGCTTGCCGTTGAGCGGGGATATCCGAGTGGTGCCCTGAATGTCGTGGATGCGTATCGGATCGGCCGACACGGCGCCTTCGGCCGCGTCGGCGGAACCCGCGAGCAGGCCGGTGGCCAGTGCGGTGGCGACGAGGGCCGCGACGGCGGCGGAACGGGGATGCGAGGAGCGCATGGGCAGGAACTCCGGTGTGGGAGAGGGAAAAGGTGGGGGGTGCGGCAGTGATATCTGCGGGAGACGAGCCGCTCCCTATACATCTACGCGCGTCAATTTCCTGTGTGGTCAGCAAAGTTGTCAAGCCCTCCAGGGAATACGACAGCTGACTGTGGGATGAACCAAAGGGGATGGCCCGCCGGACACGCCCGAAATGCGTCTACGCTGGAGCGCCGTACGAAGGCCACGCCTGTCATCTGCGCCACATCCGCATGCCCGCACTGCCCGTCATGTCGGCCATGTCAGCGAAATCCGGGCGCACATGACGGTCCGGGCAGAAGTACGGCCGTGTCACCAACGCCACACCCCGTTCCACCCCGTACCGCCCGGCTCGACCCCGCTTCACCCCCGCCCTACCCCGTCCCATCGCGTCCGCGAGGAGATCCGCCCCATGTCCGCAGACTCGCACCCCACGCTGCCGCCCGTACGGCTGCGCTCCGACGCGGAACTGGCCCGCGACGCCCTCGGTGCCCCGCTGTTCGCGCGCGCCGTACGGCTCGCCCGCTGGGCCGGACCCGACACCCGGGTCGGGGTGGGCGGCGAGCTCGCCACCGACCAGCTGCCCGAGGCCGCGGCGATGCTCGGCCTCGACGCCGCCGACGAGGACTCCGCGGGGTACGCGAGCCAGGCCTGGCGGGTGGCCGTGGACACCGGGCTGGTCGACGTGACCGAGCCGGAGGACGACAACGGCGAAAGCACCGGGGAAGGCGCCGGAGAAGGCGACGAGGAGCGCTTCGGCACGGCCGCGCCCGGTGAGGACCTCGCGCTGGTGACGAGCGGTGCGCCCGGCGACGTACTGGACCTCTGGCTGGCGGCCCTGGACACGGTGCTCGCCGACGCGGCCGTGCCCGACCTGGACGACCTCGTCGACGCGCTGGACGCGGGCGGCGAGATCGACTTCGACCGGCTGGACTGGAACCCGGGGCGCGAGGCGGACTTCCTCGACGGGGTCCTCGCCAACCTCTACCTGCTGACCGTCACCGAGGGCGGGGCCGCGGACGGTCCGGTTCCGCTGCCGGTGCTCGCCGCGTCGATGATCGTGCCCGACGACATGGGCGAGCCGACCGACGCCGTGCTGGAGCAGGTCTCGGACGCGATGATGCGCCTCGACGACCAGTTCCGGCAGTTGGAGCCGATCGGACTGGTGGAGTTCCGGCCCGTCGACGAGGAGCTGATGGCGGAGGCCGACGGCCCCTTGGAGTCGGAGACCGCGGGCGCCGCGGACGACGAGGACGTCTCCCGCTACGGGATGGTCCGCCTCACCCCCCTCGGCCTGTACGGGATCCGGGCCCGGATGCTGGAGGCGGGGGTCGATGCCCCCGCCGTCGGCGAACTGGCCGAGAAGGGTGCCGACGCGCTCCTGGACGCGGTCTCCCTCTACTCGGAGAACGCCGCTCAGGCCGAGATCGAGCAGTGGCTGGCCGGCCGGGAACAGCCCGCCGCGGCCGCCGAACTCCTGGCCGCCGCCCGCGGGGACGACGAGGGCGGCCCGCTGCGCCGGCTCCGATGCCAGCAGGCCCTGGCACCGGCCGGACCGGAGGCCGAGCCCGCGGTCCGCTCGGTGCTGGACGACCCGGAGCTCGGTGGGCTCGCCCGGGTGTGGCTGGCGGAGCGCGGGGTGGGCGACGTACCGGCGCCGGACCCGGAGATGGTGTTCTGGCTGACGGTGGACACGATCGCGGCGCAGCTGGCCGCCGACGGGGAGACGGAGGAGCTGCCGCTCCTGATGGAGACCCTGACCGCTCATCACACCGGCTTCTTCGAGCAGGTGTGGCGGGTGGAGCACCCGGCGACCGCGTACGTCCTGGAGGCGATGGGCCGCCTGCACCCGGACAAGAAGGCGGCCAAGGAGGCCCGCAAGGCCGCCTTCAAGGCCCGCTCCCGCCGCCCGGCCTAGGCCGGTCCCTCGCGGATCGTGCCGGGCCCCTCCCCCCGGCACGGTCCGGCAGGAGCGGCTCGGCCTGCCGGAACCGGGTGGTGACAATGCGCCTTTCCTGGGGCCGGAGTTGGCCATTCCGGGGCAGGGCAAGGGGTCGGTTCCTCGTGGTGGGTAGTTCAGCCGCCGTTCACGTGCGGGCGAGAGCGTGTGCGCCGACGACCGCACGACAGGCGCACCACCTCCCCACCCATGGAGCCCCGATGCCGCTCAGCCGTAGAGACTTCACCGCCCGTACCGTCATCGCCGGCGCGGGAGTCGCGCTCACCGGGACGGTCGGCGCCCTCGCCACCGCCCCCGGGGCGCTCGCCGCCGAGGACAGCACCGATCGCGACGAGCACGGGCGGCCCTGCGAGCCCGGCTACGGCCCTCTCGTCCCCGACCCGGCCGGACTGCTGGCCCTGCCCGCCGGGTTCACGTACCGCGTCATCACGCACAGCGGGGTCACCGAGCTGGACTCCGGCGAGACCACCCCGTCCAACCACGACGGGACCGCCGCCTTCGAGGGCCACCGCGGGGTCACCCTCCTCGTCAACAACCACGAGCTCAAGGGCAAGCGGGAGAGCTGGGCCCGTCCGGTCCCGCTCACCGAGGGCCTGGTCTACGACCCGGCCGCGGCCGGCGGGTGCACGGTCGTCGAGGTCCGGCGCGGCGGCGAGGTCGCCGAATGGGTGGGCATCGCCGGTACGTCGACCAACTGCGCGGGTGGCGCCACCCCCTGGAACACCTGGCTGACCTGCGAGGAGAACTCGGACCTCGCCGGCAAGAACGGCATGACGAAGGACCACGGCTACGTCTTCGAGGTCGACCCGCACGACCGGCGCGCCAACCGCGACCCGCGGCCGATCAAGGCCTTCGGCCGTTACGACCACGAGGCCGTGGTCATCGACCCGCGCCAGGGCCACGCCTACCTGACCGAGGACGCTTCCGGCCCCAACGGGCTGCTCTACCGCTGGACCCCGCCCCGCGGTTTCCACCACGGGCGCGGCAAGCTCCGTACGCTCTCCGCCGACGCCGGTGTGCTCCAGGCCGCCAAGTGCATCGACAGCTCCGGCCGGTTCGTCGACGACTTCTCGCGCGCCACGAGGATCGGCACCGTGTACGGGGTCGACTGGGTGGACGTACCCGACCGCGACGCCCGGACCGTGCCGGTGCGCAAGCAGTTCGCGGACGGCGCGGTGACGCGCGGCCGCAAGCTGGAGGGCATGTGGTGGGCGGACGGCGGCGCCTACTTCGTCTCGTCCTACGCCCGTGAGGAGAGCCCGGGCACGGCCCACGACGGTCAGGTCTGGTTCTACGACCCCAAGCGGCGCACGGTCCGGCTCACCGTCCTCATCGGGGTCAACGCGGACCCGTCGGTCGACGGCGGCTACGACGGCCCCGACAACATCACCGTGTCGCCGTACGGCGGCCTGATCATCGCGGAGGACGGCTCGGGGCTGCAGCACCTGTTCGGGGCGACGGAGTCGGGTCGCACCTACCCGCTGGCGCGCAACGAGCTGAACAACGGGTCGGCGGAGGAGCCGGAGTACTCCGAATTCACCGGTGTCTGCTTCTCGCCGGACGGGCGCACGCTGTACGCCAACATCCAGGACCCGGGCATCATGCTGGCCATCACCGGGCCGTGGCGGCGCCGCCACTGACGCCACTGACGCCGGAGGCGTCCCGGCGTGGGGCCCCGGCGTGGGCACGGACGCCTCACGGGCCGCCTACAGGGCCGGGGAAACCTCCGCGCGAGAGGCCTCGGCCCACTCGGCGAGCAGGAACTCGTACGCCTCCGAGGGCCACTCGCCGTCCACCCGCGTCTCGACAAGGTGCCGTATCGCCTCGTTCGCCTCGGCGGCGGACGGGCGGGCGGGCCCCGCGGGGGTGAGTGTCTTGTGCATGGTTTCAAGGCTACGGGCGGGCACTGACAGCCACCTACGGATTACGCGTGGCATCCATCACCCGGATCGCGCACCGATGGCCGCTCGTGCCCGCCCACCTGCTCAGAGTGCCTGCGCGGCGGGCTTGACCATGCCGCGCACTGTGCGCGACTTCACAAAGTCGCCCATGGCGGTCATCTCCCACTCGCCGGAGAACTGCTTGATCAGCTTGGCCATCATCACGCCGGTCTGGGGCTCGGCGCCCGTCAGGTCGAAGCGCACCAGCTCTTCGCCGCTCGCCGCGTCGATGAGGCGGCAGTAGGCCTTGGCCACCTCGGTGAACTTCTGGCCGGAGAAGGAATTGACCGTGAAGACCAGGCCGGTGGCGTCGGCGGGGATCCGGCCGAGGTCCACGACGATCACCTCGTCGTCGCCCGCGCCCTCACCGGTGAGGTTGTCACCGGAGTGCTTGATGGCGCCCCCGAGGATGGACAGCTTGCCGAAGTAGCAGCTGTCGATGTGGTTGCGCTGGGGGCCGTACGCGATGACGGAGGCGTCGAGGTCGATGTCCTTGCCGCGGAAGGCGGGCTCCCAGCCCAGACCCATCTTGACCTGCGAGAGCAGCGGGCGGCCGCCCTTGACGAGGGAGACGGTCTGGTTCTTCTGGAGGCTGACCCGACCCTTGTCGAGGTTGATCTTTCCGGCACCGGGGGCGGGAGCCGGCGGCGCGGGGGGCGCGACGGGGGCGGCCGGGGCGGGAGCCGCGGGCTGGGTGGCGCTGCCGAGCCAGGGGGAGGCCGGGTAGGAGACCGGCGCGGCCGGCGGCGCGGCGGGCGCCGGGGGCGCGGGCGGGGCCACGGCCTGGGGTGCCGCGGGCTCCTCCTCCACGGAGACCCCGAAGTCGGTGGCGATCCCGGCGAGGCCGTTCGCATACCCCTGGCCGACCGCGCGCACCTTCCACACGCCGCCGCGCAGGTAGATCTCGACGACGACGAGCGCGGTCTCGGTGCCCAGCTGCGGCGGGGTGAAGCCGGCGATCACCGTGCCGCCGTCGGCGTTGCGCACGGTGGCGGTGGGCTCGATGCCCTGGAAGGTCTGCCCGGCGGCGTCCGGGCTGGCCGTGACCACGATCCGCTCGATGCCCGGGGGCACGGCGCCGGTGTCCACGGTGATCGAGTCCGGCGTCGCACCGCCGCCGGACCGGTAGCTGACACCGGGCCCGGTGGGCTGGTTGAAGAAGATGAAGTCGGCGTCGGAGCGCACCTTGCCGTCCGCCGTCAGGAGCAGGGCCGATACGTCGAGCCGCACCGGCGCAGCCACGTCGACCGTCACGCGGACGGCATTGAGCGGCAGGTTGGATCCAGGGGTCATAGCGGTCATGCCCGGAGAACGACCGGAGGTGCTTTGCCGTTCCCTTACCCAAGCCACATTTCCGTTCCGCTTCCGACGGGTGCGCCTTCGCGGATTTTGGTGGCCGGGTTCTGCGGGCAGCCTTCCCGTTCCGGTAGAGGATCCGGTTCCGGTTCCGGCCGAAGGCGTGGTGCGAGGACGGCGCGGAGAACCCTGCCTCCTCCTCCTCCGCCTCCGCCTGTGCCATCAGCCGTTCACCGCGTCGGCATGCCCCCGTGAGGACTGTTCAGGACCATGGCCAGTGATCCTGCGGCAAGGTAGTGGTGACCCGGGTGGTGCTCGATGTGCTGGTGCCCGCCGTCGTCCGTCTCCGCCGTCGACCGCACCTCGTCGGCGAGGGCGCTCAGGCCCCGCCCGTCGCCCTCGACGAGCAGGACGCGGTGCTCCAGGTCAACCCGCATACGGACCCCCGGTCCGCCGCTGCCCACCACGTCGACCGAGGCCGGTTCGGTGCCGCCGAAGCGCGGCTCGGCCGAGGCGGTCGTCCGTACGCGGCCCTTCCCCGCGGCGAGGGCGAGGGCCAGGGCGACGAGTTCCGTCGCGCCGCCCGAGACGTCCACCTCACTGTCGTCGGGGAAGAACAGGACCCTCATCCGGCATCACCCCTTCGGGTCCACCGCACCGGACTCAACGGTCGACGCTGTCGCCCGTGACCTGGCGCGGCAGTCCCAGCGGGTTGGACTCGCGCAGCTCCGGCGGAAGGAGCGCGTCCGGCACGGACTGGTAGGCCACCGGCCGCAGCCAGCGCTCGATCGCCGTGCCGCCCACCGAGGTGGAGTGCGAGGTGGCCGCAGGGTAGGGGCCGCCGTGGTGCTGGGCCGGGGCCACCGCCACCCCGGTCGGCCAGCCGTTGACCACGATCCGCCCCGCCAGGGCGGTGACCTGCCCGATCAGCTCGGCGGCCGGGCCCGGCGCGCCCTCGGTCTCGGCGGCCGACAGCTGGAGGGTGGCGCTCAGGTTCCCGCCGAGGAGCCCGAGGACCGCGCCCGCCTCGTCCTGATCGGCGTACCGCACGACGACGGTGACCGGACCGAAGCACTCCTCCAGCAGGACCTCGTACGCGTCGCCCTCCAGGAGCTGCCGGGCCCGCACGGTCAGGTAGCCCGCCCCGACGGTGTGCTCCCCTCCGGAACCGGGGGTCACGGGTGCCTCGACGCCGGGCAGCGCGGCCCGTTCGCGTACCCCGGAGACGAAGTTCTCCCGCATCCGGTGGTCGAGCAGCACCCCCGGCTCGGTCTCCCCGAGCGCCTTGGTGAGCTCGCCGGTGACTCTGTCGCCGTCCACGCCCTCGGGGACCAGCACCAGGCCGGGCTTCACGCAGAACTGGCCGACGCCGAGGGTGACCGAGCCCGCGAGTCCGACCCCGATCTCCTCGGCGCGTTCGGCGGCGGCGGCCGGGGTGACCACGACGGGGTTGAGGGAGCCCAGTTCACCGTGGAACGGGATGGGCACGGGCCGGGCGGCGGCCGCGTCGAAGAGGGCTCGCCCGCCCCGGATGGAACCGGTGAATCCGGCGGCCGACACCAGGGGGTGGCGGATCAGTTCCAGGCCGGCGTCGAACCCGTGGACCACGCTCACCACTTCGGCCGGGAGCCCGGTCGCGACCGCGGCCCGGCGCAGCAGCGAGGCGCACAGCTCGGAGGTGGCCGGGTGGTCGGGGTGCGCCTTGACGACCACCGGGCAGCCGGCCGCGAGCGCGCTCGCGGTGTCACCGCCGGGGACGGAGAAGGCGAGCGGGAAGTTGGAGGCGGCGTAGACGGCGACGACGCCGAGCGGGATCTTGTAGCGGCGCAGCTCGGGGCGCGGCGGGGTGAGGGTGGGGTCGGCGCGGTCGATCCGGATGTCGAGGTAGGACCCGGCGTCCACGGCGTCGGCGAAGGCGCGCAGCTGGCCGGTGGTGCGGGCCAGTTCGCCGGTGAGCCGGCCCGGGCCGAGCGCGGTCTCGGCGTCGGCGGCCTCGATCACGTGGGCGGCCGACTCGTCCAGCAGCGCGGCGGCCGCACGCAGGAAGGCGGCGCGGACGGTGGCGTCGGCGAGCGCGCCGCGGGCGGTGTGGGCGGCCCGTACGGCTTCGTCCACCTCCTGGGGTGTGGCCTCCACCGCAACCTGTTCGCGCTGCTTCCCGGTGCGGGGGTCCACACTCCAGACTGAAGTCGTTGTCATGGCCCGCCGCCTCCTGGATCGTTCAGTATTCTGAACGTCGTTCTGGTGGATGAATGATCACATCTGCTGTGGACTCTATTTCCGCGTCCTCGGCGTGACAAGAGGCGACCAGAGGGGGAGCAGGCGTATGACGACGGCCGAGTCGGGGATTCCGGTCCAGGCGGCGCCGGTCAAATCGGCGGTGCGGACCGTCCTGCTGCTGGAGCATTTCGCGGCGCGGCCGGGCCTGCACAGCCTGGCCGACATCCAGAACGACCTCTCGCTGCCGAAGTCCAGCCTCTATATGCTGCTGCGGACGCTCGTGAACCTGGGGTGGGTGGAGACGGACGCGACGGGCACCCGGTACGGCATCGGCGTGCGGGCCCTGTTGGTCGGCAGCTCGTACATCGACGGCGACGAGGTGGTCGCCGCAGCCCGGCCCACCCTGGACCGGCTGTCCGACGACACGACGGAGACGATCCACCTGGCCCGGCTGGACGGGACGAGCGTGGTCTACCTCGCCACCCGGCAGTCCCAGCACTACCTGCGCCCCTTCACCCGGGTCGGGCGGCGGCTGCCCGTGCACTCGACGGCGCTGGGCAAGGCCCTGCTGGCGACGCACACGGACCAGGAGGTACGGGGGCTGCTGCCGCGGCGGTTGGAGGCTGTCACCGAGCACACCGTCACCGACCGGGAGCAGCTGATCGAGGAGCTGGCGCTGGTGCGGGAGCAGGGGTACGCGGTGGACCGGGAGGAGAACACGCTCGGGCTGCGCTGCTTCGGGGTGGCCGTGCCGTACCGGACGCCGGCGCGGGACGCGGTGAGCTGCTCGGTGCCGGTGGCCCGGCTGACGGGGGAGCACGAGCAGCTCATCAAGGCGGCGCTGTTCGAGGCGCGGGACCGGCTGTCGGTGGTCACCCGCCGCATGTGACGCGTGGCGGGTGGCGTGGGCGGGTGATGCGGGGTGGGTGGCGTGGGCGGGTGATGCGGGGTGGGTGGCGCGAGGCCGGAGGGGCGGGTCGCGGTGGGTGGGGCGGGCGCTCGGCGGGCGGGTCGTGGTGGGTAGGGCGGGTCGCCGTTCCTCCCCCGCGTGGGGGAGGCGGTTCCCCATCACGGGGGAGGTGGCGGGGCCGCGCAGCCGCGAACGTTGAGTCATGAACACGCGAGCGACTCACCCGAGTGACCTGACGGAAGCGAAGCTGCCGTCGCCCTCCCGTCCGGGGGTCGGGCGGCGGGTCCCGCGGGCGGTGGCCCTGGCCGCCACCGTGCCGTATCTGGGGCTCAAGACGGCCTGGCTGTGCGGGAGTCACCTCGGGATACCCGAGGGCAGCGTGCTGCGGGAGCCGGGCCCGTTCTTCATGGCGGCCAATTCCGTCACGTTGGCCATGGACGCCTGCGTGATCCTGCTCGTCCTGGTGCTCACCCGGCCGTGGGGCATACGGGTGCCGGGCCCGCTGCTGACCGTCCCGGTGTTCGTGGCCACCGGGCTGCTGACCCCGATCCTCCTCGGATTCTCGGGCCAACTGCTCGTACGGGCCCTCGGCTTCGGGACGGAACCGAGGGGACAGGCGGCGCGGGAACCCTTCCTGGACCCGTGGGTGTTCCACGTCGTCTACACCGGATTCTCGATCCAAGGACTCGCCCTGGCGGCTCTGTTCGTGCCCTACGCGCGGGAGCGCTGGGGGCGGGCCTGGCGGGGCGTGACGGGGAAGCGGCTGCCGTCGTCCACGGGGGTGGTGGCGGCAGCCGCGGCGGTCACCGGCCTGGCGGTCGCGGGGGTCTCGCTCTACTGGGCCTTCGGTGGCGCCGCCGGCCTGGGCGCCGAGCGGGCGGCCGCCCATTCCTCCGACACGGCCGTGGTGTCCGCGGTCCACGCGGTGTGCGCGATCGCCGCCGGAGCCGGGGCTCTGCTGCTGGCCCGTGGCGGCACGCTGCGGGCGGCGTGGCCGCTGGGCCTCACCTGGGTCGGTGGGGCGGCGACGCTGAGCTGGGGGGCGTGGATGACGCTCGCCGCGCTGGGACCGCAGTTGGACCGCGGTGAAGCGCCTCCCGTCACCACGGTGTTGATCTACGCTGGCCAGATGACCACCGGATTGCTCGCCGGAACCGTACTCATACGGTTCCTCGCCACCCGCCGCCCGGGGTGAACCGGTCGTCGGTTGCGCGGGCCCGGTGGCGCTGGGTGCATCTGATCCTCGGCGGCGCCCTGCTGATGCCGTACTTCCTCCTCACGGAGGTGGTGGTCGGTGTCGTCGCGGGTGGGGTCAACGCGCTCAACTCCGGCTCCCTCACCCTCCTGTCCTACGTCGCCTCCCTGCCCCTGGTCGCCGTCACGGCGCTGTTCGGGCCGGTCCGGCCGATGTCGGTGGCCGCCGTACGGGCCATGTGCGAGGTGCCGGGGGAGGGATTGGCCGACGGGCCGGCGAGGTCCTGGGCCGCGCGGGTGCGGGCCTCGGCCTGGTGGACCCTGCACCTGGGGATCGGCGCGCTGATCAGCGCGATGACCCTCGCGGTACCGCCCATGGCGGTCCTGCTGATCGCGGTGCCCGTCGTGGGGCGGATGCGGGACGTCCAGTTGGGGTACGGCTGGTTCTCCACGGCCGCCGACCCGTACGTCGCCCCCCTGCTCGGAATCGGACTGCTCGCGGGGCTCACCCTGTGCGCGGTCGGGGCCGGGAGGCTGCTGGCCGGGAGGGCGCCCGTACTGCTCGGGCCCACGGCCGCGGACCGGCTGGCCGCGGCCGAGGAGCGGGCCGCCGACCTGGCGGTGCGCAACCGGCTGGCCCGGGAGCTCCACGACGCGGTCGGGCACGCCCTGAGCGCCGTCACCCTCCAGGCCGCCGCCGCCCGGCGGATGCTGGAGCGCGACCCCGAATTCGTGCGGGAGGCGCTGGCCGCGATCGAGGACACCACGCGGCGGACGGTGGGCGAGCTCGACGCCGTGCTGGGCCTGCTGCGGGACGGGGACCCGGCCCGGCCGGACACCGCGCCCGCACCCACCCTCGCCGCCGACCTCGACGGGCTGCTGGCCCGCACCCGGGCCGCCGGCACCACCGTGGCCGCCCACCAGGACCCCGGACCCGCCGGGGACTGGGCCGCCCTCCCGGCGATCGCCTCCCGCGAGGCGTACCGGATCGTCCAGGAGGGCCTGACCAACGCCCTGCGGCACGGGGCGGGCCCGGTGGATCTACGGATCCGCGTCCAGGCCGGCTCCGACACCGCACATCGTGAACTGGAGATCGTCATGACCAATCCGCCGGCGGACCCCGCCGAGGGCCGGGAGGCCCGTACCACCGGGGGTCGCGGACTGCGCGGCTCCGCCGAGCGGGCCGCCCTGCTCGGCGGCAGCGTCGAAGCCGGTCCGCACGGGGACCGGTGGCGGCTGCGGGCCGTCCTCCCGCTCGCCGGGGAGGACCGATGACCGTGCCCGCGACCACCCCCGCCACCCCGCCCGCGACCATGTCCGCCACCACTCCCGCCACCACTCCCGCGCCGCGGCCGCCGCTGCGCATCGTGCTCTGCGACGACGAGCGGATGGTCCGTACCGCGCTGCGGGTCATCCTGGAGGCCGAGGCCGACCTGGAGGTCGTCGGAGAGGCGGCCACGGGGGCCGAGGCGATTCCGTTGGTGCGCTCACTGGCCCCCGACATCGTGCTCATGGACGTCCGGATGCCCGAGATCGACGGCATCCGGGCCACCGAGCAGATCCTCGCCACCATGGCCGAACCGCCCCGGATCGTGGTCGTCACCACCTTCGAGAACGACGCCTACGTCTACGACGCGCTGCGCGCCGGAGCCGCCGGCTTCCTCCTCAAACGGGCCGACCCCGACGAGCTGATCGGCGCGGTCCGGCTCGTCGCCCGCGGCGACTCGCTGCTCTTCCCGGCCGCCGTCCGCTCCCTGGCCGCCGCCCACACGGCCGGCGCCCCGCCCGCCGACGCGCCCTGGGTGGCCCGACTCACCGAACGCGAGGCCGACGTACTGCGTCTGATGGCCACCGGGCTGTCCAACCACGAGATGAGCGAACGCCTCGGGGTCGGACCGCAGACCGTCAAGACCCACGTCGCGGCGGTCCTCACCAAGACCGGCTCCCGCGACCGTACCCAGGCGGTCATCGCGGCCTACGAGGGAGGCTTCATCATGAAGAAAGGCTGAGAACCCCGCCACAATCGGGTCAGAGCGGAACGGTCGGCGCGGCTGGGACGTCCTTCTGGGGGATGAACAAGACGATCAGGCGTGCGTCGGTCTTCTGTCTGCTTCTGGTGCTGGCCCTGCTGGTCCGCGTCACCTGGGTGCAGGCATACCAAGGCCAGGCCCTCGCAGAAGACAAGCACAACCGCCGGAATCTCATCGCGCAGTACGAGAACCCGCTGGGCAACATCATCGTGGGCGGGGAGGCGATCACCGGCTCGGAGAAGACGGGCGGCAAGGACTTCGGCTACAAGCGGACGTACGTCGACGGCCCCCTGTACGCGCCCATCACGGGCTACAGCTCCCAGGCCTACGGCACCACCCTGCTGGAGGGCATCTACCAGAACATCCTCAACGGTTCCGACAGTCGGCTGAGGACCGTGATGGACATGCTCACCAACAAGCGTGCCTCCCCCGGCAACGTCATGACCACCATCGACAAGGACGTCCAGAAGGCCACCTACGAGGCGCTCCAGGGCAAGCAGGGCGCGGCCGTGGCCATGGACCCCAAGACCGGCGAGATCCTCGCCGTGGTGAACAACCCCTCCTTCGACCCGGGCAGCATCGCCGGCGCCAACGACAAGGCGGCCTGGGAGGCGCTCTCCGCGGACAAGGGCAAGGCCATGGAGAACGTGGCGCTGCGCAAGCCCCAGGCGCCCGGCTCCACCTTCAAGCTGGTCACCCTCGCCGCGGCGATCGAGAACGGCCTCGTCACCGACCTCGACCGACAGACCGGGATCGCCGACCCGTACACGATCCCCGGCACCCGCACCCCGCTGCCCAGTGAGGCGGGCTCCGCGGCCTGCAACAACGTCTCGGTGCGCACCGCCCTGCGGCTGTCCTGCAACAACGTCTTCGCCGAGCTCGCCTTCAAGCTGGGCCAGGACAAGATGCGGGCGATGGCCGAGAAGCTCGGTTTCAACGTGCAGATCGACACCCCGGTCCGCACCAACCCGCCCAGCAAGTACCCGACGAAGAAGATGTCGGTCGACCAGGTCGCGCAGACCGGCATCGGCCAGTTCGACGTGCAGGCCACCCCGCTCCAGATGGCGATGGTGACGGCCGCGATCGAGAACGGCGGCAAGCTCGTCGCCCCGCACCTGGTCTCCGAGGTCACCGACTCCGGCGGCGACGTGCTGGAGAGCTTCAAGGACCCGAAGTCCCAGCAGGTCATGGGGGAGAGGACCGCCTCGATGATCCGCGACGCCATGCGTACGGTCGCCACCGAGGGCGGCGGCAAGCCGGCCCAGGTGTCCGGCGCCGAGGTCGGCGGCAAGACCGGTACCGCCCAGCGCGGTGTCAACAACAGCCTCGCCCCGCTGGCCTGGTTCACCTCCTACGGCAAGTCGAACGGCAAGCAGATCGCGGTGGCCGTGGTGATCGAGAACTCCGACACCGACCGCTCCGAGATCGGTGGCGGAAAGCTGGCAGCCCCCATCGCCCAGAAGATGATGGCGGCGTGGCTGAAGAAGTAGCCACGAACAGCGCGCGGCCGACGCGCCGGGAACCGTCGGGGTTCCCGGCGCGTTCCCACTCCCATGATCAGAGCCGCGCACCCCGCCGACCTCCCCGCGATCGCCGCCCTGCACACCCGGGCCCGCGCCACCTACTACCAGGGCCACTTCCCCGAGCAGGCCTACCTGGGCGACGCCGAGCTCCAGCGGACCCGCGAGGGCTGGTCGCGGGCCCTCGCGAACGCCGCCGAGGGTGAGGTGCTCTGCGCCGAGCAGGACGGCGAGCTGACGGGGGTCGCTGCGTTCCGCACGAGGGACGGCCGGACCACCCTCACCCAGCTCCACGTCGACCCCGTCCACTGGCGCCGCGGCACCGGGGCCGCCCTGCACGCCGCCTGCCTGGACGCCTGGCGGCGGGCCGGAGTCCGCCGGGTCCGTCTGGAGGTCTACGAGCACAACCTCCGAGCCCAGGCCTTCTACGCCACCCAGGGCTGGCTCGCGGACCCGTCGGCACCCCGCTCCGGCTCCCACCGGACCCTCTGGCTACAGGTGGGCCAGGCGCCGGAGCCGTCCGGGGAATGAGACGGACCCGCGGATGGTTGAACCGCAAACCGTCCACCCCCTGAATTCGGAGAACAGAAGGATCATGCGCGTCGAAATCTGGTCCGACATCGCTTGTCCCTGGTGCTACATCGGGAAGGCCCGTTTCACCAAGGGACTGGCCGAGTTCGCGCACCGGGACGAGGTGGAGGTCGTCTTCCGGTCCTTCGAGCTCGACCCGGGCGGTGCGAAGGGCGTGACCGCTCCCGTCGTGGAGATGCTCGCCAAGAAGTACGGCCGCACCCTCGACGAGGCGCGCGGCATGGAGGAGCACGTCGCCGCCACCGCCCGCGCGGAGGGGCTCACCTACCTCACCGACGGCCGCGACCACGGCAACACCTTCGACATCCACCGACTGCTGCACCTGGCCGCCGCCCGCGGCCGGCAGGAGGAGCTGCTCGACCTCGCCTACCGGGCCAACTTCGGCGAGGAACGCTCCGTCTTCGACCCCGAGGTGCTGATCGCCCTCGCCGTCGAGGCCGGCCTGGACGAGGCCGAGGCACGCGCCGTCCTCGCCGACGACTCCGCCTACGCCGACGAGGTCCGGGCCGACGAGCGCGAGGCCGCCGAGCTGGGCGCGAACGCCGTACCGTTCTTCGTCCTGGACCGCCGCTACGGGATCTCCGGCGGGCAGCCGGCGGAGGTGTTCACCCAGGCCCTGGAGCAGGCGTGGGCCGGACGCGAGGTACTGGAGCCGGCCGCGGCCGCCGAGGCCTGCGAGCCCGACGGCGCGTGCGCGGTCCCGCAGGCCTGAGGCTCGCCCGGGCGGGCTGAGGATCGCCCGGGGAGGGGCTGAGGCTCGCCCGGGCGGGCTGAGGATCGCCCGGAGAAGGGCTGAGGATCGTCCGGGGAGGCCGGCGAGGCCTGGGGAGGGTGGACTACGGGTCGTCGCCGGCGCAGAGTGGAAGGCATGGATCTTGCGCTCGCCGAAGCGACCCGTGCCGAGTTCGCCCCATCCACCACCTACCTCAACACCGCCAAGTGCGGGGTCGTCCCGCGTTCCGCCGTCGCGGCCGTACGGGAGCTGGCCGAGGCGGCGGGGGCCGGGCTCCCCACCGGCTTCGGCGACTTCGACCGCGTGGACGGGGCCCGGGCGGCCTTCGCCCGCCTCGTCGGGGTGGACACCGACCGGGTGTCCGTCGGCTCCGCCGTCTCCACCCACGTCGGCCTCGTCGCCGCCTCGCTCCCGTCCGGCGCCGAAGTGCTCTGCCCCGAGGGCGAGTTCTCCTCCGTGATCAACCCCTTCGTGGCGCGCGGCGACCTCAAGACGCGTTTCGCCCCGCTCGAATCCGTCGCCGAGCACATCGGTCCCGGCACCGCTCTGGTCGCGCTGAGCGTCGTGCAGTCCATGGACGGCCGCAAGGCCGACCTGGCCGCGGTGCGCGCGGCGGCGACCGCGTACGGGACCCGGATGCTCGTCGACGCGACCCAGGCGGCCGGCTGGCTCCCCTTCGACGCCTCTCCCTACGAATACACGGTCGCCGGCGGCTTCAAATGGCTGCTCGGCATGCGCGGAGCCTCGTACCTGACCGTGTCGCGCGAGGCCCAGCACACGCTGACCCCGCTGCACGCCGGCTGGGTGCCCGCGGTCGCCGACGGGGACGCCACCTACGGGCCGATGGCGGGACTCGCCCACGGGGCACGGCGGTTCGACGAGTCCCCCGCCTTCCTGGCCTACCACGCGTCCGCGTCCGCGCTGGCCCTGTTGGAGCGGATCGGCATCGAGGCCGTCCACGCCCACGACACCGCCCTGGCCGCCCGCTACCGGGCCGGCGTCGAGCGCCTGGGCCACGAGCCCGTCCCCGGCGACTCCGCCATCGTCTCCGTGCCGGGCCTCGCGGGCCGGCAGCCCGACCTGGAGGCGGCCGGCATCGCCACATCGGCCCGCGCGGGCCTGTTGCGCGCCTCGTTCCACCTCTACAACACGGAGGCGGACGTGGACCGGCTCCTGAACGCCCTCGCAGGCTCCTGACGCGGCAGGTCCCGTGCGTACAGTGCCGCCATGAGTGATGTGAGGGATGTGAGCGACGTGAGCGACGCGAGCGACGTGCTGCACGTGAAGGGGCGGGTGCTGGTCGGGCCCGACGAGGTACGCGACGAGCTCTGGGTGGTCGGCGGGCGGATCACCTACGAGCGCCCGTTCGCCGCCCGTGAGATCACCACGGTGACCGGCTGGGCCCTGCCCGGACTGGTCGACGCGCACTGCCACGTGGGGCTGGACGCCCACGGCCCGGTCGACGCCGAGACCGCCGAGCGCCAGGCCCTCACCGACCGCGACGCCGGGACGCTCCTCATCCGCGACGCCGGATCGCCCTCCGACACCCGCTGGATCGACGACCGCGAGGACCTCCCGAAGATCATCCGAGCCGGCCGGCACATCGCGCGCACCCGCCGCTACATCCGCAACTACGCCCACGAGATCGAGCCCGCCGACCTCGTCGAGTACGTCGGCCGCGAGGCGCTGCGCGGCGACGGCTGGGTCAAGCTCGTCGGCGACTGGATCGACCGCGACGCCGGTGACCTCGCCGCCTGCTGGCCGCGTGCCGAGGTCGAGGCGGCCATCGCGGAGGCGCACCGGCTGGGTGCCCGCGTCACGGCGCACTGCTTCGCCGAGGACTCGCTGCGCGACCTCGTCGAGGCGGGCATCGACTGCATCGAACACGCCACCGGCCTCACCGAGGACACCGTCCCGTTGTTCGCGGAGCGGGGGGTCGCGATCGTCCCTACGCTCGTGAACATCGCGAACTTCCCGAAGATGGCGGCGGGCGGCGAGGCGAAGTTCCCGGACTGGTCGGCGCACATGCGCCGGCTCCACGAGCGGCGCTACGACACCGTCCGAGCCGCCTACGACGCGGGCATCGAAGTCTTCGTCGGCACCGACGCGGGCGGCTCCCTGCCGCACGGTCTGGTCGCGGCGGAGGTCGCGGAGCTGGTCAAGGCCGGTATCCCGGCGATCGACGCCCTCTCCGCGACGGCCTGGGCGGCCCGCGAGTGGCTCGGCAGGCCGGGGCTGACCGAGGGGGCGCCCGCCGACCTCGTGGTGTACGCCGCCGACCCCCGAGCCGACGTGGGCGTGCTGGCGCAGCCGCTGCGGGTCGTCGTGAACGGCAGGGTCCGGGCCTGAGTCATGTGTCGTGGCGCCCGGTTGACGTCGCGTGACATCGGTGGCCCGTCGGTCGTTGAAGACGGCCGCACGAGCCGGATCTCCGTGAAAGGAGAGCACTTGCGTTCATCCTGAGGCGCAATGATTCGAATATGCGCCCGGAAACCACCCTTTGGGGTGAAGTAACGTCAGGTTGCCCCTCGTTCACCCACAGTGCGTAAAGATTCCGGGGTCGAGTCCGTCGGCGCCCGCGGTGTCCCCCATCGGCGGCGCGACGGCACCCAACTCCCCGGGGGTTCCACCACCGTGAACAGCCATACCTTCCGCCTGCCCGCGGCCGTCCTCCTCGCCACGGGCGCGGTCGCCCTGCTCACCGCGCCGCCCGCCTTCGCCACGGGAGGAGGCGCGGCCGGGGGTGAGGGCAAGGCCGGCGCCGTCGTCCTGCGCGCCGGACTGGACGTGGGCCTGCTCAACGCCGTGCACGTCCCGCTGAAGACGACCCTCAACGAGGTCAGTGCCCCGGCGACGGCCGAGAAGACCGCGCTGACCGTCACGCTGGACGGGGCCGAGGGGAACAAGCCGGTCAGTGTGCTGCGCGCCGACGTGGCGACCTCGAAGGCGACCGCCGACAAGACCCGGGCCGAGGCGGAGGCGAACCTCGCCAAGGCTTCCGTCCACGTCCCCGGACTGCCGCTGCTCTCCCTCATCGAGGTGGAGAAGGTCACCTCCAAGGCCGTCTGCGAGGCGGGCAAGAAGCCGGTGGCCCGTGCGAACGTCCTCGGGACGGTGACGGCGCTCGGCAAGAAGGTCACCCTGTCCGCAGGCGGCCCCACCAAGGTCGAGGTCCCCGGAGTGGGCCGGATCGACCTGGAGTTGTCCGGTACGGAGACGACCTCCACCACGGCCGCCGCGGCCGCGCTCCGCCTGAAGATCGCGGTGAACCCGCTCAACCTGAACGTCGCGAAGGTCGACGGCGAGATCGTCCTCGCCGAGGCGCACTGCGAGTCCCCGGCGGGTGCGGCGGCGGCCCCGCCCGCGAACCCGGACGTCAAGCCCCAGGCGGCGACCGGGCCGGGCGCCGGCTCGGCCACGTCCGGCGGCACGTCCGGCACGTCCGGCACCACCGGCGCCAACCTCGCCGAGACCGGCGGCGGTTCACTGACCCCGTACGTCGCGGGCGGGGCCCTGACCCTGCTCGCCATCGGCGGCGGCGCCCTCCTGATCACCCGGCGGGGCAGGGCCTCGTAGGGCGGCCGGGAGTCCCGGGCCGCCGCCCGGCGCGCCCGCCCGAGGAGCGCACGGAGGGGAGTGCTCAACGGGATGACGGGCGAGGACGAGCGGCGGACCCGGGGCGACTCGTGGACCGTCGGGCCCCGGCCGATCCCGGCCCGGCCCCGTCGGGCACCCGTGCTCAGCGGGTGGCGTGCTCCAGGCCCTGCGGGCCCGCGCCACGTGACATCACGGCCTCGGTGACCTGCTGGTCGATCCGCGCGTACTCGCTCCGTTTCGCGGCCGTGAGCGAGGTGTCGGAGGCCGCGCAGGAGGCGCAGACGACACGGAACGGCGGCCCCATGTCCGAGTACTGCGTGAGGAATTCGGCCTTCACCACCTCCCAGCGGCCCGGACGGCCCGCCGCCGGGGAGAAGGTGAAGCGGGGGACCGAGGACTGGTTGCCGCGCAGTTTGTCGGCCGGGACGAAGCTGGCGACCTGGTCGCCCATCCCGAAGACCACCCAGGTGCCGTTGATCTTCTCGTAGGGCTGCGGAACGTGGTTGTGCGTGCCGATGATCAGATCGATGTCGGGGAGCCCGTCGGCCGCGCGGGAGGCGGTCAGTGCCTGCGCCAGCGCCTTCTGCTGCTCGTCGGGCGCCGTCTGCCACTCGGTACCCCAGTGGACGCTCAGCACCACCACGTTCGCGCCCTGCGCCCGGGCGGCCCGGGCGTCCGCGATGATCCGGTCCTGGTCGATCAGATTGACGGCCCACGGCTTGCCCTGCGGAAGCGGGATGCCGTTCGTGCCGTACGTGTAGGAGAGCTGGGCCACCTTCGCCCCGCCGGCCGCGAGCAGAGCCGGGGCCTTGGCCTCCTCCGCGCTGCGGGCCGAGCCGACGTGCGGGATGCCGACCCGGTCGAGGTGCTCCAGGGTGCGGGCGAGGCCCTCGTAGCCGTCGTCCAGGGTGTGGTTCGAGGCGGTGGAACAGCTGTCGTACCCGGCATCCTTGAGCGCGTCCGCCAACTGGTGCGGGGCCTTGAAGGTGGGATAGCCGGTATAGGGGCCGCCGGGCCGCCCGTACGGTATCTCGTGGTGGCATATCGCCAGGTCGGCGGCGGACACCAGGGGTTTCACCCCGGCGAGTATCTTCCGGAAGTCGTACTCCCCGGCCTTGCCCGCGTCGTCGGCCGACCGCTGGACGATCGACGGGTACGGGATGATGTCGCCGGTCGCCACCAGGGTGAACGGCTTCCCGGGGACCGCCGCGGCGGTGCCCTCGGGCGCGTCCGCCTCGCCCTGTCCCGGTCTGCCGTGGAACCTTTGCCCCGTGGCCGGCGTCGCCCCTTCGTCGAACAGTCGCGGTACGGCGTAGATCCCCCCGCCCACGACCGCCAGTACGGCCAGCGCGATGCCTGTCCTCGCGGATGCCCTCATTCCCGCCCCCCGGTGTCATGCACTGATGCGGGGATCCTCACCCGGCCCCGCCCCCGCGGCCATCGTAGGGGGTCGAACGGGTGATCGCATGATCGGCGCTCGGTGACGACCGCAGGTCAGACGGGTGCTGCGCGGCGCGCGTTCAGCGCGCGACCAGTGCGAGGGCGTGGTCCATGGCCTGGAGCAGCCGGCCCGTCGTCGCCCGGTCGCGCACCGCCAGCCGCAGCCAGGAGTGGTCCAGCCCCGGGAAGGTGTCCCCGCGACGGACGGCGAAGCCGAGGGCGCGCAACCGGGTGCGGACCTCGGCCCCGCCCGCCACCCGGATCAGGACGAACGGCCCCTCCGCCACCCCGACGGACGTCACCTCGTCGAACTCCGCGAGCCCGGCCAGCAGGTGCGCCCGGTCCACCGCGATCCGCCGGGCCGCCTCCTCGGCCTCGGCCAGCGCCGCCGGGGCCATACAGGCCTCGGCCGCGACCAACGCCGGGGTCGAGACCGGCCACAGCGGCTGCGCGGCCGCCAGCTTCGCGATCACCTCGGGCTCGGCCAGTACGTAGCCGATCCGCAGCCCCGCCAGCCCCCACGTCTTGGTCAGGCTCCGCAGCACCACCAGCCCCGGCAGGTCCATCCGTCCCGCCAGGGCCTCCCGCTCGCCCGGGACCGCGTCCATGAACGCCTCGTCCACGACCAGGATCCGGCCCGGCCGGGCCAGCGCGGAGAGGGTTCCGGCCGGGTGCAGCACGGACGTCGGGTTGGTCGGATTGCCGATCACCACGAGGTCCGCGTCCTCGGGCACGGCCGCCGGGTCCAGCCGGAAGCCGTCCGCCGCCCGCAGCACCACGCGCTCGACCTGGTGCCCGGCGTCCCGCAGCGCGGCCTCCGGCTCGGTGAACTGCGGATGCACCACCACCGGCCGCACGGCTCCCAGGGCCCGGGCGATCAGTACGAAGGCCTCCGCGGCCCCGGCCGTCAACAGCACCCGCTCGACCGGCAGCCCGTGCCGAGCCGCCACCGCGGCGCGGGCGGGCCGCCCGTCGGGGTATGCGGCGAGATCCCCGAGGGAGGCGGCGATCCGCTGCTTGAGCCAGTCCGGGGGCGTGTCCGCCCGTACGTTGACGGCCAGGTCCACCAAGGCGGAGCCCGCGTCGATCACCTCGGCGTCCCCGTGGTGGCGCAGGTCGTGCGTGTGCGCCGTGGCCACGGCGCAGGTCGCGGCCACCGACCGCCGCTTGGGTACGAGGAGTTCCCCGCCGCCCGCGAGGGCGGCGGCCTCCGCCACCGAGGGGGTCCCCGTGGCGGCACGCGCGGCCTCCGAGGGATGCGGCACGGTGACGGCGGCCAGTCGGTCGGCGGGGTAGCTCACCAGGGGGACGCCGAAACGTTCCGCCGCACCCGTGATCCCCGGCTCGCCCGCCTTCGCCTCCACCGTGGCCAGCGCCGTCACCGCCCCCACGGCCAGCCCGGCCCCCCGCAGCGTCTCCTCGACCAGGGCGCAGACCTCCGCGACGGAGACCCCCGCGCGTCCGCCGACCCCGACCACCACCTGCGTCGTGTACTCGCCCACCGGGGGCCCTCCCTCCGTAGTCACCGTCACCGTCACTGCCACCGATACATCACCGGCACCGGGCGTTCGTCAACACTCCGCCGCCTACCCACCCGCGCGCGTACGTGCGCGCGGGCCGAGGAGTCTGTATTCAGGGGCGCATGGCCGTGATCGTGGCGCTGGGCGCGTTCCTGATGACCCTGGCGGGCGGATGGGCGGCGCAGCGCGTCACCGACCGCCGCCACCTCGTGCTGGGCCTGGCCGGCGGGCTGATGCTCGGCGTCGTCGGCCTCGACCTGCTCCCGGAGGCCCTCCACGCGGCGGGCGACGAGGTGTTCGGTGTCCCGCTCGCCCTGCTGCTCTTCGTGGCCGGGTTCCTGGTCGCGCACGTCGTGGAACGGCTGCTGGCGGTCCGCCAGGCCGCGCACGGCGCCGAGGACGGCGCCCGGGTGCCGCAGGTCGGGCTCACCGCGGCCGCGGCCATGGTCGGCCACAGCCTCGCCGACGGGGTGGCCCTGGGCGCGGCCTTCCAGGTCGGCGGGGGGATGGGTGTGGCCGTGGCGCTGGCCGTCATCACGCACGACTTCGCCGACGGCTTCAACACCTACACGCTCACCAGCCTGTACGGGAACGACCGCCGCAAGGCCCTGATCATGCTCTTCGCGGACGCCGTCGCCCCCGTCGTGGGCGCGGCGTCCACTCTGCTGTTCACCCTTCCGGAGGAACCCCTCGGCGCGTACCTCGGCTTCTTCGGAGGCGTCCTGCTGTACCTCGCGTCCGCCGAGATCCTCCCCGAGGCCCACCACAAGCACCCCGCCCTGTCCACGCTGATGTGCACGGTGGGCGGCGTGGCCGGGATCTGGCTGGTGGTGGGCATCGCGGACTGAGCGCCGGCCGGGGACGGAGGTCACCGCCGTGCTGCCGCGGCTTCCGTGAAGCGGCGGGCGACGGACGGCTCCGCCGCCCAGTGCGTGTGCAGGTAGCTGGCGTGCACGCCCTGCTGCACGAAGCCCTCCACGCGGCGCTCCGGGTGCGTGAACCCCCAGGCCGGGGACGCTCCGGCGCCCGGCTCGATCACCGTCCGGTGGAACTCGTGCCCACGCAGCCGGGTCCCGGCCCGCGCGAGCGCGCTGTCGGACACCGCCACCGCTTCGCGGTAGCCGAGGGTGAGGCGTTCCGACATCCGCGCGTCGGCGTCGAGCACCCCGCACATGGGCTTCCCGTCCAGCGACCGGCCGAGGTAGAGCAGCCCCGCGCACTCGGCGGCGACCGGGCCGCCCGCCGCCGCGAAGGCGGCGACGGCCGCCCGGAGCGGCTCGTTGGCGGACAGTTCGGGCGCGTACATCTCCGGGAAGCCGCCGCCTATCACCAGGCCGCCGGTACCGGGCGGGAGCGCCTCGTCCCGCAGGGGGTCGAAGGTGACGACCTCCGCCCCGGCGGCGGTGAGCAGCTCGGTGTGTTCGGCGTAGGAGAACGTGAACGCGGCGCCGCCGGCGACCGCGATCACCGGCGCGGCGCCGTCGCCCGGGGCGCCGCTGACCGGGGCGCCGCCGACCGGTTCGAGTTCCGCGGAGTCACGAGCGCCGGCGGCCGCCAGGGATCGTTCGGGCGACCAGGCCTCGCAGTCCAAGGGCGGGGCCGTGCGGGCCAGGGCCATCAGGGCGTCCAGGTCGCAGCCCGCCCGGACCTGCGCGGCCAGCGCCGACACCGAGGCCAGCGCGTCGGTGTGCCGCTCGGCCACCGGGACCAGCCCCAGGTGGCGCGAGGGCGTGGCGACCTGCGGCGCCCGCCGCAGGACGCCGAGCACCGGCATCCCCGCCTCCTCCAGGGCCTCCCGCAGCATCACCTCGTGCCGGTCGGAGCCGACCTTGTTCAGGATCACCCCGCCGAGGCGCACCTGCGGGTCGAAGGACGCGAAGCCGTGCACCAGCGCCGCCACCGACCGCGACTGCGAGGAGGCGTCGACCACCAGCACCACCGGTGCCCGCAGCAACTTCGCGACCTGCGCCGTCGACGCCAACTCACCCCGGCCCGCGGCGCCGTCGTAGAGCCCCATGACACCCTCGACCACGGCCAGATCGCACCCGGCCGCCCCGTGCGCGAACAGCGGGGCGACCAGGTCCGGCCCGCACATGAAGGCGTCGAGGTTGCGCCCCGGCCGGCCGGTGGCCAGCGCGTGGTAGCCGGGGTCGATGTAGTCGGGCCCGGCCTTGTGCGGGGACACGGCGAGGCCGCGCTCCGCGAAGGCCGCCATCAGGCCCGTGGCCACGGTGGTCTTGCCGCTGCCCGACGAGGGAGCGGCGATGACCAGACGCGGCACGTCGCAGCGGTACGAAGTCACCACTCGATGCCCTTCTGGCCCTTCTGCCCCGTGTCCATCGGGTGCTTGACCTTGGTCATCTCGGTGACGAGGTCCGCGAACTCCACCAGCTTCTCCGGCGCGTTGCGGCCCGTGATCACCACGTGCTGCGTGCCGGGACGGTTCCGCAGCACCTCGATGACCTCGTCGACGTCGATCCAGCCCCAGTGCATCGGGTAGGCGAACTCGTCCAGCACGTACAGCTTGTGCGTCTCGGCGGCCAGATCGCGCTTGACCTGCTCCCAGCCTTCCTTGGCCGCCTGCTCGTTGTCGAGCTGCGCGTCCCGCTGGACCCAGGACCAGCCCTCGCCCATCTTGTGCCAGACGACGGAGCCGCCCTCGCCGGAGGCGCCGAGCACCTTGAGCGCGTTCTCCTCGCCGACCTTCCACTTCGCCGACTTGACGAACTGGAACACCCCGATCGGCCAGCCCTGGTTCCAGGCGCGCAGCGCCAGCCCGAAGGCCGCCGTGGACTTGCCCTTGCCGGGGCCGGTGTGGACGAAGACCAGCGGACGGTTACGGCGCTGGCGCGTCGTGAGCCCGTCGTCCGGAACGACGGACGGCTGTCCCTGAGGCATTACGCGGCCCTCCTGTTGCTGCTGCTGTCGGATGAAGCGGTGGATGCCACCGCGGTACGTACGTTCTTCACGAGCCCGGCCAGCGAGTCGGCCCGCAGACCGTCCAGCGTGACGGCGGGCCCGCCGAGGTCACGGGCCAGTACGCCGGCCAGCCCCAGCCGGACCGGCCCGGACTCGCAGTCCACGACCACCGAGGCGACCCCCCCGGCCTGCAACAGCCGCGCGCTGTGCCCCGCGAGCTCCCGCGGGCTGCTGTCCGTACGGCCCCCGAGGTTCCCGGCCGAGGTGGCCCGCCCGTCGGTGACCACCACGAGCAGCGGCCGCCGCGAGGGATCCCGGAGCCGCTCGATCCGCAGCACCTCGTGGGCCTTCAGCAGTCCGGCGGCCAGTGGGGTGCGGCCCCCCGTCGGCAGCTGCTCCAGCCGGGCCGCCGCCGCGTCCACCGAGGAGGTCGGCGGCAGGGCGAGCTCGGCCGTGGCACCCCGGAAGGTGATCAGGCCGACCTTGTCCCGGCGCTGGTACGCGTCCAGGAGCAGCGACAGCACGGCGCCCTTGACCGCGCTCATGCGCTGCCGGGCTGCCATGGAGCCGGAGGCGTCGACGACGAAGAGGACGAGGTTGCCCTCGCGGCCCTCCCGCGTGGCCTGCCGCAGATCGTCCTTGCGGATCACGAGCCCGCGCCCGTCACGGCCGCGCGCCTTCTGGTGCGGGGCGGCGGCCTGGATGGTCGCGGCCAGGTGCAGCTTCGTCAGGTGCCCGCGCGGGCGCTGGGCTCCGGTGGTGCGGCCGTGGGCGGTGCGGGCGCGGGACCGGCGTCCGGACGCGCCTTCGCCGAGGCCGGGCACGCTGAGCATCTTGGTCCGGAACGGCTCGGCGGCACGCACCGCGGCCTGCTCGGGCCCGGTGGCTTCCTGGGCGGCGGGCTGCGGAGACTCGGGGGCCTCCGCGGGGGCCTCGCCGGTCTCGGGCGCCTCGGGGGCCTCGGGGGTGTCGGCCGGGGCGCCCGGGTCCTGGGACCCGTCGCCCCGCGGGGGCGTGCCACCGGGCCCGCCGTCGGGACCGCCGTCCTCGGGACCGCCGTCGTCAGGGCCCTCGGGCTCCGGCTCCGGCTCGGGGTCCTCGTCGGGGAACTCGTCCAGGATCCGGTCGAGCATGTCCTCGTCGAGCCCGGGCGCGTCGAACGGGTTGCGGCGCCGCCGGTGGGGGAGCGCCAGCAGGGCCGCCTGCCGGACGTCTTCCTTCCGTACCTCGGTCCGCCCGGCCCAGGCGGCCAGCGCCGTCGCGGTCCGCGCCATCACGATGTCCGCCCGCATCCCGTCGACCTCGAACCCGGCGCAGGTCGCCGCGATCTGCAGGAGCGCGGTGTCGCCGAGCGAGACCTTCGGGAGCAGCGCCCGCGCGGCCACCACCCGGGCGCGGACCTCGTGCTCGTCCCCGGCCCAGCGGGTCGCGAACCCGGCGGGGTCGTCCTCGTAGGCGAGCCGGCGACGGACCACCTCGACGCGCTGCGCGGGTTCGCGGGAGGCGGCCACCTCGACGGTGAGCCCGAACCGGTCGAGGAGCTGCGGGCGGAGCTCGCCCTCTTCGGGGTTCATCGTGCCGACGAGCAGGAACCGGGCGGCGTGGCGCACGGAGACGCCCTCGCGCTCGACGTAGGAGGCGCCCATCGCGGCGGCGTCCAGCAACAGGTCGATCAGGTGGTCGTGGAGCAGATTCACCTCGTCCACGTAGAGGATCCCGCGGTGGGCGTCGGCGAGCAGGCCGGGCTCGAAGGCCTTCACACCCTCGGCGAGGGCCCGTTCGATGTCGAGGGCTCCGACGAGGCGGTCCTCGGACGCGCCGACCGGCAGCTCCACCATGCGGGCGGGCCGGACTCCACCAGGGCCGGACTCGTGCGGGCCGTCCGGGCAGGCCGGGTCCGGCGTCGTGGGCGCGCAGCTGAACCGGCAGCCCGAGACGACGTCCACCTGCGGCAGCAGTGCGGACAGTGCACGGACGGCGGTGGACTTGGCGGTCCCCTTCTCACCGCGCACGAGCACACCACCGACCGCTGGGCTCACGGCGTTGAGCAGGAGCGCCAGCCGCAGGTCGTTCTGGCCGACCACTGCGGTGAACGGATAGGGGGTGCTCATGCGGTGCCTTTCTTCGGGCGGGTGCGGGTGCGGGTGCGGATGCGAGTGCGAGTGCGGGTCTGTGCGTGCGGGCGATCGCGGTCGTACGGGTCGGCCCCGGGCCGGGGCACCGGTGCGGCGGGCCGCCCGCTCCCCGGGACTCCGCCCCGGACCCCGCGCCTCGAACGCCGGCGGGGCCGGTGTTCGAGGCCCGTCCGGCGATCGCGGACCGGGGCCGGGCAGCGCCCGGTTCCGGGAAGGGGCGGGGAGGGGAGGGCCGCCCGCGGCGCACCGCCCGTCACGGCGCGCCCGGCGGCAGGAAGGGCAGGCTCGCGGGGGCTCCGCCCTCGATCAGCCGCAGCAGCGCCGCGGTGTCCGCGTGTTCCTCGATCAGGTCGCCGAGCAGGTCCAGCTGCTCCTCCCGCAGCGCGCCGAACGAGGTGTCCGGCGCCGGGACGAAGCGCCGTCCGGCGGCCGAGGCCACCTCCCGCAGGAACGCCCGGCGGAAGCCGTCCGACTCCAGCGACCCGTGCCAGTGGGTGCCCCACACCGACCCGACGCGGCAGCCGTCCAGGAAGGCCTCGCCGCCGAGCACCTCGGCCACGCCGTGGTGGATCTCGTAGCCCGCGACGTCCTCGCCCAGTGCCGAACCCACCGGCCGGGCCAGGGTCTTCTCCCGCTCGAAGCGGACCCGTACGGGGAGCAGCCCGAGGCCGTCGACCTCGCCCGCCCGGGATTCGACCTCGTCCGAGATCCGCTCGCCCAGCAGTTGGAACCCGCCGCAGATGCCCAGCACCGGCCGCCCCTCCGCGGCCCGCCGTACGAGGGCGTCCGCGAGTCCGCGTTCCCGCAGCCACTCCAGGGCCTTCACCGTGCCCCGGGTGCCCGGTACGACGACCAGGTCCGCGTCGGCCAGCTCCTCGGCCCGGTCCACGAACCGCACCACGACCCCCGGCTCCGCCGCGAGCGCGTCCACGTCCGTGAAGTTCGACATCAGTGGCACGGCGCACACCGCGACCCGCAGGACGTCCTCGCCCACCGGCGGCGCCACCACGGACTCGCGTACCGCACCGCGCAGGGAGACCCGCAGGCCGTCCTCCTCGTCGATGCCCAGGCCGTGCTGGAACGGCAGCACCCCGTACGTGGCCCGGCCCGTCAGGCCGCGCAGCATCTCCATGCCCGGCTCCAGCAGCGACACGTCGCCGCGGAACTTGTTGACCAGGTAGCCGGCGATCAGGGACTGGTCCTCGGGGGAGAGCAGCGCCGTCGTCCCGAAGAAGGACGCGAAGACCCCGCCCCGGTCGATGTCCCCGACCACGACCACCGGGAACCGCGCGGCGCGCGCGATGCCCATGTTCACGATGTCGGTCCGGCGCAGGTTGATCTCGGCCGGACTCCCCGCCCCCTCGCAGATCACGGCGTCATACGTGCCCCGTAGCTGCTCCAGGCAGTCCGTGACGATGCCGAGCAACTGCTCCTGACGCCCTCCGTGGTAGCCGCGGGCACTCATCTCGCCCACCGGCTTGCCCAGCAGCACCACCTGGCTGCTGCGGTCACTGCCGGGCTTGAGCAGCACCGGGTTCATCAGCGCGGTCGGCTCCACACGGGCCGCCTGGGCCTGCATCGCCTGGGCGCGCCCGATCTCGGCGCCCTCCAGCGTCACGAAGGAGTTCAGCGACATGTTCTGCGCCTTGAACGGCGCCACCTTCACACCCTGCCGGGCCAGCCAACGGCAGATGCCCGCCGTGACCACGCTCTTGCCCGCGTCCGACGTCGTGCCCGCGACCAGCAGGCCCCCGCCACGCTTCGCGCCGCTCATGCGCGTCCCCCTCGTACTCGTGCCACCAGAGTCCGCGCCGCCACGCAGGCGCCCAGGGCCAGCCAGGTCACCTGCCGCGACAGCCGTACCGCCCGCTCGATGTCCGCGACCTCCACCGGCCGCCCCGCCCCGCCGTTCAGCACGGCCCGGTGCTCGACCCGGCCGCCGTACGCGAGGGTTCCGCCCAGTCTGACGCCCAGCGCCCCGGCGAAGGAGGCCTCCACGGGGCCGGCGTTCGGGCTCGGGTGCGCGGCGGCGTCCGCGCGCCAGGCCCGTACGGCGCCCCGCCGGTCGGGGCCCGCCAGTACGGCGGCGACCGCCGTCAGCCGGGCCCCCGGCCAGCCGGCCAGGTCGTCGAGCCGGGCGGAGGCCCAGCCGTAGCGCAGGTAGCGGGGGGACTTGTGGCCGACCATCGCGTCCAGGGTGTTCACGGCGCGGAAGGCCAGCAGTCCGGGGACTCCGGCGACGGCGCCCCACACGAGGGCCCCCACCACCGCGTCAGAGGTGTTCTCGGCGACGGACTCCACGACGGCGCGGGCCATCTGCTGCCCGTCCAGGGCCTGCGGGTCGCGCCCGCACAGGTGGGGCAGCCGCTCCCGGGCCACCTCGATGTCCCCGGCGGCGAGCGCGCCGCCGATGGCGCGGGCCTCCCGGCCCAGCGAGGTGCCGCCCACGACGGCCCAGGTGGCGGCGGCGGTCAGGGCGATACGGGCGGCCGCGGGCCGGGAGCGCACGGCGCGGGCGCCCAGCGCTCCGACGGCGGCCGCGCCCCCGGCGCACACCAGGGTGTGCAGGAGTCCCCGGGCGCGGTCGTCGCGCCACAGGGAGCGTTCGACGGCGGCGGCGGCCCGTCCGAAGGCGGCCACGGGGTGCCCTCGGCGCGGATCCCCGAGGATCCGGTCGCCGATCAGGCCCGCCGTGGCGCCGTACGCGAAGACGCGATCGGCACGCATGGTGGCAGGTATGTCCTCACTCAGGGTCCGCGCCCTGGTTCGACGTGTCCGGCGGCGAGAGTTCCTGGCTCCCGGAACCGCACGCGCGGCGTGCGGTTGCGGTGACAGTGGCGGGACCGCGCCGGATTCGCACCGGACTTCCTCTCCATGCCGCCGTATTGGCTCGGGCAGTCCACCACGCAGCTCGAACGCCCGTCAACTCGCCGTTGACCTGCGGTGCGGCGCGGACGGAGGGTGCGGGAGGGAACGCGAAAGCTCCCCCCGGGACAAACCCGGAGGGAGCCTTCGCACCCGACCCGCCCTACGGCGGTGGATCAGGCGACGATCAGGTAGATCCCGTACGTCACGGCCGCCGCGACGAGCGTGAAGCAGAGGTACGCGCCGGTGCGGGCGAGGGTGGCGGTGCCGCCCTGCTCGGTGGCGGCCTCGTGCTTGGACAGGCCCACCAGGCCCAGGGTGAAGAGGGCCACGAGGGCGACGGTGGCGGAGAGGCTGACCCCGAAGACGGAGCCGAGTGCTTCCCAGTCGATCTTCATACTGCCGTTTTCCTCTGTATGTCTCGGTCAGACCGCGGCGGCGGGAGCCGGGGCGGTCGTCGGGGCGGTCGTCTCGGCCGGGATGGTGGCCTTGAGGTCCTCGTCCGTGACCGCGGCGGTCGTACCGGCGACCGCCACGGACGGACCGGCCGCCGCGACGGTCGGCGGGACGGTGACGGCGGCGATCGCCGTGGTGACGACACCCGGCTCCTCCGCGGCGGCCGACTCCACGTCGTTGACGTTGTGGTGGTCGACGACCTGGCGGCGGGAGATGACCCAGATGGCGAAGCAGGAGGCGACCAGGAAGACGGTGACGGCGGCGATGCCGATGTCACCGGAACGCATGACCAGCTCGGCACCGGCCGAGACCAGCGCGGCGGCCGGCAGGGTCAGGCCCCAGGCGGCGAACATGCGGGTCGCGGTGGACCAGCGGACCACACCGCCCTTGCGGCCCAGGCCCGAACCCATGACGGCGCCGGAGCACGCGTGGGTCGTGGAGAGCGAGAAGCCGAGGTTCGAGGAGGCGAGGATGACGGACGCGGCCGAGGTCTGGGCGGCGAAGCCCTGCTGCGGCTGCAGGTCGGTCAGGCCGGTGCCCATGGTGCGGATGATGCGCCAGCCGCCCAGGTAGGTGCCCATCGCGATGGCCATACCGGCGGAGACGATGACCCAGACCGGCGGGTTCGCGTCGGGCGCGATCGCGCCGCCGGCGATGAGGGCCAGGGTGATGATGCCCATCGTCTTCTGCGCGTCGTTGGTGCCGTGCGCGAGGGAGACGAGACCGGCCGAGGCGATCTGCCCGGCGCGGTAACCCTTGGCGGAGGTCTTCTCGCCGACCTTGTCACCCAGCTTGTAGGTGAGCTTGGCGGCCAGGTACGCGGCGATGCCGGCCACCAGCGGGGCGGCGATCGCGGGGATGAGGACCTTGGTCACGACGACGCTGCCGTTGACCGCGCCGATGCCGGCGGAGGCGACCGCGGCGCCGATCAGGCCGCCCATCAGGGCGTGCGAGGAGCTGGAGGGGAGACCGACCAGCCAGGTGACGAGGTTCCAGAGGATCGCTCCGACCAGGGCGGCGAAGATCACCTCTGGCTGGATGCCTTCTTCGTTGACCAGGCCCTTGGAGATCGTCTTGGCGACCTCCACGGACATGAACGCGCCGACGAGGTTGAGCACGGCGGACATGGCCACCGCCGTCTTGGGCTTGAGGGCGCCGGTCGAGATGGTGGTAGCCATCGCGTTGGCTGTGTCGTGGAAACCGTTCGTGAAGTCGAACACGAGAGCGGTGATGATCACGATCCCGAGGAGAAGCGTTATGTGCTCCATTTACCCAGGCTTCTGTTTGACGTCAGTGGCTCGGCGACCGTAGGCAATCTGGGTGAACGGAAGATGAACTGGCGCAGGCGGAGCGGTGTACTGGCGCGGGGTGTGATCGGGTCATTCGTCCTGATTCTTGCGGACATAACGCCATTAATGCACGTCAAAGCCCGGTGAATGAGTACCTCCGGAGCGTGTCCCGCACGCGTCCGACTCCACCTCCGGAGCGCCGAAAGAGACCCAGATCACTCGACGACGGACCGGCTCGCGCCGCCGGCGGAGGGATCTGCTCCGGTGGCCCGCCGAAGGACCCGACCCGACACTGGAGCAGTGCGTACCGCGACAGCGACGGCAGCGGCCGTCACCACGACTCTGCTGGGTGCCGGCGCGGCCGCCGTCGTCATCGGCAGGCACGCCGCCGACGCGGCCCTGCGGCCCGAACCCGGACGCCCCCTGCCCGGCGGACGGCTCAGCGTCCACTCCGTGGCCGACGGCCGGATCACGCTGACCCGCTCGCTCGCCTCCCTGCGACCCGGTACGTACGGCCTGGTCGCACCCGGCGTGCACGCCGTCGTCGGACCCGTGGTCCCGGGCGCCGACCCCGGCCCGGACGCGGTCGTACGGCGGCTCGTCTCCGTCAGCCACGGCACCCTCGAAGCCGGGACCCGGGTCTCCCTCACCCCCCAGGTGTACGTGGGCAACCCGCGCACCGCCCTCGGGCTCGACCACGCCGACGTGGACATCCCCGGGGAGCTCGGCGCCCTGCCCGCATGGTTCCTGCCCGCCGCCCGGGACACCTGGGTGATCACCGTGCACGGGCTCGGCGGTAGCCGTGAGCACCCGATGGTGGTCATCCCCTTCCTGCACCGCCACCAGCTGCCCGTCCTGGACCTCGGCTACCGGGGCGACCTGGGCGCCCCCGCCTCCCCGGACGGCCTCGGCCACCTCGGCGAATCGGAATGGCGTGACCTGGACGCCGCCATCCGCTACGCCCTGCGCTACGGAGCCCGCCGCGTGATCCTGTACGGCTGGTCCACCGGCGCCACCATGGCCCTGCGCGCCTTCGAGCGCTCGCCGCTGGCCCACCGGATCTCCGGCCTGGTCCTCGACTCCCCGGTGCTCGACCGGAACGCCACCCTGCGGGGGCTCGCCGCGGCACGCGGCGTCCCCCGGGTGGTGCTGCCGCTGGCCGTCCGGGCCGCCGACGGCCTCACGGGCCTGCGCGCCGCCCACGGCCCGGCGGGCGCCGACCCCGGCCTGCTGCGCGTCCCCGTACTGATCGCCCACGGCCCGGACGACACGCTCGCCCCCTGGGGGCCCTCCCGCGCACTCGCCGCCGCCCGCCCCGACCTCGTCACGCTGCACACCGTGGCCGGGGCCGGGCACGGCGCGATGTGGAACGCCGACCCGGCCGGCTACGAGGAGGCCCTGCGCCGCTTCCTCACCCCTCTGATGTGAAGACCGTGTCGAGGCGCGCGCCGAAGCCCTCGTGAGCGGGCGTGTGAAGGGGCTTCATGTGAAGGCCCTGTGACGGACAGGGCCTCACGGGCGGCTTGTCCCGGTCTGCACTGCGGGTGAGCGGCGGCAACGGCCGGTTCCGTTTGGGCTTTCGGCCAGTGACGGGCGAGACTGCTTCCGTGACGTCCCGAAAGCCTGATGAGCAGTTGGCTCGCGACTCCAGACTCCGACTCGTCTCGCCGCGCTCCGTCGCCGCGGCCCGCAAGGCGGTGACCGACCGACGCACCCGGCCCGCGCCCAGGCCCCCGGCGGGCACACCCGCCACGGCCGACCTCGCGAACCGGGCCCGGGCCTCGCTCGCCGACGCCGTACGCCTGACCCGCTGGGCCGAACGCAACCTCGGCGCCGGGGACGGCGGCCGGCCCGCCCCCACGGGCGCCCTGCCCGCGTCCGACGTCGAACGCGCAGCCGAGGAACTGGGGCTGACGCACGGCCAGATCCAGGTCGGCTGGGACCGCGCCCGCCTCGCCGGACTCGTGGAGGTGCACGGCGGCCACGCCCGACCCGGCTGGCGGCTGCGCGCCTGGGACCGCGACGACACCGCCGTACTGCGCGGCTGGGTCGCCCTCTTCGACGCCTGGTCGCTGGTCCATCCCGCACCCGCCGACATCGCCGCCTCTGCCGTCGCCGAGGTCGTCGAGGCGATGCCCCAACTCCTCTCCCTGCTCCAGCTGTCCGCCGGCCCGGTGACCGTCCCCGACCTGCTCGACCTGCTCGGGCAGCGCGTCACCGAACTGCGCGACGAGCGGTGCGAGATCCCCTACGAGTCCGAACCCACCGTGGCGCTGACGTCCGCCGCCGGCTCCGCGGAGGCCCGCCCCGTCCCGCTCGCCCGGCTGCTGCGCTGGGCGCTCGGCGGACTCGCCGCCGTGGACGCCGTCACCCTCGGCCCCGCCCGGGCCACGCTCACCCCGCTCGGCAGCTGGGCCGTCTGGGTCAAGCTGGAGCAGATCTGCGTCGCGGCGCAGAGCCCCGCCGGGAACATCGAGCAGTCCGCCGCCGCCATGCTGCACGGCTGCGCGCGGCTCACCCCCGGCCCGGCCCGCGCCGAATACCAGGCCTGGCTCGCCGCCCGGCCCGTCGGGCACGCCGTCACCGAGCTCCTGCAGGCCGCTCGCGGCGAGGACGCCCTGCTGCGCGGCCTCGCCTTCGAGGCGCTGCGCGTGGTCGGAGCCCCTGCCGAGCCGGAGGTGCGCGCCGCCGTACGCGAACCCGCCCTGCGCCCCTACGCCCTGCTCTGGCTCGCCGTGCACGACGGGGTCGACCCGGACGACGCCCAGGACGTCCTGACCGCCGAGGAGTCGACCTGGCTCTGGGTGGACACCGCGGCGGCCATCGCCGACCACGGCGAGGCCGAGCTGCTCGCCCGCCACCTGGACTCCGCCGTCCGGACCACCGTCCCCCGGCTGCTGGACGAGGTCCGTGCGGTCGGCCATCCGCGCACGGTGCAGGTGCTGGTCGCGCTCGCCGCGGCCCACCCCGACCCGACGCTGGCCAAGGCGGTCCGCCGGGCCGCCTTCCAGGTCCACACCGGTGGCGAGTGACCCCGTAGGAGAACGTGGGCGGGGGCGGGCGCGCCGTCGGGGTCAGACCTGCGGCGCGTACGTCCCGAAGCTCCAGACGTTGCCCTCCGCGTCCCGGGCCATGTAGTCGCGGGAGCCGTAGTCCTGGTCGGTGGGTTCCATCACGATCTCCGCGCCGTGCTCGACCGCCCGCCGGTGGTGGGCGTCGACGTCGTCGACCACGACATAGACCCCCGAGGGGCCGGCGCCCTCCATGGCCTTGTCGAAGGCCCCGCCCCGGCCCGAGCTGCCCAGCATCACCATGCCGTTGCCGTACGCCAGCTCGGCGTGCGTCACCGAGCCGTCCTCACCCTCGTAGACGGCGACCTGGCTGAAGCCGAAGGCCTCGGTCAGCAGCTTGATGGCCGCCTTCGCGTCGCGGTAGACCAGGGTGGGACAGATGGACGGAACGCCTGCCATGGACGATCACTCCCTCTCGTGACGGTGACCCGCGTCACACCAGCATGGCAGGCGTCACCGACAGTCAGCGGAAGGTGTTGCACTGGGCCATGTCACCGGTCCGGTAGCCCTGGTAGAACCACTGCTGACGCTGCTCGGCCGAGCCGTGCGTCCAGGACTCCGGGGACACCCGGCCCTGGAACTTCTCCTGGATCCGGTCGTCGCCGACCGCGGCCGCCGCGTCCAGCCCGTCCCTGATGTCCGCCTCGGTCAAGGACTTGATCAGCGGGCGACCGGTGGAGGCGTCCGCGACGTTCGTCGCGTTGTGCGCCCACACCCCGGCGTAGCAGTCGGCCTGCAGCTCGACCTTGACCGCGTTGCTGTTCGGTCCCACCCGGCCGTCCTGGGCCCGCTGCAGGGTTCCGGTCAGGTTCTGGATGTGGTGCCCGTACTCGTGGGCGACGACGTAGGCCTGGGCGAAGGGGCCGCCGGTCGCGCCGAACTTCGTCCGCAGGTCGTCGAAGAAGCCCAGGTCCAGATACACCTGCCGGTCCGCCGGGCAGTAGAAGGGGCCCACCGCCTCGCTCGCGGTCCCGCACGCGGTGTTCACCCGGTTCTCGAAGAACACGGTCGACGCCGGGCTGTACTGGCCGCCGCGCTTGGCGAACTCCTGCTTCCAGAAGGCCTGGGTGCTCCTGACGACCGCCACCAGCCGGCAGTCCTCGCGCGTGTTCGCGTCCCGTCCCGACCTGCACGCCTGCTGTACCTGGTTGAGCGACGAGGAGACCGGCGTCGGCTCCGGCTCACCGGTGGACAGCCCCAGCTGGTCCGGCCCCACCCCGAACAGCAGCCCGATGACCAGCGCGATCAGACCGACGATGCCGCCGCCGACGGTGGCCTTCCCGCCCGGGATGCGGCCGCCGCCGCCCCGCATGTCCTTGACCTCGGAGCTGTCGAGACTGGCGTCGTCGTCGAACTGCATCCCGCACCGCCCTCCATCCGTGGAACGGGCGCGGTCGCGTCTCCGCCCATGCGGCGAGTATCAACCCAATCATCCCTGTATGCGCCTCGGCCGCTCCGTGGGGCCGCTGGGCCGAACAGGGGATACGCGGGAGCGGATCCCGCAGGCCGGACGGCCAGGCCCGGGCCCGAAAAGTAGTTGCGCACCCCCGGTAGAATGTCTCCCATGGCAAATCTCCTCGCGGATTAGCGGCGTCGAAGCTTCGCGTCCTGCCCCCCTTCCGCCGTCCCGACCCGCCCTGGAGTATTTCCGTGATCACCGCCACCGGCATCGAGCTGCGCGCCGGCGCCCGCGTCCTTATCGAGTCCGCCTCCTTCCGTGTCGCCAAGGGCGACCGCATCGGCCTGGTCGGCCGCAACGGAGCGGGCAAGACCACCCTCACCAAGTGCCTGGCCGGCGAGGGCCAGCCCGCCGCCGGCTCCATCGCCCGCTCGGGCGAGGTCGGCTACCTCCCGCAGGACCCGCGTACCGGCGACCTCGACGTGCTGGCCCGCGACCGCATCCTGTCCGCGCGCGGCCTCGACGTGCTGATCAAGAAGATGCGCGCCAACGAGGAGCGCATCGCCAACGGCACCGGCGGTACCCGCGACAAGGCGATGAAGCAGTACGAGCGCCAGGAGACGGAGTTCCTGACCAAGGGGGGGTACGCCGCCGAGGCGGAGGCCGCGACCATCTCGGCCGCCCTGGGCCTGCCCGACCGGGTGCTCGGCCAGCCGCTGCACACCCTCTCCGGTGGTCAGCGTCGCCGCGTCGAGCTGGCCCGGATCCTCTTCTCGGACGCCGACACCCTGCTCCTCGACGAGCCCACCAACCACCTCGACGCCGACTCCATCGTCTGGCTGCGCGACTACCTGAAGACCTACCGCGGTGGCTTCATCGTCATCTCCCACGACGTCGACCTGGTCGAGACCGTCGTCAACAAGGTCTTCTACCTGGACGCCAACCGCTCCCAGATCGACGTCTACAACATGGGCTGGAAGCTCTACCAGCAGCAGCGCGAGGCCGACGAGAAGCGCCGCAAGCGCGAGCGCCAGAACGCCGAGAAGAAGGCCGCGGCCCTGAACTCGCAGGCCGACAAGATGCGCGCCAAGGCCACCAAGACCGTCGCCGCGCAGAACATGGCCAAGCGCGCCGACCGGCTCCTGGCCGGCCTGGAGGCCGTCCGCGTCTCCGACAAGGTCGCCAAGCTCCGCTTCCCGGACCCGGCGCCCTGCGGCAAGACCCCGCTCACCGCCGAGGGCCTCTCGAAGTCCTACGGCTCGCTGGAGATCTTCACCGACGTCGACCTGGCCATCGACAAGGGCTCCCGCGTCGTCATCCTCGGCCTCAACGGCGCCGGCAAGACCACCCTGCTCCGTCTGCTCTCGGGGACCGAGAAGCCCGACACCGGCACGGTCGTCCCCGGCCACGGCCTCAAGCTCGGCTACTACGCCCAGGAGCACGAGACCCTGGACCCGGAGCGCACGGTCCTGGAGAACATGCGTTCCTCCGCGCCCGACCTGGACCTGGTCGCCGTCCGCAAGACCCTCGGCTCCTTCCTCTTCTCCGGAGACGATGTGGACAAGCCCGCCGGGGTGCTCTCCGGCGGTGAGAAGACCCGTCTGGCCCTGGCCACTCTGGTCGTCTCCTCGGCGAACGTGTTGCTCCTCGACGAGCCCACGAACAACCTCGACCCGGCCAGCCGCGAGGAGATCCTGGGCGCGCTGCGCACGTACAAGGGCGCGGTCATCCTCGTCACGCACGACGAGGGCGCGGTCGAGGCGCTGGAGCCGGAGCGGATCATCCTGCTCCCGGACGGCGTCGAGGACCTCTGGGGACCGGACTACCGGGACCTGGTCGCCCTCGCCTGATCGGGTTCCGGTTCCCGTTCCGCTTCTGATCCAGTTCCTTATGGATCATTCGGCTCACGGGTGATCCATCATCTGAGTGAGACGGTCTCGTACCGTTGCGCGTCGTACGACGGCCCCGGCCGCACCTTGGGAGGTGCGCGACCGGGGCCGTTCGTTTTCCGCTTCCGCGCCCCTGACCTGGCGATTCCTGACGAGGGCAGCGGAGTGTGACGGAAGTCATGCAGCGGAAGGGGAGATTCCGTTCTGCTCGGGTGTCCACCGGTCGAGAAATGCCGTCGTACCGACCTTGCTGAATGGGTGGCCAGGAAGCGTGGGAGGGGTGATCATGAGAAGTCCAGAGCGCACTTCCCACGAGGAGGCACGGGTGGCCGAGACTCTGAAGAAGGGCAGCCGGGTAACCGGCGCCGCGCGCGACAAGCTCGCGGCAGACCTGAAGAAGAAGTACGACTCCGGTGCGAGTATCCGGGCGCTGGCCGAAGAGACCGGCCGGTCCTACGGATTCGTCCATCGGATGCTCAGTGAGTCCGGGGTGTCGCTGCGTGGTCGCGGAGGCGCGACGCGCGGCAAGAAGGCTGCTACGGCCTGATCCCGGGCCCATCGGTTCCGACGTTCCAACAGCTTCAAGGGTCATCATGATCCGACGGTTCCTTCGGTGACCCCCGGTCGGCCTTCCGGCCGGCTGGGTGGTTACTGTGCAGTCACTTAGGCCGAGCTTGCGGCCGACTGCACACCGGAGGCATGAAAGATGGCTCTGCTCGACAAGGACGGCGTACGACTCACCGTCGACGACACGGTCGCCACGGTGACACTGACCAATCCGGCCAAGCGAAATGCCCAGTCCCCCGCGCTCTGGCGGGCTTTGGCCGAGGCCGGGAGGTTGTTGCCGGGCACCGTCCGGATCGTCGTGCTGCGCGGTGAGGGCAAGTCCTTCTCCGCAGGGCTCGACCGGCAGGCGTTCACCCCCGAAGGTTTCGAGGGCGAGCCGTCCTTCCTCGATCTGGCACGCGGTTCGGACGAACTGCTCGACTCCACGATCGCCGAGTACCAGGAGGCATTCACCTGGTGGAGGCGTAACGACATCATCTCCGTCGCCGCCGTGCAGGGACACGCGATCGGCGCCGGCTTCCAGCTCGCGCTCGCGTGCGACCTGCGCGTGGTCGCCGACGACGTCCAGTTCGCCATGCGCGAGACCAGCCTCGGTCTGGTCCCCGACCTGACCGGAACCCAGCCCCTGACCTCCCTCGTCGGCTACGCCCGCGCGCTCGAGATCTGCGCGACGGGCCGCTTCGTGCACGCCGAGGAGGCGGAGCGGGTCGGCCTCGCCAACCTCGTCGTCCCCGCGGACGAGCTCGACGCCGCCGTGCAGGACCTCACCACGGCCCTGCTGGCACCGGCGCGGGACGCCGTGATCGAGACGAAGACGCTGCTGCGCTCCGCCCAGGACCGCTCCTACGACGACCAGCGCGCCGCCGAGCGCGCGGCCCAGGCCCGCCGCCTGCGGGACCTGGCCGGTCTCTCCGACTGAGGACCGCCGCACCACCGGAGCCCCGGGCGAAGTCGGCCAGCCGACCGGCGTAGTCCCGGGGCGCCCGCGCGTCCGGGCGCCTAACGTGGTGCGGAGTGAGTCCGCTCTCCACGCGAAGGGACACGCGATGACCGAATCCGTATCAGGGGGCTCCGGCAAGGAGCCCGGCGACCGGGGACGCACGAGCATCGCCGACGGGGTGGTCGAGAAGATCGCCGGATTGGCCGCCCGCGAGGTGGTCGGCGTGCACGCCATGGGCAGCGGCAGTGGCCTCTCCCGGACCTTCGGCGCCGTCCGCGACCGGGTGCCCGGCGGCCAGAAGGCCCAGGTCAGCCGTGGGGTCAAGGCAGAGGTCGGCGAGGTCCAGACGGCCCTCGACCTGGAGATCGTCGTGGACTACGGGGTATCGATCCGCGACGTGGCGCGCGCGGTCCGGGAGAACGTCATCTCGGCGGTCGAGCGGATGACGGGCCTGGAGGTCGTCGAGGTCAACATCGCGGTGAGCGACGTCAAGCTGCCCGATGAGCCCGACGAGGAGCCGGAATCCCGTCTCCAGTAGCCGAGAGGACTCCGCATGAGCATGGCGATCGCCGGAATGTTCGCCGGCATGGCCCTCGCGTTCGCCGGCTACTTCGGCGGTTTCGGGGCCTTCCTGCTGGTGGCCGCCCTCGGCGCCATCGGTTTCGTCGCCGGACGGTTCCTCGACGGGGACCTGGAACCGGGTGACCTGTTCCGCCGCCGCGACGACCGGCGCGGGTGAGGCGCCGATGAGCAGCCCACCGCGCTCCGCCCCGCCCCGGGTGGACGCCGCCGAGCGCGGCGCCACCCGAATCGCCGACCGGGTGGTCGCGAAGATCGCCGCCCAGGCCGCCCGGGAGGCGCTCGCCACCACCCCCGGCAAGCCCCCGCACGCCGCCGTCACCGTGCACCACGACATCGCCCGGGTCCGGGTCAGCCTGGAGCTGGACTACCCGTCCGACCTGGCCGCGCAGTGCGCGGCCGTACGCCGGCAGGTCGCGCTGCGGATCGAGGAGTGCGCGTCGATGTCCGTACCCGAGGTGGACATCGACATCGAGCACCTGCACTCCACCCAGGCCCGGACCGCCGGCGGGCGCGACCGGCGGCTGCGGTGACGGCCCACGGCTCCGGCGCGGCCCCCGGCCGGGTCCACCGCTTCCGTTCCGCCCGGCGGGTGCCCGCCGGGCTGACCGCCCTGGTCGTGCTCGGAGTGGCGGCCTTGTTCCTGTACGACCTGGCCGCCGTACGGGCGGGCCGCCCCGGTATGGGCTGGCGCGGCGACCTGGCGGACCGGCTGGCGACCCACACCCCCGCGGACCTGGGGGTGCAGCTGATCGCCGGGGCCCTGGCCCTGGTCGGGGCGGTCCTCGTGCTGCTCGCGTTCGCCCCAGGACTGCGCCGGATCCTGCCGATGCGGCCCCCGGACCAGGGGCCGGGCGTGCGGGCCGGCCTCGGCCGCAAGGACGCTGCGCAGATCCTGCGGGACCGGGCCATGGAGGTGTCCGGAGTCCGGTCGGTCCGGGTCAAGGTGCGGCGGTCCCACGTCGGGGTGCGGGCCACCTCGCACTTCCGCGAGCTGGACGACGTACGGGCCGACCTCGACGCGGTGATCGCCGTCGGCATCGAGGAACTGGGCCTCGCGCACCCGCCGCGGCCGCGCGTACGGGTCAGGAGGTGAACGGATGCTCGCGACGGTGAACCGGATCCTGCTCGCCCTGGTCGGAGCGGTCCTGCTGGCGGCCGGGATCGTGGTGCTGACCGGCGCGTGGCCGCTGCACGGTCGCCACGCGCCGCTGCTCAGCCAGGCGACCCGGGACCGGTACTGGCACGCCGACGGCTGGTGGTGGTGGGCGGTGGTCGCCGCTCTCGCGGTGGTCGTGCTGCTGGCGCTGTGGTGGCTGCTGTCCCAGCTCAGGCGGCCGCGACTGCCGGCGGTGGTCGTGGACACCGGGGACGGGGCGTACGCCATGCTGCGCGGGCGGGCGCTGGAGGAGGCGGTGGCCGCGGAGGCCGGCGCCCTGGACGGGGTCGCCGGCTGCCGGGTCGCCCTGCGCGGGCGGCGCGGATCTCCGGCGCTGCGGGTCGCGCTGGAACTGGAACCCCACGCGGTCCCCGCCGACGCCCTGGCCGCCGTGGCCGGGCCGGTCCTGACCCACGCCCGGACCTCGGCGGGCCTCCCGGAACTGCCCGCGGAGGCCCGCCTCAAGGTGACGTCCCACCGCGCCCAGCGGGTGACGTAGTCCGGCGCGGTGGATCAGAAGCCGTGCCGGGAGCCGCCGTCGACCGGGAGCATGACGCCCGTCAGGTACGACGCCGCGGGGGAGAGCAGGAAGGCCGCCGTGCGGCCGAACTCCTCCGGGGCGCCGTAGCGGCGCAGCGGGATGCGGGACTCGTTGCCCGCCCGCGCGGCGGCGGCGTCACCGGACAGCGCGTCGAGCTCGCGCACCCGGTCGGTGTCGATGCGGGCCGGCAGCAGGCCGACCACCCGGATCCCGCGCGGGCCGAGCTCCAGCGACAGGGACTTCGCGAAGCCCGCGAGGCCCGGGCGCAGGCCGTTGGAGATGGTCAGGCCGGGGATCGGCTCGTGGACCGAGCCCGACAGGACGAAGCCGATGACCCCGCCCTCGCCCAGCTCGGCCGCCGCCGCCCGGGCCAGGCGGACCGCGCCCAGGAACACCGACTCGAAGGCCGCCGACCACTGCGCGTCGGTGTTGTCCGCGACGAAGCCCGGCGCCGGGCCGCCCACGCTGATGAGGATGCCGTCGAGGCGACCGAAGCGCTCCCGCGCGGTCGCGACCAGCCGCGCGGCCGCCTCCGGGTCGGAGTTGTCGGCCGCCACACCGGCCGCGTTCGGGCCGAGCTCGGCGGCGGCGTCGGCCGCCCGCTTCTCGTCCCGGCCCGTCAGGAGGACCTTCGCGCCGTCGGCGGTCAGCTCCCGGGCGGAGGCGAGGCCGAGGCCGCGCGTGGCCCCGGTGACGATGTAGACACGGTCTTTCAGTCCAAGATCCATGCCGACACGCTACGCCGTCGCCGGCTCCTGCAGGGAGGCCTCGGCCCGGGCGGCCTCCTCCTCGCGCTCGCGCTTCTCCCGCCGTACGAGGACCACCCAGCCCACCGGAACCGCGGCGGCGAACAGCCACCACTGGACGGCGTACGCCATGTGGGGGCCGATCGAGTCGTGGTCGGGATCGGCGATGGGCTCCGGGATGCCGTCCGCCGGGGCCGGAGCGGTGAGCTCCAGGTATCCGCCGAGGACCGTCCGGCCCAGGTACTCCGCCTGCTGCGCACTGTTGATCAGCATCACCTGACGGTCCGGCAGGCCCTTGCGGTCCTTGATGCCGCTGCCGCCGCTGGTCTCGTCGGCCTTCAGCCGGCCGGTGACCGTGACCTCGCCCGCGGGCGCGGTCGGCACCGGCGGGTAGGCGCGCGGGTCGTCGCCGCCCGGCACCCAGCCCCGGTTGACCAGGACCACCCGGCCGTCGGCGAGGACCAGTGGGGTCAGGACGTGGAAGCCGACCTTGTCGTCGTTGTCGGTGCGCATCCGCACGACGACCTCGTGCGCGGTGTCGTACGTGCCCGTGGCGGTGACCGCTCGCCAGAAGTCCGCGCGGGGGACCCGGTGCCCGGGGGAGGTGACCTCGGTCATGGGGACCGGCTTCGCCCGCAGGTTGGCCTCGATCAGCTGGTTCTGCGCGACCCGGTGCTCATGGCGGTGGTACTGCCAGAACCCCAGCTCGATCATCGCGGGGATGAGAGCGAGGGCCATCAGGGTGAGGAACACCCACTGCCGGGTCAGCACAAAGCGGTACACGCCCACGACGGTACCCGCAACGCGAAGGACCCCGGCGGCCGGGTGGCCGTCCGGGGTCATGGCGTACGGAACGGATGTCGGGACAGCGCTCGGGACCAGGCCGGGACGCGCGGAAGTCAGACGCGGTCGACGATGCCCACCTTCCCCTCCGCCCGGGCGCAGTGCGCCCCGCAGAACCACTGCCCCTCGACCTCGACGCCCTGACCGATGATCGAGACCCGGCAGTGCTCGCAGACGGGCGCCATGCGGTGGATGGCGCAGGAGAAGCAGTCGAAGACGTGCACCGCGCCCTGCGCGTGCACCTCGAAGGACATGCCGTAATCGTTTCCGCAGACCTCACAACGTGCCATGGGCCGAATGCTGCGCACGGGGAACGAGCGGAACAAGATCCAGCGGGGTGAGTCGCCGCGCCTGCACCCGGCCGGCGCAACGGCCCCCGGTTCAGGACTCGGCCGGAGCCACGTCCCGCAGCAGCTGGGTGAAGGCCGCCTCGTCGACGACCGGCGTGCCGAAGCTCTTCGCCTTGACCGTCTTGGACGTCGCCGACTCCGGGTCGTTGGTCACCAGGAGGCTGGTGAGCCGCGACACACTCGTCGCGATGTGCAGACCCGCCTCGACCGCCCGGTCCTCCAACAGCTCCCGCTCCACCGAGGTGTCACCGGAGAAGGCGATCCGCATGCCCTGCTTCAGCGGCTTGCCGTCCTCGAAGCGCCCCGGGTTCGGGTGCGGGCACGGCGGCCGCTTGCGCGAGGGCCGCCAGCTGCCGCCCCGGTAGGAGGCCTGGTATCCGACGCGCGGGGTGGCGGCGGAGTCCGACCACTCCGTCAGCGGTCGGCACTCCAGCAGGGGCAGTCGTACGCCGCCCCGCGCAGCCGCGTGCAGGGAGGGGCGGAACGCCTCCGCGAGCACCCGGGCGTCGTCGAGCGCGTGGTGGGCGCGCTGCTGGACCACGCCGAAGTGCGCGGCGAGCGACTCCAGCTTGTGGTTGGGCAGCGGCAGGTCCAGTTCCTTCGACAGGGCGATGGTGCACAGCCGCTGACGGACCGGCGCGGTCGCGGCGGCCCGCGCGTACTCCCGGGCGATCATCTGCCAGTCGAAGATCGCGTTGTGCGCGACCAGGACCCGGTCGGCGAGCCGGTCGGCGAACTCCTCGGCGATGTCCTCGAAGAGCGGGGCGTCGGCGAGCATCGCGCTCGTCAGCCCGTGGATCCACACCGGTCCCGGGTCCCGCCGCGGATTGACCAGCGTGTACCAGTGGTCCTCGACATTGCCCTGGGCGTCGAGCCGGTAGACGGCGGCGGAGACTATCCGGTCGTCGCGAGCGAGCCCGGTGGTCTCCACGTCGACGACCGCGTACCCCTGTGGGTACGCGGTCGGCCACATCGTCTCTGCGGTCGTACGGTCGTCGAGCATGGTCACAGAGGATATCGGCCCCGACTGACACCCGTGGCCGCGCAGGCGGTTCCCGGCCGTCAGCCCCGGGCTCCGCCCGTTCGGCGGGGGAACGTGGAGGCGAGCGGTCTCAACACCGCGGGGCGGCACCGGCGGCACCGGTCGCACCGGCGGCGCCTGCCGCGCCCGGCGCGAGCAGGGCGTGCACCAGGGCCCGTACGGACAGCAGGAACAGCCGGTCCGGATCCGCCGGGCGGGCCAGGGCGCGGGCGAGCGCCGGGTCGTGGGGGGCCGCGGCCGGATCCCAGAGCTCGCTCTCGGCCGGGGACTGGGCGGGGGAGCGTTCGCGGTTGCGCTCGACGAGCAGGTACCCGACGACCTGGAACTGGACGGCGCGCACCGCGTCCGCCGCCCGGGCGCCACGCAGCCCGGCGGCGTGCACCTCGTGGACGAGCGCCTGCTGGGCCGGCAGGAACATCCGTTCGGTGAGCCCGCGTTCGTGGACCATCGCGATCAGGTGCGGACGCCCGCGCAGTTCCCGGCGCAGGATCCGGGCCACCGCCAGGATCCGGTCGGCCGGCGTGCGGCCGGTGGGCCGGATCGCCCCCATCTCCTCCACGGTCCGCTCGACGAGGGCGTCGAGCAGCGACTCGCGGTTGCCGACGTGCCAGTAGATGGACGTCACGGCGGTGCCCAGCTCGGCGGCCAGCTTGCGCATGGTGAGCGCGGCCGGACCGTGCCGCATGACCAGGGACGCGGCGGCGTCCAGCACCTCGTCACGGGTGAGCGTGGTTCTGGCCACGGCCTTCCACCACCAATCTGTCGGATCGTCAATTCTTGTGCGTGCAAGGGTCTTTACCCTTCATCGGCAGCGGTGTAACTGTGTTACAGAACCGAACCGATTCCCCCCGAGCCGAGGGATGGTGCGAGACATGGCACGCGTACGGTACGGAGCGCGGACCGAGGCCGAGATCGCGGCGTCGCGCGAGAAGAGCTCCCGACTCCCCGACATCTGGTCCACCGGCGTGGTGGCCGTCTGGGAGAGTGATCCCGACGTGGTCGCGGCGGTCCTGCCGCCGCCGCTCAAACCGGCCGAGCGGCCCCTGGTACGGGCCAACATCAGCAAGGTCGACCTGCCCGGCTACCCCCTCGGCGCCGGCTCGGTGGCCGTCGCCGCCCAGCACGGCGGGATCGAGGGCTGGTACCCCCTGGTCATGCCGATGACCCTCGAACGCGCCCTGACCGGCGGCCGCGAGGTCTTCGGCGAGCCGAAGAAGCTGGGCGAGGTCACCGTGGAACGCGACGGCCTCGTCGTACGGGCCGCTCTCGCCCGGCACGGCATCGCCTTCGTCGAGGTGCGCGGGGCGGTGGACCGCGCACTGCCGCTGCCCGAGCCCACCCGGAAGACCGACTTCTACTTCAAGTTCCTGCCCGGCGTGGACGGCTCGGGCTTCGACGTGGACCCGGTGCTCGTGCACTGCACGCGCAACGAGAAGGTCCGCAAGCTGGAACACATCACCGGGGACGTCGTGCTGCGGGAGTCGATGTACGACCCGGTCGCCGACCTGCCCGTCCGCCGGATCGTGGAGATCACCATCGGCGAGAAGACCACGGACCAGAAGGGCCGGGTCGTCGAGCGGGTCAGCGCCCAGGCCCTGCTCCCGTACATCCACCAGCGCTACGACGACCCCCTGCAGATCCTCGACGCGCCCCCGGAGGGATCGTCAGGGGGGAGGGGCTGACATGCGACTCGAACCCGGACAGGTGGCCGTGGTCACCGGGGCCGCCAGCGGTATCGGCCTCGCCATGGCCCGTCGCTTCGCCGCCGAGGGACTGAAGGTGGTCCTGGCCGACGTCGAGGAGGGCGCCCTGCGCAAGGCCGCCGACGAACTCGCCGCGGACGGGGCCCAGGTGCTCGCCCGGGTGGTCGACGTCAGCGAACGCGACTCCGTGATCGCGCTGGCCGACGCCGCCTACGAGACCTTCGGCGCCGTGCACGTGCTCTGCAACAACGCGGGCGTCGGCTCCGGCGCCGAGGGCCGCATGTGGGAGCACGAACCCAACGACTGGAAATGGGCCTTCTCCGTCAACGTGTGGGGCGTCTTCCACGGCATCCAGGCCTTCGTCCCCCGCATGATCGCCGCCGGCGGCCCCGGCCACATCGTCAACACCTCCTCCGGCGACGGCGGCATCGCCCCGCTGCCCACCGCCTCCGTGTACGCCGTCACCAAGGCGGCCGTGGTCACCATGACCGAGTCGCTCTACGCCCACCTGAAGGCGGAGGGCGCCGCCGTCGGGGCCTCCGTCCTCTTCCCCGGACCGCACATGCTGCGCACCGGGCTGTGGGAGTCGCACCGCAACCGGCCCGAGCGGTACGCGAAGGAACGGCCGCGCAAGGCCCCGTACCGCAGCCTCGACCAGTACGAGGCGGCGATGAGGCAGGCCGGCCACGAGGTGCGCTTCACCCCGGTCGAGGAGGTCGCCGAGCACGTCGTCGACGGCATCCGCGCCGACCGCTTCTGGATGCTCCCGGCCGGCGAACACAGTGACCGGCAGATCCGTGCCCGGTCGCAGTCGATGCTCGACCGGACCAATCCCGCCTACCTGGAAAGCTTCATCCTCGACTGAGGGGCGTCTGTGGTGCGTACGAACGAAGACCGGCCCGAAGACCGGACCGAAGACCCGTACCTGATCATCTCCTCCGACTGCCACGCGGGACTGCCCACCGAGCGGTACCGGCCCTACCTGGACTCCCGCTTCCATCCCCAGTTCGACGCGTTCCTCGGCGAACGCGACGCCCGCCGGGCGGAGGCCACCCGGCTCGGCGTCCGCAACGAGGCCTTCGCCGAGAAGTGGTTCCACGATCACGAGGAAGGCCTCAAGGGCGGCTGGGACACCGGGCAGCGGCTCAAGGAACTCGACGGCGACGGCGTGGCCGCCGAGGTCGTCTTCCCCGACGCGGACGCCGTCGACAGTCAGACCGCCGCCCCCTTCGGCGTCGGCCTCGGCCTCTCCGGCGACCAGGACCCCGAGCTCGGCATGGCGGGCGCGCAGGCGCACAACCGCTGGCTCGCCGAGTTCGTCGGGCAGCATCCGGAACGCCACTGCGGAGTCGCGCTGCTGCCCATCACCGGCGAGCCGAAGAAGGTCGTGGCGGAGATCCACCGGGCCAAGGAGTCCGGGCTGGGCGCGCTGATGATCCCCGCGATGTGGGTGGACAAGGCGCCCTACCACGACCGCCGCTACGACCCCGTCTGGGCGGCGGCCGCCGAGACGCGGATGCCGATCGTCACCCACTCCGGTTCCTCGCCGCGCCACGAGTACGGCGACCACCTGGGCATCTTCGTCTCCGAGGTCACCTGGTGGCCGGCCCGCCCCCTGTGGTTCCTGCTCTGGTCCGGTGTCTTCGAGCGCCACCCCGGCCTCAGGTTCGGCGTCGCCGAGTCGGGCTGCTGGTGGCTGCCGAACCAGCTGTGGTTCATGGACCGGCTCTACCTCGGCGCGCACGGCGGCAAGAAGCTCTCGCCGTTCGAGGAGCTGAAGCGGCCGCCCAGCGAGTACCTGGACCGCCAGGTCTTCATCTGCGCGACGAACACCAAGCGGCGCGAGCTCGCCCAGCGCTACGAGATCGGCGTCGACAACATCCTGTGGGGCTCGGACTTCCCGCACCCCGAAGGCACCTGGCCGAACACCCGGGCCTGGCTGAAGAACACCTTCCACGACATCCCGGTCGCGGAGACCCGCCGGATGCTGGGGCTCGCGGCGGCCGAGGTCTTCGGCTTCGACACCGCGAAGCTGGCCCCGATCGCAAGCCGGATCGGCCCCACCCCGGCGGAGCTGGGCCAGTCCCCGGACCAGGCGGCGGTGGAGGCCTCCTGGGCCCGCTCCCGCGAGGTGGGCCGCCACTGGCTCACCGACAACGACTTCCCGGTCCTGGGGGTATCGACATGACGGAGGACCGGTACACGGTCATCTCGGCGGACTGCCACGCCGGCGCCGACCTGCTGGACTACAAGCCGTACCTGGCCGAGCGCCACCACGAGGAATTCGACGCCTGGGCCGCCACCTACGTGAACCCGTACGAGGACCTCCTCGCGGACACCGCCGACCGCAACTGGAACTCGGCGCGCCGCCTCGCCGAACTCGAGGCGGACGGCATCGTCGCGGAGGTCCTCTTCCCGAACACCATCCCGCCGTTCTTCCCCAAGGCCTCGCTGATGGCCCAACCCCCGACGAGGGCCGAGTACGAGCTGCGCTGGGCCGGGCTGCAGGCCCACAACCGCTGGCTCGCGGACTTCTGCGCGGACGCGCCGGGCCGGCGGGCGGGGGTCGCGCAGATCCTGCTCAACGACGTGGACGCGGCCGTCGGGGAGATCCGCCGCACGAAGGCGGCGGGCCTGACGGGCGGCATCCTGCTGCCCGGCGTGCCGCCCGGCTCCACGGTCCCCGAGTTGTACTCGGCCGCCTACGACCCCATCTGGGCGGTGTGCGACGAGCTGGACGTCCCGGTCAACCACCACGGCGGCTCCGCCTCACCGCCGCTCGGCGACGAACCGGCGGCCCGGGCCGTCTTCATGGTGGAGATGACCTGGTTCTCGCACCGCGCCCTGTGGCACCTCGTCTTCGGCGGGGCCTTCCGCCGGCACCCGGGCCTCAAGCTGGTCCTGACGGAGCAGGGCTCCGGCTGGATCCCCGGCGTGCTGGACATGTTGGACTACTACCACGGCCGCCTGGTCGGGGCATCGGCCACGGCCGAGTCCAAGTTCGGGGCGGGCCTGGCGGAGTCGATGGGCCGGGGCCCGAGCGAGGTCTGGCGGGACAACTGCTTCGTGGGAGCGAGCTTCATGCGCCCCCACGAGGTCCCGCTGCGGGAGCGGATCGGCCTCGACAAGATCATGTGGGGCAGTGACTACCCCCACGACGAGGGCACCACCCCCTTCTCCCGCGAAGGCCTCCGCATCGCCTACGCGGGCCTCCCGCGCGAGGAGGTCGCCGCGATGGTCGGAGGCAACGCGGCCCGCGTGTACGGCTTCGACCTGGCCCTGCTGGACGCGGTCGCGGCCAAGCACGGCCCGCTGGTCACGGACATCGCGGAACCCCTGACGGAGATCCCGCCCGAGGCCACGAGCCCGGCCTTCGCCAAGGGCGGCTCGGTCCGGGTCTGGTAGCTCCGCCTCCTCGCCGGGCGGCTCAGCCCCGACGGAACCTGAGCCGCTCGGGCGGGAAGCGCTCCGCGCCGGTGACGGTCGCCCCGCCGAACACGGTGATCACGAGTTGGTCCAGGCCGGCCAGCGGGGTGAGGTCGTGGCTCCCTTCGCAGTGGTTCAGCAGGAGGAACCGGAGGCGCGGGAGAGACCGAAGCGGTGCGAGGTCGCGGACGGAGCACTGGTTCAGTGTCAGGGAGACCAACCGCTCGTGCCGGAGCAATCGGGCGAGGTCCGGCGCTGCATCGATGACGGACAGGCTCGTGAGGGCCGGCGCGGTCGACGTGGCGAGCTCGGCGAACCGTTCGTTGCCGGTGACCGCCAGGGTCTCCAGTTCGGGGAGGCGGTCCAGGCCCGCCAGTGACAGGCCGGCCGCTCCCTGGAGCAGGTGAAGCCCGCGCAGTCCGTCGGGGAGCGGAAGGTCGCCGATCCGGTCCGCGGTGGGCCGGTAGCCCAGGCGCAGGCTTTCCAGCGGGAGCCCCCGCACCGGATCCAGGGGAAGGCCCGTCGGCAGCCCGACCAGAGTCAATCCACGCAGTGACAGCCCGGACAACGGCGCGAGGTTACGGACGTTCGGGCACACGGAGAGGCCCAGGAAGGTGAGACGGTCCAGCGGCTCCAGAAGGGACAGGTCGGCCAACCCCTCGTTGCGGAACACGAAGAGGTGTTCGAGGTCCGGGCGTTGTGCGACCAGAGCCGGCAGGCCGGGCGCCCAGTGCAGATTGATCCGCTTCAGATGGGTGAGCCGCCCGACCTGAGCTACCTGCTCCTCTCTGCTCACCAGCAGGTTCACCCCGGGCAGGGGCGCCGTCGACAGCACCGCCTCCGCGTACTCGTCGACGGGGAAGTGGGCCCAGACGTCCGACAGCGCGTAGGCCACGTTCAACCGGGTGTCCTCGCGGAAGCGGGCGACGACCTCCAGCGCGCGTGGTCCGCCGATCCATCCGGCCGTACGGACGACGGCTTCCGCTTCGTCCTCGTCGAGTTCGCCGTCCGGGGGCAGGAGTTCCAGGACGAGTTCGCCGACCTTGGCCAGTTCCTCCGCCTGCCGGCGGGACCGGGGCGGCAGCAGTCGCGCCGTGCGCTCCTGCACATCGGCATGTGCGGCCGGGTCGAGCTCGGGAGCCTGTTCCAGGCAGGCCGCCGCCAACAGCACGAGGCGGTCGTGCGCGGACTTGACCTTGTCGGCCCGGCGGAGCAGACCCCGTAGCAGGCGGGCGCGTTCGTCCGGGCGGGCGTGGCCCACCGCCATGCGGACCACGTCGTCCCAGGAGTCGTCCTGCGCGTTCCTCACCAGCACCCCGAAGTCCCGCGACTCCACCGCCGCCTTGGCGCCCAGGTAGTCCTGGAAGGTGCGGTGGACGAAGACCACCGCACCCGGGGTCGGCTCCAGGAGCAGGCCGCTGCGGATCAGCAGGTGGGTGAAGACCTGCTCCGCGCTGCCCTGCGCCCGCACCTGCGGCATCGCGTCCAGCCACTCGTCCACCATCTCGACGGCCTCGCTCCGGCCCGCCTCCCACTGCCCGTTGCGGATCAGCCAGTACGCGAGCCGCTGGAGCAGCGCGATCTGCTCCTCCCGGGTGAGGTGGACGCCCTCGACCCCGCAGATCTCCCGTTCCGTGTCCCGCCGGACCAACAGCATGTCCAGCGCCGCGTCGTACAGTTCCTTGCGGGCCCGGGGGAGCTGCATCCGGCGGTCCTGGTTCAGCGCGCACAGCAGCGCGCACATCAGCGGGTTCGTGGCCAGCCGGGCCAGATCCCGCCGGGAGGAGACCGCTTCCAGCAGCGCGGCCTCGTACGCGTCCACATCCTGCCCGTCCGCCCGGGCCGCCGCGTGCCAGTGCCCCACGAAGGCACGGATGTCCCGCTGGTCCATCGGCAGCATCGTGTGCGTGGCGAATCCGAGGCCCCCGAGCCAGTCCTCCGGGACCGCCGACGGGCGGGTGGTCACCACGTAGCGCGCCTTCGGAAAGGCGGAGATCAGTGAGCGCAGCCAGCTCTCAGTGCGGGTGCGCAGCCGCTGCGGGACTTCGTCCACCCCGTCCACCAGGACCAGCGCCCGGCCGCTCAGCATGAGGTCCTCCACCCAGCCCGGAGGGGCGGACAGCGGTACGCCGCCCGCGCGCGGGAAGTCCTCCGGAAGCGGTAGGTCGCCCGACGCGGTGAAGGAGCGCAGCCGCAGTACGAACGGGACGCCGGTGCTCCACGGGCCGTCGGTCCGCCGGGCGGCGTTCAGGGCCAGCCACTGCATCAGGGTGGATTTCCCGGAGCCCGCCGGGCCGCGCAGCAGGATGCGGTCGGCCGAGGCGAGGGCCTGCTCGGCCCGGAGCTGGGTCCGGCGCGCGGTCGGGGCGTCCGGCATCAGCTGCTCCTCACCGCTGACCGCGAGGCTGATGTACGCCACGTCCAGGGGCCATTCCTGGCGGGAGCGGCTGAGGGTCAGCCCGAAGAGCTGGAGCCGGCCGTGGGTGCGCGCGATGTACTCCGCGTACCGGGCCTCGAAGGCGTACGCCGCCCCCGACCCGGCGTGGTCGAGCCGGTCCACCGCTCGCGCGAGCTCGCCCGTCCGCCGGACCAGTTCCACCCCCGCCCGGGCCCCGAAGCCCGGCAGGGTCGTCACGTACTCCACCGCGTGCGCGCAGCACAGCCGGACCAGCCGTCCGTACAGGGCTTCCGCGGCCCCGCTCAGGCCCGCCGGGGGTGGGGGGAGGGTGGCCGCCAGGGCCGTCGGGTCGAGGTCCGCCGTGAAGAGGGCCTCCGCGTCCAGCGGGCCGAGTGCCGCGAAGGCGTCGCCGACCGCGTCCAGCGCGGCCAGGCGCTCGTGTTCCGGCAGCGTCGCGCACGCCGGGCCGAGCCGGGCCGCCAGGGCTTCGGTCAGGCGCCGCATCTCGCCGTCGCCCAGTTCCGTCGGGGGCTTGCGTCCGCGCGGGGCCGGCCGTGCCGGGTCGGCCACCAGGCCCGCCCCCGGGACCCGCGCGAGGAGGGACTTCACCAGTGTCCCCGCCGCCGTTCCCGCCACCCGTAAGAGAACCGTCTCGATGCCCGTCATTCCGTGCCCTCCCCTTGGCCCGGACATCATCTCGCGAACCGCTGGTAACACCGATGGATACCGATCGGTAACAACCCCTAGCGGCACCCCCGAGGGCGCCTCTATGGTGCGGGACATGCCGAACCTGCCCGATGTCGTGCTGTGGTCCATACCTGCCTTCGTGCTGCTCACCGTCATCGAGGTGGTGAGTTACCGGCTCCATCCGGACGAGGATGCCGCCGGCTACGACACCAAGGACGCCGCCACGAGCATCACCATGGGGCTCGGCAGCATCGGGTTCGACCTGCTCTGGAAGATCCCGGTCGTCGCCGTCTTCACCGCGGTCTACGAACTCACCCCGCTGCGCGTGCCGTTCCTGTGGTGGACCGCCCTGCTGATGCTGCTCGCGCAGGACTTCCTCTACTACTGGCAGCACCGCCTCCACCACGTGATCCGCATCCTGTGGGCCTGCCACGTGGTGCACCACAGCAGCGAGCGGTTCAACCTCACCACCGCCCTGCGCCAGCCGTGGACCAGCGCCACCACCTGGTGGTTCTACCTGCCGATGGTGGCTCTCGGCGTACACCCGGCGGCGATCCCGTTCTGCTACGGACTCAACCTCCTCTACCAGTTCTGGGTCCACACCGAGCGCATCGGAAAGCTGCCGCGGCCCTACGAGTACGTCTTCAACACCCCCTCCCACCACCGCGTCCACCACGCCTCGCAGGGCGGCTACCTGGACCGCAACTTCGGCGGCATCCTGATCCTCTGGGACCGGATGTTCGGCTCCTGGGTGGGGGAGACGGACAAGCCCGTCTACGGGCTGACCAAGAACATCGGCACCCACAACCCGCTGCGCGTGGCCACCCACGAGTACGCCGCCATCGCCCGCGACGTGCGCGCCGCCGGGAGCTGGGGCCAGCGGGCCGGACACGTCTTCCGCGGCCCCGGCTGGCAGCCCGCCCCCGCCCCCGCCCCGGCCCCGGCCCCGGCCCCGGCCCCGGAGCCCGCCCCTGCCCCGGCGACCGGCACCGCAGCCGCAGCCGCAGCCGCAGCCGCAGCCGCGGCCGCGGCCCCGGCCCCGGCCCCCGACGTCGCCCCGGCCGTACAGGAGACCACCGCGTGAGCACCGCCGAGTCCCCGGGCCGACCCGCTCCCGCCTGGGCGGTGGACCGGGTCCCGGCCGGCCGGTCGCGCCTCGGGCGGATCGCCCTCGTGGCCTTCGCCGTGGCCGCCGCCGTCGACCTGATCTCGCTGCTGGCCGGCTGGCACCTCGGGCACGTCGTCGCCAAGCCGCTGCTGATGCCGCTGCTCGTGACCCACATGGCCACCCGTGGCGCGCCCCGCCTGCTGCTCGCCGCCCTGCTGTTCGGCTGGGGCGGGGACCTGGCCCTGCTCTTCGACGCCGAGGTCGCCTTCCTCGTAGGCATGGGCTCCTTCGCCGTCGGGCACGTCTGCTACCTCGTCCTCTTCGGCAAGCGGCCCGCGAACCCGCTGCTCGGCGGCGGGTACCTGCTCGCCCTCCTCGGGACCGTCGCCCTGCTGTGGTCCGACCTGCCGGCCGACCTGCGGATCCCCGTGGCCGGCTACAGCCTGCTGCTCACCGCCATGGCGTTCCGCTCCAGCGCGCTCGGCCTGCGGGCCGGCATCGGCGGCGCGCTGTTCCTGCTCTCCGACACCCTCATCGCCACCGGTGTCGCCGAATGGCCCCAGCTGCCCCACCCGGACTTCTGGATCATGGCCACCTATCTGGCCGCCCAGTACCTTCTGGCCACTGGCGCGATCACGCGGGAAGCAGGCGTACGGTAGGACGGTTCCACAGTCGTACAAGACTGAACGATCCCGATCCGGAGGACTGCACCACCATGCGCGCCACCGTCATCCACGCCCCGCACGACATACGCGTGGAGGAGGTGCCCGACGCTGCGATCCAGCGCCCCGAGGACGCCGTCGTCCGCGTCCTGCGTGCCTGTATCTGCGGCAGCGACCTGTGGGCCTACCGCGGCGAGGCCGCCCGGCAGCCCGGCCAGCGCATCGGCCACGAGTTCCTGGGCATCGTCGAGGAGACCGGCTCCGCCGTGTCCGACCTGCGTGCCGGCGACCTCGTCGTCGCGCCCTTCATGTGGTCCGACGGCACCTGCGAGTACTGCGTCGAGGGCCTCTTCACCTCCTGCGAGCACGGCGGCTTCTGGGGCTCGGTCGGCCACGACGGAGGCCAGGGCGAGGCCGTCCGCGTCCCGCACGCCGACGGCACCCTGGTGAAGCTGCCCGCCGAGGCCGTCTCCGACGACCACCTGCTGACCGGGCTGCTCGCGCTGTCCGACGTCATGGGCACCGGCCACCACGCGGCGCTGGGCGCCGGCGTCCGCGAGGGCTCCACGGTCGCCGTCGTCGGCGACGGCGCGGTCGGCCTGTGCGGCGTCCTCGCCGCCAAGCGCCTGGGCGCCGAGCGGATCATCGCACTGGGCCGCCACACCGTACGTACGGACATCGCCAAGCTCTTCGGAGCCACCGATGTCGTCGCCGAGCGCGGCGAGGCCGCCGAGGCGGCCGTGCGCGAGCTCCTCGGCGGCCGGGGCGCGCACGCCGTCATCGAGGCGGTCGGCACCGAGCAGTCGATGCGCACCGCCGTGAACATCACCCGCGACGGTGGGGCCATCGGCTACGTCGGCGTCCCGCACGGCAGCGGCACCGGCCTCGACCTCGGCGTCATGTTCGACCGCAACATCACCCTGCGCGGTGGCGTGGCCCCGGTCCGCGCCTACATCCCGGAACTGCTGAAGGACGTGCTCAGCGGCGCGATCGACCCGGCGCCCGTCTTCGACCGGGCCGTGTCCCTGGACGAGGTCCCGGACGGCTACCGGGCGATGGACGACCGCAGCGCGCTCAAGGTCATGATCAAGCCCTGACAGGCCGCACGAAGGGGACGGGCCGGGCGGGAGATCATCCCGCCCGGCCCGTCCCCTTTCTCCTGAGCCCGTGCCGTGCGCGTGCCCGTGCGACCGGTCCTACTTCACGGCCTTGAGCGCGTCGATCACTCCGTAGCCGTAGTAGCCCGTCTGCCCCCACTTGCTCGCGCAGGTGGTGGCGTCGATCAGGGTGCCCGCGGCGTCGTATATCTGCGTCGGACAGGCCGCCTTCGTGGCCTGGGCCTTCAGCATCGCCTGGAGCTGCGAGGGCGTGGCCGACGGGTGGGCGCTCTTGAGGAGCGCCGCGACGCCCGCGACGTGCGGGGCGGCCATCGAGGTGCCCTGCTTGTAGCCGTAGCCCCCGCCCGGGACGGTGGACAGCACGCGCCCGTTGGCGTCCGGGGTGTCCGGGACCTGCCACTTGTCGCCGCCGGGGGCGGCGACGTCCACGACCCCGAGGCCGTAGCTGGAGTAGTACGAGCGCAGACCCTTGTCACCGGTCGCCGAGACGGTGACCACACCCGGCAGCTGCGTGGGCAGGTCCAGGCAGACCTTCGGGTCGATGGTGCGCGGCACCGGGGTGGCGTCGTCCGGGCTGCTGTCGTCGACGAGGGAGTCGGCCGCCAGGTCCTGGTCGGAGTTGCCGGCCGAGGCGACGTGGAGCGTGCCCTTGCGCTCGGCGTACTTGGTGGCCCGGCCGATGGCCTCCACCAGCGCCTTCTGGTCGTCGTCGGACTTGCAGTTGAAGAGCCACGGGTCGACGTAGTAGCTGTTGTTGGTCACCTCGATCCCCTTCTCGGCGGCGAACATGAAGCCGCAGACGACCGCCTCGGTGTAGAAGAGGCTGGTCCCGGGCTCGCTCACCTTGATCGCGGCTATCTTCACGCCCGGCGCGACACCGCTGACGCCGATGCCGTTGCGCGCGGCTCCGATCGTGCCCGCCACGTGCGTGCCGTGGTCGCTGCCGTCGGCGTACGGGCGCCAGGCGCCCTCGGCGGTGTCGGCGACACCACCCACGCAGTTGGCCGACTGGCTCTTGGAGAAGTTCGGGGCGAGATCGGGGTGGGTGTCGTCGACACCCGTGTCGATGATGCCCACGGTGACGTTCGGGCTGCCATCGTTGATCTTGTGAGCCTTGTCGGCCTTGATCGTCCGCAGGTCCCACTGGTTGGGCTCCAGCGGCTCCTGACCCTCCTGCGCCGCTGCCGCCGCCTTGGCGGCGTCCGCCGTGCTCAGCTGCTGGGTCGCGCCCTCCTCGGTGGTCCGTGCCGCCGTCATCGGGGCCGTCCGGGTGGCACCGACCGACACGAACAGGCCGCGCTGGGCGCGCAGCTGCTTGGCGAAGTCCGGGTTCTGGGAGTGTGCGACCACGACCCCGATCTGCTCATAGGCCGTCACCACCGTTCCGCCGGCCCGCTCGACGGCCTTCTTCGCCGCCTTCATCGTGGCGTACGCGTTCAGGTTGGCCACGTACGACAGCTTGGGGCCGGAGGTGTCGGCCTTCGAGGCCGGCGCCGTGTCGGCCGCGCCGCCCAGCGGGACGGCCGAGGCCGAGACCGCGGGCAGGAAGGCGAGCGAGGCGGTGAGCGCCAGGCCGACCGGTACGGCGAGAGCACGGCTGCGCCTCTTGGGCGCGCGCGACCCCAGCTGATCCATGGGTTCTCCAGATCATCTCGGAACGGGAAAAAGCCGTCCGGACGCGGTCGCGTCGGACGGGTTCATGACAAGTGAACCTAGCGTCGCCGTTCGCCCCTGCGCCATCAGTTCGAGAAATCAGTTCCCCAAGAATCACGGGGTGTTGAACCGTCCCGACGCGCCGTCCGTGCCGTTGACAGGGGGGATCGGCACCACCGTCCCCCCACACGGAGGTTGTTTTGTCCGTCGTCCCCACCGCACCCGCGTCACAAGGAGAGCCCCCCGTGACCACCGAAGCAGCGCCGCCGCCCGGCAGCGCGGGAACGCCACCGGCGGCCCCCACGGCCGATGACTACACGAGCGTCCAGCAGAGCGCGGAATTCGGCGAACTGCGCAGCTCCTACCGCTCCTTCGCCTTCCCGCTCACCGTGGCCTTCATCGCCTGGTACCTGCTCTACGTCCTGCTGTCCAACTACGCGGGCGGCTTCATGGGGACCAAGCTCTTCGGCAACATCAACGTCGCCCTCGTGCTCGGCCTCGCCCAGTTCGCGACGACCTTCCTGATCGCCTGGTTCTACGCGCGGTACGCGGCCGCGAAGCTCGACCCCAAGGCCGAGGTCATCAAGGCGCGAATGGAGGCCGGCGAATGAGCGGCACGCACCACCTGACGACGGTCGCCGCGGGCGCCTCCGAGCACCGCCCGCTGATCATCACCCTGTTCGGGCTGTTCGTCGTCGCCACCCTGATCATCACCGTCTGGGCCGGCCGCCAGACCAAGGGCGCCGCCGACTTCTACGCGGGCGGCCGCCAGTTCACCGGCTTCCAGAACGGCCTCGCCATCTCCGGCGACTACATGTCCGCCGCGTCCTTCCTGGGCATCGCCGGAGCCATCGCCCTCTTCGGCTACGACGGCTTCCTCTACTCCATCGGCTTCCTCGTCGCCTGGCTGGTCGCCCTGCTGCTCGTCGCCGAGCCGCTGCGCAACTCCGGCCGCTACACGATGGGCGACGTCCTGGCGTACCGGATGCGCCAGCGGCCCGTCCGTACCGCCGCCGGCACCTCCACCATCGTGGTCTCGATCTTCTACCTGCTCGCCCAGATGGCCGGCGCCGGCGTGCTCGTCTCGCTGCTCCTGGGCATCACCAGCGACGGCGGCAAGGTGGCCGTGGTCGCCCTGGTCGGCGTACTGATGATCGTCTACGTGACCATCGGCGGTATGAAGGGCACCACCTGGGTCCAGATGATCAAGGCGGTGCTGCTGATCGCGGGCGCCCTGCTGATCACCCTGCTCGTGCTGGTGAAGTTCAACTTCAACATCTCGGACCTGCTGGGCAAGGCCGCCGAGAACAGCGGACAGGGGGCGAAGTTCCTCGAACCCGGCCTCAAGTACGGCAAGGACTCGACCTCCAAGCTGGACTTCATCTCGCTCGGCCTCGCCCTCGTCCTCGGCACCGCGGGCCTGCCGCACATCCTGATCCGCTTCTACACGGTGCCCACCGCGCAGGCCGCCCGTAAGTCCGTCCTGTGGGCCATCGGCATCATCGGCGGCTTCTACCTGATGACGATCGCCCTCGGCTTCGGCGCCGCGGCGCTGCTGGAGCGGGCCGACATCATCGCCTCCAACAAGGCCGGCAACACCGCCGCCCCGCTGCTCGCCCAGGCCGTCGGCGGCGGTCCCGACTCCACAGGCGGCGCCATCCTGCTCGCCGTGATCTCCGCCGTCGCCTTCGCCACCATCCTGGCCGTCGTCGCCGGCCTCACCCTCGCCTCCTCCTCGTCCTTCGCGCACGACCTGTACGTGAACGTGATCCGCAAGGGCAAGGCCACCGAGAAGGAGGAGATGCGGGCGGCCCGCTGGTCCACCGTCGTCATCGGAGCCGTGGCCATCGGCCTGGGCGCGCTGGCCCGCGACCTGAACGTGGCCGGCCTGGTCGCGCTCGCCTTCGCGGTCGCCGCCTCCGCGAACCTGCCGACCATCCTCTACAGCCTCTTCTGGAAGCGCTTCACCACTCAGGGCGCGCTCTGGTCCATCTACGGCGGGCTGATCTCGGCCGTCGGTCTGGTGCTGTTCTCCCCGGTCGTGTCCGGGAAGCCCACCTCGATGTTCAAGGACGCCGACTTCTTCTGGTTCCCGCTGGAGAACCCGGGGATCATCTCGATCCCCCTCGGCTTCCTCCTGGGATGGCTGGGAACCGTGCTCACCAAGGAGAAGGCCGACCCCCAGAAGTTCGCCGAGCTGGAGGTCCGTTCCCTCACCGGAACAGGGGCGCACTGACATCGTCCGAACACCCAGCGTGGCCGCGTGGTAGGTCCCTACGACGCGGCCACGTCACATCCCGTTCATTCGGGCACCTCTCGATGACACAGGCGTCACGTAGTCTCGAAATAGAACGCGTGAAGTAGATCCAAAATCCGCGCGTACCTCTACTTCCGGACAGGGGAGGGGGCCCACAGTGCTTCTCGACACCTATGGCCGCGTGGCCACTGACCTGCGCGTCTCACTGACCGACCGGTGCAATCTGCGCTGCACCTACTGCATGCCCGAAGAAGGTCTGCAGTGGCTCGGCAAGTCGGACCTGCTCAGTGATGACGAGATCGTCCGGCTGATCCACATCGCGGTCACGCGGCTGGGGATCACCGAGGTCCGCTTCACCGGCGGCGAGCCGCTGCTGCGGCCCGGCCTGGTCGGGATCGTCGAGCGGTGCGCGGCCCTGGAACCCCGCCCGAAGATGTCGCTCACCACCAACGGCATCGGTCTCAAGCGCACCGCGCAGGCCCTGAAGGCCGCCGGCCTGGACCGGGTGAACGTGTCCCTGGACACCCTGCGGCCCGAGGTCTTCAAGACCCTCACCCGACGCGACCGGCACAAGGACGTCGTCGAGGGCATGGCCGCCGCCCGCGAGGCCGGCCTCACCCCCGTCAAGGTCAACGCCGTGCTCATGCCCGGCCTCAACGACGACGAGGCCCCCGACCTGCTGGCCTGGGCCGTGGAGAACGAGTACGAGCTCCGCTTCATCGAGCAGATGCCGCTCGACGCCCAGCACGGCTGGAAGCGCGACGGCATGATCACCGCCGGGGACATCCTGGAGTCCCTGCGCACCCGCTTCACGCTCACCGAGGAAGGCGCCGCCGAACGTGGCTCCGCCCCGGCCGAGCGCTGGGTGGTCGACGGCGGCCCGGCCACCGTCGGAGTCATCGCCTCGGTCACCCGCCCCTTCTGCGGAGCCTGCGACCGTACCCGGCTCACGGCCGACGGCCAGGTGCGTACGTGCCTGTTCGCGACCGAGGAGTCGGACCTGCGCGCGGCCCTGCGCTCGGGCGCCCCGGACGAGGAGATCGCCCGGCTGTGGAAGGTCGCGATGTGGGGCAAGAAGGCGGGCGCCGGTCTCGACGACCCGTCCTTCGTGCAGCCCGAGCGCCCGATGTCCGCGATCGGCGGCTGACCCGGGACGCGGGCGGGGTCAGCGGGGGCGTTCCGAGCCCTCCGGCTGCACCCACTCGTCCAGCTTCACGACGTCCTTGAGGAAACCGCGGACCCCCAGGAACTGGGAGAGGTGTTCGCGGTGCTCCTCGCATGCCAGCCAGGTCTTGCGTCGCTCCGGCGTGTGCAGCGTCGGGTTGTTCCACGCCAGGACCCACACGGCCGCGGCGCGGCAGCCCTTGGCGGAGCAGGTGGGATTCTCGTCGAGGCCGGAGGCGTTGGAGGAAGTCACGGCCCCACATTAGAACGGAATGGCGACGCCGAGCAGCCACGGGGGGAGCTGCCCGGCGTCGGTCCGTCGCTCCGACGGGGGATGCGGAGCGCGTGAGCAGTATGTCACGCAGGACCCGGTGGAGTGCACCGGAACTTCATGATTGATCTGAGCTTTTATTGAGGTTTCCGGCGTCCAGCGCCGGTCGCACGGGAGCCGGAATGAAGTGCGAGGGCAGCGAGGGGGTCGACTCGCGTCCGGCGTTGGCGATGACCACGGCGATGTAGGGGAGCAGGGCGCCGGCCACGAGCGTCACGACGGCCACCGGGCGCTGCACGTTCCACAACAGCACGGTCGCGATGACCGAGAGGGTCCTGATGCCCATCGAGATCACGTAACGGCGCTGGCGGCCCCGCACGTCCTCGTCGAGCCCCATCCGTGCGCCGGTGATCCGGAAGACCTCGGCCCCGTTCCGCTTCTGCCGCTTCGTCCGCTCCACGCTCCACCACCCGATCGCCGGCCGGGCACTCCCGGCCCGGACCCTCTCACGGTACGCCTGCCCCCCGACGTCGGGGAGAGGGGGACCCCCTGACGGCGCCGTCCGAAATGCGCAGTACGCCGGACGGGTCGAAACTGGCCCCACGTGCGCACAACGCGCCAGGAGGAGGCTCGACATGTCTTGGTTGTGGGCGATCATCGTCGGTTTCGTGCTGGGGCTGATAGCCAAAGCCATCCTGCCGGGCAAACAGCACCAGCCCCTCTGGCTGACCACGCTGATGGGCATCATCGGCAGCGTCCTCGGCAATGCCGTCGCGGGCTGGATCGGGGTCGCCGACACCCGGGGCATCGACTGGACCCGGCACCTGCTGCAGCTCGCCGGAGCGGTCCTGTTCGTCTTCCTCGGCGAGATGGCCTACAAGGCGATGCGCGGCGGCAGCCGCCAGATGACCTGAGCGGGTCCGCGGGATCCGCGGCACACGACGGAGGGGCCGGCCCGGACCGTGAAGTCCGAACCGGCCCCTCCGCCGGGTGCCGTACGGGTCCGTCGCGCCCTACGACGCGTCAGGCGCCGGTGACCTCCACCGCGGCCAGGTTCTTCTTGCCCCGGCGCAGCACCAGCCAGCGCCCGTGCAGCAGGTCCTCCTTGGAGGGGACCGCGTCCTCGGCGGTGACCTTCGCGTTGTTCACGTAGGCGCCCCCCTCCTTCACGGTCCGCCGGCCGGCCGACTTGCTCGCGACCAGGCCGGTCTCGGCGAGCAGGTCCACCACCAGGCCGAGCTCCGACACCTGGGCGTGCGGCAGCTCGGACAGGGCCGCGGCCAGCGTGGCCTCGTCCAGCTCCGCCAGGTCGCCCTGGCCGAACAGCGCCTTCGACGCGGCGATCACGGCGGCGCACTGGTCGGCGCCGTGCACGAGCGCCGTCAGCTCTTCGGCCAGCGCCCGCTGGGCGGCGCGCGCCTGCGGCCGCTCGGCGGTCTGCGCCTCCAGTGCCTCCAGCTCCTCACGGGACTTGAAGGACAGGATCCGCATGTAGGTGGAGATGTCCCGATCGTCCACATTCAGCCAGAACTGGTAGAACGCGTACGGCGTGGTCATCTCCGGGTCGAGCCACACGGCGCCGCTCTCGGACTTGCCGAACTTGGTGCCGTCCGCCTTGACCATCAGCGGCGTCGCCAGCGCGTGCACGACCGCCCCCGGCTCGACCCGGTGGATCAGGTCGAGTCCGGCCGTCAGGTTGCCCCACTGGTCGGAGCCGCCCTGCTGGAGCACGCAGCCGTAGCGCCGGTACAGCTCCAGGAAGTCCATCCCCTGGAGCAGCTGGTAGCTGAACTCGGTGTAGCTGATGCCCTGGTCGGAGTCGAGCCGCTTGGCGACCGAGTCCTTCGTCAGCATCTTGTTGACGCGGAAGTGCTTGCCGATGTCCCGCAGGAACTCGATGGCGGACATGCCCGCCGTCCAGTCCAGGTTGTTCACCATCAGCGCCGCGTTCTCGCCCTCGAAGGACAGGAACGGCTCGATCTGGGTGCGCAGCCGGGTCACCCAGTTCGCGACGGTCTCCGGGTCGTTCAGGGTCCGCTCGGCCGTCGGTCGCGGGTCGCCGATCTGCCCCGTGGCCCCGCCGACCAGCGCCAGCGGCCGGTTACCGGCCTGCTGGAGCCGGCGCACGGTGAGCACCTGGACCAGGTGCCCCACGTGCAGCGAGGCCGCGGTCGGGTCGAAGCCGCAATAGAAGGTGACCGGACCGTCCGCGAAGGCCTTGCGCAGCGCTTCTTCGTCGGTGGACTGGGCGAAGAGCCCGCGCCACTTCAGTTCGTCGACGATGTCAGTCACGGTCGTGACTCTCCTTGAGAGATGGAGTGAGTAGGGATGTGGATGAGGGGTCTACCCGCACATTCTAGGTGGTCAGACGCCCTTGCTCACCGAACTCATGTTGAAATCCGGGATACGCAGCGCCGGCATCGCGGCGCGCGTGAACCAGTCGCTCCACTCGCGCGGCAGGGTCTTCTCGGTCCGGCCCGCCTCCGAGGCCCGCGACAGCAGGTCCACGGGGGACTCGTTGAACCGGAAGTTGTTGACCTCGCCGACGACCTGCCCGTTCTCCACCAGGTAGACGCCGTCCCGGGTCAGGCCCGTCAGCAGCAGCGTCGCGGGGTCCACCTCGCGGATGTACCAGAGGCAGGTCAGCAGCAGGCCCCGCTCGGTGGCCGCGACCATCTCGTCCAGGGACTTCTCGCCGCCCGCGTCCAGGATCAGGTTCCCGAAGCCGGGGGAGAGCTGCATCCCGGTCAGGCCCGCCGTGTGCCGGGTCGTGCTCAGCCGGTTCAGGTGGCCGTCCGCGATCCACTCGGTCGCCGGGACCGGCAGACCGTTGTCGAACACCGAGGCGTCGTCACCGGAGCTGTGCGCGATCACGAACGGCGCGGACTCCAGGCCCGGCGCGTTCGGGTCGCTGCGCAGCGAGAGCGGCAGCCCGGACAGCTTCTCGCCGAGCCGCGTGCCACCACCGGGCTTGGAGAAGACCGTACGGCCCTCCACCGCGTCCCGGGCCGCCGCCGACCACATCTGGTAGATCAGCAGGTCCGCCACGGCGGTCGGCGGCAGCAGGGTCTCGTACCGGCCCGCGGGCAGGTCGATCTTCCGCTCCGCCCAGCCCAGGCGCACGGCCAGCTCCGCGTCCAGCGCGGTGGGGTCCACGTCCTTGAAGTCCCGGGTGGAGCGGCCGGCCCAGGCGGAGCGCTGCCGGTCCGGGGACTTCGCGTTGAGCTCAAGGGTGCCGTTCGGCTGGTCGTGGCGCAGCCGCAGGCCCGTCGAGGTGCCGACGTAGGTGGAGACCAGCTCGTGGTGGGCGAAGCCGTACAGCTCCCGGCCGCCCTCGCGGGCCCGGGCGAAGGCCTCGCCGAGGGCCGGGGCGAAGTCCGTGAAGACGGCCGAGCTCGTCTCGGCCGGGGCGTCGGTGAAGTCCGGCGAGGCCGGGGTCCCGGTGACCAGCCGCTGGGCGTCCTCGGCCGGACCCGCCCCGCGGGCGGCCGCCTCGGCGGCCCGGACCAGCGGCTCCAGGTCGTCCGCGGTCACGGCGGAGCGCGAGACGACCCCCGAGGCCGTGCCCTCCTTGCCGTCCACCGTGGCGATGACCGTCAGGGTCCGGGAGCGGGTCACGCCGTTCGTCGTCAGGGCGTTGCCCGCCCAGCGCAGATTGGCGCTCGACCCCTCGTCGGCGATGACCACGCAGCCGTCGGCGGTGGACAGCTCCAGGGCCCGCTCGACGATCTCGTGGGGCTTGGTGATGCGGTTCGACGAGCTCATCGCCCGGCCTCCTGCGTGGTGTTCAGGATGTTCACGTCGCGGAACAGCGCGGACGGGCAGCCGTGCGAGACCGCCGCCACCTGGCCCGGCTGGGCCTTGCCGCAGTTGAAGGCGCCGCCCAGGACGTAGGTCTGCGGACCGCCGACCTTCTCCATCGAGCCCCAGAAATCGGTGGTGGTGGCCTGGTACGCCACGTCCCGCAGCTGCCCGGCCAACCTGCCGTTCTCGATCCGGAAGAACCGCTGCCCGGTGAACTGGAAGTTGTAGCGCTGCATGTCGATCGACCAGGAGCGGTCGCCGACCACGTAGATCCCGCGCTCCACCCCGCCGATCAGGTCCTCGGTCGAGAGGCCGCCGGGATCGGGCTGGAGGGACACGTTGGCCATCCGCTGGACGGGCACGTGCCCGGGGGAGTCGGCGAAGGCGCAGCCGTTGGAGCGCCCGAGGTCGGTCAGCTTCGCGATCCGCCGGTCCAGCTGGTAGCCGACCAGCGTGCCGTCCTTGACCAGGTCCCAGCTCTGCGCCTGGACGCCCTCGTCGTCGAAGCCGACGGTGGCCAGTCCGTGCTCGGCGGTGCGGTCACCGGTCACGTTCATGATCGGGGAGCCGTACTTGAGTTTGCCCAGCTGGTCGAAGGTGGCGAAGGAGGTCCCCGCGTACGCCGCCTCGTAGCCCAGCGCCCGGTCCAGCTCGGTGGCGTGGCCGATGGACTCGTGGATGGTGAGCCACAGGTTGGACGGGTCCACCACCAGGTCATAGCGGCCGGCCTCGACGCTCGGCGCCCGCATCTTCTCGGCGAGCAGGCCGGGGATCTGCTCCAGCTCGGAGTTCCAGTCCCAGCCGGTGCCGGTCAGGTACTCCCAGCCGCGGCCGGCCGGCGGGGCGATGGTGCGCATCGAGTCGAACTCGCCGGTGGCGCCGTTCACGGCGACCGCGGTGAGTTGTGGGTGGATCCGGACCCGCTGCTGCGTGGTCGAGGTGCCCGCGGTGTCGGCGTAGAACTTGTTCTCGTGCACGGCGAGCAGCGAGGCGTCCACGTGGGCCACCCCGTCGGCCGCCAGCAGGCGCGAGCTCCAGTCGGCGAGCAGCGCCGCCTTCTCCGCGTCCGGCACCTCGAAGGGGTTCACGTCGTACGCGGAGATCCAGGTCCGGTCGGCGTGCACCGGCTCGTCGGCGAGCTCCACGCGCTCGTCCGAACCCGCGGCCTTGATCACCTGGGCGGACAGCTTCGCCATGGCCACGGCCTGCGAGGCCACCTTGGCGGCGGCGTCCATGGTCAGGTCCACACCGGAGGCGAATCCCCAGCTGCCCCCGTGCACGACCCGGACCGCGTACCCGAGATCGGTGGTGTCGGAACCACCGGCGGGCTTGGCGTCCCGCAGGCGCCAGGAGGCGCTACGGATCCGCTCCAGCCGGAAGTCGGCATGCTCGGCGCCCAGCGCGCGGGCCCGGGCGAGCGCCGCGTCGGCGAGCGCCCGCAGGGGCAGCGCGGTGAAGGCCGCGTCGATGGAATGGGGCACGGAAGTCCTCCCGTGGTCGGAGCCGGTCGCCCCGATCATGTCGCGATCAGGGCCCTTGTGCCTACATCTTTCTGTAGGGATTCGACAGAGCCGGTCGCAAGGCCCTGTCGGGGGTCGATTCTCCGTACGAGCGATGCGACCTATAGGTTTTTGGTATTCAGACCGCTAGCGAAAGGGTGATCCGTTGAGCCGCTCGGTTCTCGTCACCGGAGGAAACCGGGGCATCGGCCTCGCCATCGCCCAAGCCTTCGCGGAGGCCGGCGACAAGGTCGCGATCACGTACCGGTCGGGTGAGCCGCCGCAGGCCCTCACCTCCCTCGGTGTCCTGGCGGTGCGGTGCGACATCACCGACTCCGAGCAGGTGGAGCAGGCCTACAAGCAGATCGAGGACGCGCACGGCGCGGTCGAGGTGCTCGTGGCCAACGCCGGCATCACCAAGGACACGCTGCTGATGCGCATGTCCGAGGAGGACTTCACGTCCGTCCTCGACACCAACCTCACCGGCACGTTCCGTGTGGTCAAGCGCGCGAACCGGGGCATGCTCCGGGCCAAGAAGGGCCGCGTCGTCCTGATCTCCTCCGTCGTCGGGCTCCTGGGCTCGGCCGGTCAGGCCAACTACGCCGCCTCCAAGGCCGCGCTGGTGGGCTTCGCCCGCTCCCTCGCCCGCGAGCTGGGTTCCCGCAACATCACCTTCAACGTCGTCGCCCCCGGTTTCGTGGACACCGACATGACGAAGGTGCTCACCGACGAGCAGCGCGCGGGCATCGTGGGCCAGGTGCCGCTCGGCCGTTACGCGCAGCCCGAGGAGATCGCGGCAGCCGTCCGCTTTCTGGCGTCGGACGACGCCGCGTACATCACCGGAGCCGTCATTCCCGTTGACGGCGGATTGGGCATGGGTCACTGATCACCATGAGCGGAATTCTCGAGGGCAAGCGCATCCTCATCACGGGTGTGCTGATGGAGTCCTCCATCGCCTTCCACACGGCCCGGCTGGCCCAGGAGCAGGGTGCCGAGGTCATCCTCACCGCGTGGCCGCGTCCGTCGCTGACCGAGCGCATCGCGAAGAAGCTGCCGAAGCCGGTCAAGGTGATCGAGCTCGACGTCACCAACGACGAGCACCTGGCCCGCCTGGAGGGCCTCGTCCGTGACGAGCTCGGCGGCCTCGACGGCGTCGTCCACTCCATCGGCTTCGCGCCGCAGGACGCCCTCGGCGGCAACTTCCTGAACACGCCGTTCGAGTCGGTGGCCACCGCCATGCACGTCTCGGCGTTCTCGCTGAAGTCGCTGGCCATGGCCTGCAAGCCGCTGTTCCCGGCGGAGGGCGCGGCCATCGTCGGCCTCACCTTCGACGCGCAGTTCGCCTGGCCGCAGTACGACTGGATGGGCCCGGCCAAGGCGGCCCTGGAGGCCACCAGCCGCTACCTCGCCCGCGACCTGGGCAAGGAGAACATCCGCTGCAACCTGGTCTCGGCCGGTCCGATCGGCTCGATGGCCGCGAAGTCCATCCCGGGCTTCGGCGAGCTGGCGGAGGTCTGGAACACCCGCTCCATGCTGGACTGGGACATGAGCGACCCGGAGCCGACGGGCAAGGGCGTCGTGGCCCTGCTGTCCGACTGGTTCCCGAAGACCACCGGCGAGATCGTCCACGTGGACGGCGGCCTGCACGCGATGGGTGCCTGATCCCCGATCGGTCTCCCGCGTCGTACGGCGGCGGGGGGGGGGGGCCCCCCCGCGGGGGGGGGCGCCCCCCGCCGCCGCCGGGGGGGGGGGGGGGGCGCCCCCCCCCCCCCCCCGCGCCCCCCCCCCCCCCCCCGCCGTTCTCGCGCTCGGTGGGGGGTGTGCTCGATCGCATGTTCACCGGCCGACCGGATCTTCCCGAGTCGAAAACCGGGACAGATGCCTGCAAACTGACCAGGCCGGGATCTTCTCGGCTCCTGTGGGGAGGAGGTAGGAGTGCGCGCGAGACCGAGCCGAGCCGTATCCGTGCTGGTCACGTCCGTGATCCTGACCGGTCTCATGGTCCCCGGCGCCGCCTCGCAGCCCCTGGGGGAGGAGTCCGCACCCGGCCCCGAGGCGGTGGCCCCCGCCGTCGTGGACCTCGCCGACATCCCCGCGGAACCCCCCGCGCAGCCCGCACGGCCCGCAGGGGGTGAACTCTTCGGCGCCGATTGCGACACCGTCATCCAGGGCTCCCAGGTGTCGGCGTACTGCCACAACGCCTACCCGGAGCCCGACCTCGTACGGCTGCACGTCGAGTGCGACCGCTGGTGGGACGTGGACGGCGACGGCGTCGCCGTGGCCATCGGTCCGGCCGGCCGGACCGAACTCGTCGGCCGCTGCTGGAAAGAGGTCCGCTCGGCGTGGGTCAGCCACCGGCGCCCGTGAGCGGGGCGTCCTCCGCGTTCCCGCCGAGGCAGGCGAAGGGGTAGCCCGCGGCCTCCGAGGCCGCCGCGTCCCCGTCGCCCCGCCGGATCGCCTCGATCAGCCGCGCGTGGTCCAGATGGGCGGACGGGCGCAGCTCGGTACCCACGTCCGCCCGTAGCCAGTCGGCCACCAGGTCGCCGAGGTCCGCGTACAGCTCGATCAGCACGTCGTTGTGCGAGGCGGTCACCACCGCCATGTGCAGACTCACGTCCGCCGCCACGAACACCTCCGCCTCCCCGCCGGCCCAGGCCTCCTCGCGGCGCGCCAGCAGGGCGTCCAGCTGGACGAGGTCCCGCTCGGTGCGCCGCTCCGCCGCCAGCCGGGCCGCCGAGGACTCCAGGGTCGACCGCAGCTCGGCGATGTGCCGCGGCTCGGCCCCGGCGAAGCGACGGTGCATCACGCCGGCCAGCTCGCTGGTGGCGATGACGTAGGTGCCCGAGCCCTGCCGGATGTCGAGGAGCCCGTTGTGCGCCAGCGCCCGAACGGCCTCGCGCACCGTGTTGCGGGCGACCCCGAGCAGCTCGACGAGCTCCGGCTCGGTCGGGATGCGGGCGCCGACCGGCCACTCGCCGGAGGTGATCTGGTTCCGCAGCTGGGCGATCACCTGATCGACGAGTGCGGAGCGCCGGGGCGAGGACAGCGGCATGGGTTCCTCTCAAGAGCGACGTCACGAAGGGCCGGCGAGCGGCTACCGGCGACTGGACAACCAATCATCCCATGATTCTATGATGGTTGAATGCCCGACGAAGAAACCCAGACGCTCGACCGGTCCGCCGGGGCCGCCGCGACCCGCGCCCCGGCCGCCGGCCCGCACGCAACGGCGCAGCCGACCTGGCTCGGCCCGGTGCTCGTCGTCGGCATCGTGCTGGCCGCCCTCAACCTGCGGCCCGCCATCACCAGCCTCGGCGCCCTCTTCGAGGAGACCCGTACGGGCCTCGGCATGAGCGGCACCGTCGCCGGACTGATCACCTCCGTCCCCGCCCTCTGCTTCGCCGTCTTCGGCGTCACCGCACCCCGGCTCTCCCGCCGCTTCGGCCCGGCCGCCGTCGTCTGCGCCGGCATGGTCGCGGTCGCCACCGGCCTGCTGATCCGGCCCTTCGCGACCGGCGCCGTCGGCTTCCTCGCCGCCAGCGCCCTGTCGCTGGCCGGCATAGCCCTCACCAACGTGCTGCTCCCGGTGATCGTCAAGCGCTACTTCCCGGACCGGGTCGGCACCATGATCGGCCTGTACTCCATGTTCCTGGCCGTCGGCACCTCCCTCGCCGCCGCCGCGACCGTCCCGCTGACCGACGCCCTCGGCGGCAGCTGGCGCTCCGGCCTGCTGGTCTGGGCCGTGCTCGCGCTGCTCGCCGTACTGCCCTGGCTGCCCGTCGCCCGCGCCTCCCGGCGCGTCGACCGGGCCGCGGCCACCACCGGCCCCGTCACCCCGGTGACCGGCCCGCGGGTCGTCCGCAGTCGCACCGCCTGGGCCCTGGCCTGCTACTTCGGACTCCAGGCCACCGGGGCCTACATCACCATGGGCTGGCTCCCGCAGATCTTCCGCGACGCCGGTGTCTCCGCCTCCACCGCCGGAGTGCTCCTCGCCGTCACCATGGTCATGGGCGTCCCGCTGGCCTTCGTCATCCCCGACCTCGCCACCCGGATGAGGAACCAGGGCGCCATGGCCGTCACCCTCGGCGTCTTCGGCCTCATCGGCTACGTCGGGCTCTACTTCGCCCCCGCCGCCGGTGCCTGGGCCTGGGCGCTGCTGCTCGGCATCTCCAACTGCGCCTTCCCCCTCGTCATCACCCTCATCGGGCTGCGCGCCAAGTCCCCGGCCGGCGTGGTCAAGCTCTCCGCCTTCGCCCAGAGCACCGGCTACCTCATCTCCATCCCCGGCCCCCTCCTCGTCGGCGCGCTCTACCAGCACAGCGGCGGCTGGGACCTGCCGCTCGCCCTGATGGCCGGACTGCTCCTGCCGCAGATCGTCCTGGGCGTCCTCGCCGGCCGGGACCGCACGATCGAGGACGAATGCGGCATGGGAGACTGACCGACATGTCGCCCGTACTTGAACCGAACCCGCAGAACGGCCGCAAGAAGCTCGGCCTCGTCCTCGGCGCGTTCCTCGCCGTGACCGTGATCATCTCCGTCATCGCCACGATCGCCTCCCCCTGAGCGCGGCGTCCCCGCGCGGGCGGACTCCAGGGAGAGGGGGGCTAACCCCACCACCCCTAGGGGGTCAGGCTCAGGGTGAAGTGGGGTGTGCCCCGGATGGGAACCACTGCCCCGGATCCATAGATTCGTAGGCAGCGAGTCAGTCCGGTCCACACCCACGGAGGCGGCCATGTCGGCCCCCACGCACATCAGGCCCCTCCCACCGGGTCCGTCCGGCCCCCGGGCCCGCTCCACCACCGCCGTCGGCACCCGGCTGCACTGGTGGGCCCTGGCCCTGCCCGCCCTGGCCTTCGGGCTCCTGCTGCTGCTCCTCGCCGGATCCGGTGAGGCCCACGCGGCCACCGGCGAGGCCTCGGGACTGGTCCAGGTCGCCGAGCAACTCCTGCGCGCCGTCGGCTGACCTCCCGCGCTCCCTCAACACCCTCGGCCCCATGGCTCGTTTCATGCGAAGCTGGGAATCATGAGCGCCGACACTCCCCGCAGGATCGCCCTCCTCCGGCACGCCAAGGCCGACTGGCCCGAGGTGTCCGACCACGATCGCCCGCTCGCGGAACGAGGCCGCAAGGACGCGCCGGCCGTCGGTCTGAAGCTCGCCGAAACCGGCATCGTCTTCGACCTGGCCCTGTGCTCCACCGCCGCCCGCACCCGCGAGACCTGGAAGCTCGCCGTCCAGGAGATGCCGCACCGGCCGAAGACCCACTACGAGGAGAGGCTCTACGACGCCTCGCTGGGCGAGCTCATCGCCCTGCTCAACGAGACCTCCGACGAGGTCTCCGACCTCCTCGTCATCGGGCACAACCCCGGCATGCACGCCCTCGCCGACGCCCTCTCGGGGCGCGCGGAGGGCGACACCCTGACGCGTATGAGCCGTACGGGCTTCCCGACCGCGGCCCTCGCGGTGGTCTCCTTCACCGGATCGTGGAAGTCCGTGGAGCACGGAGTGGGCACCCTGCTCGACTACTGGACCCCCAAGGGCCTCTGACCGGTCGCCCCGGCACACCGCCCCACCCCTCACATCGGCGAGCCCCCGAACCACGACGGGCCCCGGCGGCCGCATCGGCTGCCGGGGCCCGTTCGCGCTCGTCGGGGTCAGGCCAGGTCCGCGGCCTCGATCTCCTCGCGGGTGATCCCCAGCAGGTACAGCACCGCGTCCAGGAAGGGCACGTTCACCGCGGTGTGCGCGGCCTCGCGGACCACCGGCTTGGCGTTGAAGGCCACGCCCAGCCCGGCCGCGTTCAGCATGTCCAGGTCGTTGGCACCGTCGCCGATCGCCACCGTCTGGGACAGCGGTACGTCGGCCTCCGCCGCGAAGCGGCGCAGCAGCCGGGCCTTGCCGGCCCGGTCCACGATCTCGCCGGTGACCTTGCCCGTCAGCTTCCCGTCGACGATCTCCAAGGTGTTGGCGGAGGCGAAGTCCAGCCCCAGCCGCTCCCGCAGATCGTCCGTCACCTGCGTGAAACCGCCGGAGACCACACCCACCTGGTAGCCGAGCCGCTTGAGCGTACGGATCAGGGTCCGCGCGCCCGGGGTCAGCTGCACCTCGGCGCGGACCTTGTCCACGACCGACGCGTCCAGGCCCGCCAGCAGCGCCACCCGGGCGTGCAGCGACTGCTCGAAGTCCAGCTCACCGCGCATGGCCCGCTCGGTGACCTCGGCGACCTCGGCCTCGCACCCGGCGTGCGCGGCGAACAGCTCGATCACCTCGTCCTGGATGAGGGTCGAGTCCACGTCCATGACGACCAGGCGCTGCGCCCGGCGGTGCAGTCCGGCCGAGATCACGGCCACGTCCACGCCGATGTGCGCGGAGGCGGTGGCCAGCGCGGTACGCAGCGGCTCGGTCTCGACACCGGAGACGGCGAACTCCACCGCGGTCACCGGGTACTTGGCGAGGCGGAAGATACGGTCGATGTTGCCGCCGGTCTCGGTGATCCGGGCGGCGATGGCGGCCGTGGACTCGGCGGTGAGCGGGTGCCCGAGCACGGTGACGTGCGAGCGGCCGCTGCCACGCGGCCGGTTGTCACCGGTACCGGAGAGGATCTCGGCCTGCATCTTGAGGGACTCGGCCCAGCTGTGGACGGTGGCCCGCAGGTCGCCCTCGGCTCCGCCGGCGGGCTTGGTGACGAGGGCGCACAGGACGATGCGGCCACGGGTGACGACCTGCTCGATGTCGACGACGTCGACGGAGTAGGCGGCGAGGGTGTCGAACAGCCCGGCGGTGATCCCGGGACGGTCCTTGCCGAAGATCTTGACGAGGAGGGTGGGGACGTCGGAGGTCTGCGATGCGCTCATGGTGCCCTCACCGTATCTTCCCGGCCCGGCCCCCAGGACCCCCGTCCCACGTCTTGAACGGTCGCGCTGATCGGGGGAACCGCCTCACCGCGGTGGCGTCGGCGGATTCCTCGGCGGGTTCACAGGCTTCGGCGGAGGCGGCGGACCGGCCGGTGGGGGAGGCGGAGCGAAAGGTTCCCGGTGGGGCGGCCCCGGCGACCTGGGCGGCCCGACCGGCCGGGGTGACCTGGGCGACCACGGTGGGACGCCGGTCACGGTCACGTCCCAGGAGCCGTCCGCCTCCCCGCCACCCGCCGGCCGCGCACCACGCGGGAGCCCGCCGTACGGGGTCGTGGGCGTCCCCGGTTCGGGCCACCCGGGGGAGGGCCCCGGCGCGCCGACCGGCCCGGGGAGGGCCGCCCGCCCCCGCGGAACCAGGGCCGCACCCGCCGCACCGGCCACCGCCCCCCAGAGCGCGCCCAGCAGCAGCGCGTACGGGACGTCTCCCCGCAGCTCCACCCCCGCGTCCACGGCCTCCCCACCCGGCACCGCGAGCGAGGCTCCCGCCGAGAACCCCGTCAGCCACACCAGCACCGCCAAGGCCACCCCGGTGGCGGCCGACAGCCGCGCCGCGCACCCCAGGACCCCGCGCCCCGGTGTCCGTACGGCCGCCAGCACGCCCGCGTGGAGCAGCAGCAGGGCCGCCCCCGCGACCAGCAGCCAGACCCGCTCGTCGTACTCCGCCAGGCGGGCCACCGTCACCGGCTCCCGCGCGGGCACCGCCACCAACTCGCCCAACGGATCGGGCAGCAGCCGGGCCGGAGCCCCCGTGACCCGGCCGCGCACCGGCACGAACAGCCCCAGCAGCACCCCCAGCCAGCTCCCGTTCGGCGCCCCCAGCAGCGCACCGCCCAGCACCCGACGGGGGTGGTCGTCGCCCAGCGCCGCCCACACCGCCGCGGCCCAACCCGCCGCCACCGCGACCAGCAGCATCGACACCACCGCGGAGACCACCGGGCGCAGCCGGGCCACCGCGGCAGGCCCGCGCCGCGAGACCAGCAGCGCGAGCGCCAGTACGGCGAGCACCCAGAGCCCCGCACCCAGCAGGGTCGGCCCGAGCGCCACCGCGAACCCCACCCGGGTCCGGGTCCCGATCAGATCCCCTACGCGGTCCGGGAGCAGCCCGCCGATGTCACCGATCCCCGGGATCTCGACCCGCGCGGGGGTCTCCGGCAGCGGCAGCGTCCCGTCGAACGTGACCGCGTCGTGCCCGACCCACGCCAGTCCGCCCGCCGTCGCGACGAACAGCGCCGCGAGGACGGCCACCCTGGCCGCCGTCTCCCCATGTCCCGCCCCGGCCCGCAGCGAACGCAGGAACATCGTCGCCAGGACCAGCGCCCCGGCCGACGAGACCCCCAAGGGCATCACGTCCAGGGAGGTTTCGGCGCCCGCACCGGTGATTCCCAGGACCGAGACGTCACCGGAGGGGGTCACGGTTCCACCGATGGCGAGGACCACCGCGGCCGCCGTCATCGCGCCGAGCGAGGCTTCCGTCGCACCGGCGTCGACCCCGGCGGCCGCGGCGTCGGTGCCCAGCAGGTGCAGCCCGAGTCCGGCCACCCCCGCCATCACGATCAGGGACCAGCCCACGGTGGCGACGGCGGACAGCAGCACGTCTCCCCAACGGATGCGGCGCATACGGTGAACCCCCGATGCCTACCGAGCGGTACGCGACGGGACCACCGGGCGAGAAGTCCCGTATCTCACTCTCCGGGTGACTTTCGACCCCGTCAACGGGCAGTCGTAGACGCCCCGGCAAGGCCCGGATTCCACATACGGCTGTAGGCCTGAAATAGTTCCCCCGGATGTTCGCCATCCCTAGACTCCCTGACGTCATGGGGGATTCTCGGGGGACTTAAGTGGGGCTGGAGTGCCGGAACTCGTACTGGAATTGAATGGAAGGACCTGGACGCTCGATCCGTCCAGGTCGTACTCGCTGGGGCGTGACCCCCAGGGAGACGTGGTGATCGACGATGCCCGGGTGTCGTGGCGGCATGCCACCATCGCCTGGAACGGCCGGGGTTGGGGCATCGAGGACCACGGCAGCACCAACGGCACCTACGTGCACGGGGCCAGGGTCCAGCAGACCGAGCTCGTGCCCGGCACGCCGGTCCACCTGGGCAACGCGACGGACGGCCCGCGGCTGAATCTGAGCACCGCCGGCGCCGCCGCGCCGCAGCCGGCCGTGGCGCAGCAGGCCCCGGCCCAGGCGTACGCCCAGCCGCAGGCCCCGGCCTACCAGGCCCCGCAGCAGCAGCCCCAGCAGCAGGCCTGGGAACAGCAGCAGCAGCCCGCGCAGCAGCAGGTCCACCTCCCGCACCAGCAGGGCGCCGCCGCTCCCCACCTGGCGCAGGGCGGGGCCCCGGCCTACGGGGACCGCAGCCCGACGACGTTCCACCAGCTCTCGCTGGGCCACGTCATGCGGATCGGTCGTGCGCTGGAGAACGAGCTGGTGGTCTCCGACCTCCAGGTCTCGCGCCACCACGCCGAGTTCCGCTCGATGCCCGGCGGCCGCTTCGAGATCCACGACCTCGGCAGCCACAACGGCACCTACGTCAACGGTCAGCCGCTGGCGAAGTCCGGCACCGCGCTGCTCGGCCCGAACGACATCGTCGGCGTCGGTCACTCGACGTTCCGGATCGTCGGCGACCGCCTCGAGGAGTTCGTCGACACCGGCGAGGTCTCCTTCTCGGCCCGCCACCTCACGGTCACCGTCGACGGCGGCAAGCAGATCCTGAAGGACGTCACCTTCGGCGTCCCGGAGAAGTCGCTGATCGGCGTCATCGGACCCTCCGGCTCCGGTAAGTCCACCCTGCTCAAGGCGCTGACCGGCTACCGGCCCGCCGACCAGGGCGACGTCCTCTACGACAACCGCAACCTGTACAAGCAGTTCGCGGAGCTCCGCCAGCGCATCGGCCTGGTCCCGCAGGACGACATCCTGCACAAGGAACTGCGCGTCCGTACGGCCCTCAAGTACGCGGCCAAGCTCCGCTTCCCCGGCGACACCGCCGAGTCCGAGCGCGCCGCCCGTATCGACGAGGTGCTGCGCGAGCTCAAGCTCGACATCCACAAGGACAAGAAGATCACCGCGCTCTCGGGTGGTCAGCGCAAGCGCGTGTCCGTCGCGCTGGAGCTGCTGACCAAGCCGTCGCTGATCTTCCTGGACGAGCCGACCTCGGGTCTCGACCCGGGCATGGACCGCGACGTCATGCAGCTGCTGCGTGGCCTCGCCGACGACGGCCGCACGGTCCTCGTCGTCACCCACTCCGTCGCCGAGCTGGCCATCTGCGACAAGCTGCTGGTCATGGCCCCGGGCGGGTCGGTCGCGTACTTCGGCCCGCCGGACGAGGCGCTGAACTTCTTCGGCTACACCACGTGGGCGGACGTGTTCTCGGCCTTCGAGAACTACCGCGACTACGACTGGGCCGGCCGCTGGAAGGGCTCCCAGCACTACCAGCTCTACGCCGCCGACATCGACGCGGTCGCCCCGCAGTCCGTCGCGATGCCGCCGGTCCAGCACATGCGCCCGACCAAGCCGCAGGGCTGGGGCTCGCAGCTGTGGACGCTGATGCGCCGCTACGTCTCGGTGATCGCGTCGGACGTGGGCTTCCTGGCCCTGATGGTGCTCCTGCCCGCCGTCCTGGGCGTGGTCTCCACGGTGATCCCCGCGAAGTTCGGCCTCGCGCCGCCCGTCGCGCCGTCCCGCTTCAACGGCGACGCCGGCACGATCATGCTGATCCTCGCGGTCGGCATGTGCTTCTCGGGTGCCGCCAACTCGGTCCGAGAGCTGATCAAGGAACGGGTCATCTACGAGCGAGAACGCGCGACGGGTCTCTACCGGTCCGCGTACCTCATGTCGAAGGTGATCGTCCTCGGTGTCATCACGGCCATCCAGGGCGTGATCATCTGCGCGATCGGCTTCTTCCCGCGCGACCTGCCCGCCGAAGGCCTGATCATGCCGCCGGCCGTCGAGATCTGCCTGTCGGTCATCGCACTCGGCTTCACCTCGATGATGTTCGGCCTGGTGATCTCCTCGCTGGTGAAGACCGCCGAGAAGACCATGCCGCTGCTGGTCATGTTCGCGATCGTCCAGGTCGTCTTCACCGGCATCCTCTTCCAGGTGTACGACTCCCCGGGCCTGGAGCAGTTCGCCTGGCTGATGCCGTCCCGCTGGGCCATCGCCGCCGCCGGCACCACGCTGAACCTCGGCAAGCTCATGCCGCCGTGGGACGCGGAGAACCCGACCAACACGGACCCGCTCTGGGACGCGACGATCGGGCAGTGGAGCCTGAACATCACCATCCTGCTGCTCATCGGCGTCGCCTGCGGCTTCGCGGTGCAGCGCCTGCTGCGCCGCCACGAGCCCGAGGTCATGCGCGCGGGCAAGTAGCACCCCGGGCGCGCGGACGCACGACCGTTCCGCACGCACGACAAACGCCTCAGGGCGGCATCCGGAGGTCCGGGTGCCGCCCTGAGGCGCATGGGGGTTTGGGTGCGTCAGGGCCTAGTAGGCGCTGTTGACGTTGTCCATGGAGCCGTAGCGGTCGGCCGCGTAGTTGCAGGCGGCGACGATGTTGGCGACCGGGTCGTACTGGTCGAACTTGGTGCCCTTGACGTGGTACGCCTTGAAGGTCGGGTAGATGACCTGGAGCAGACCCTTGCTGGGGATGCCGTTCTGGGCGTTGATGTCCCAGTTGTTGATCGCCATCGGGTTACCGCTGGACTCGCGCATGATGTTCTTGTGGATCCCGGCGTAGGTGCCCGGAATGCCCTCCTTCTTCATGATGAAGAGGGCTTCCTTGATCCAGCCGTCCAGGTTGTTCGCGAAGACCGGGGTGCGGGCGGCGGAGCGGCTGGCGGCAGCCTTCTGCTCGCGGGCCTTCTTCGCGGCGGCCTCGGCCTTGGCCTTGGCGTCGGCGTCGGCCTTGATCTTGGCCGCGGCCTTGGCGTTCGCCGTGGAGATGACCTGCTGTGCGGAGAGGTGGCCCTGCAGCGTCTTCGTCTGCGCGCCGTTGACGGCCTGGGTCCAGGCGACGGGGGCGGCGTTGACCGTCTGGGCCTCGGCGGCGTCGGCCGGAGCGAGGGAGAAGGCGACGGCGGCGGCGCTCAGCGTGGCGACACCGGCGATGGACAGCTTGTGTGCCTTCGTCAGACGACTGTGACCGGGGGTGCGGGAAGCAGACATGGCGGGGCAACCTCTTCGAATAGCGGGAGTCGCAGGAAGGCGCTTTGTGGATCCGGGGATCCGCGGTGCTGTGCGACGGGAGCAATTCTTAGCGGCGGCAAAATCCTGTGGCAAAGGTGTGACGTACGATCCCGCTTAGTGGATCACGCGCGGGCGCCGAGGCCCGATTTCGGGCCTCGGCGCTAGGTGGGGCAGCACTGACAGGGTCTTTATCCCTCCACTAGGCGGCTTCGTAAGTGATGTGGGTCCTATGTGCGGGGTCACATCGGACATGTGGTGGTTTTACCGTGCGTTGCTGCCGCAATGCATATGGTCACGGTTCTCATCCTTGAGTAGCAGATGCACGTCCCCGAACTCGTGCCAAAGGCAGAGTCGGGCCCGTGCCTCGGCATACCCGAGCTGTACCGCGGCCCGCCCCGCGACCGCCTCCAGCATCAGCAGATGGGACGCCTCGGGCTCGTGCAGCCCGGTCAGCAGCCCGTCCACCACCCGTACCCCGCGCTCGGGGGTCACCACCAGATCGGTCCAGCCGGCCATCGGGCGCACCCGCCCCCGCGCGTCCGCCGCCGACTCCAGGGCACGTACCGCCGTGGTCCCCACCGCGATGACCCGCCCGCCGGCGGCCCGCGCCGCGTTCACCAGCCCCGCCGTCGTGGCGGACACCTCGTACCGCTCCGGGTACGGCGGCTCGTGCGACTCCTGCGAAGCCACGCCCGTGTGCAGGACCAGCGGGGCGAACTGCACCCCCCGGCTCACCAGCCGCGCCACCAGCTCCGCCGTGAACGGCCGGCCCGCGCTCGGCATCTCCGCAGAGCCCGACCCGTCGGTCGCCGGCACCGCGAACACCGTCTGATAGGCCGAGAGCGGCTGGTCCCGCTCCGTGTACGCGTACCGGATCGGCCGCCCGTACGCCCGCAGCAGTGCCGGCACCCCGTCCGTGGCGGGGGAGGGGCCTGCCGAAGGTCGTGCCGAGGGGGGCGCCGAGGGTCGCGCCCACCACAGCCGGTCCGCGCCCGCCACCAAGGGCTCCTCCAGGGTCAGGCGGTACCCGCCCGGCAGCTCCAGCACCGCCCCCGGCGGCCCCCCGGCGCGCTGCCGGGTCGTCCCGTCGCCGGCCGGGTCGCGCAGCTCCACCGCCCAGCGGCCTCCCCCGGACTTCGTCCGTGGGTGCCCCCTGTCGCCGCGGGTCGAGAAGTGCACCACCAGGTCCTCGCCGCCCAGCCGGGCGTCCACGGCGGCCGCCAGCGTGGCCGAGGTGTTCACCACCAGGACGTCCCCGGCCCGCAGCAGCCCCGGCAGCTCCCGGAAGGCGTGCAGCGACACCTGCTCGCGGCCCTGGGACACCAGGAGCCGTACGGCGTCCCGCCCCAGCCCCGCCCCCCGCTGCTCGGCCGGAATTCGAGCCATCAATTGCGGCGGTATGTCCGTTATATATAGGGCCTCCTCCCGCAGGGCCCGCCGGCCGCTCACCGTCCGGCCCCCGCGCCCGCCTCGAGGCCCGCCCCCGCGCCCGCCTCCGAAGCCGTTTCCGCGGCCGCCCCCGGACCCGGCCCCGGACCCGCCTCCGCCGCCAACTCCAGCGCCGTGTAGCGCCCGCTCGGCAGCTCCCGCTCCACCAGCCGCAGCAGCGCCGGAGCCACCTCCTCCGGCGTCGGCAGGCCCGTCAGGTCCTCGCCCGGCTCGGCCGCGGCCATCATCCGCGTCCGCATCGACCCCGGATCGGCCCACCACACCCGCAGCCCCGGCTCCTCCACCGCCAGCACGGCCGACATCAGGTCCCCCGCCGCCTTGGTCGCCCCGTACGCCCCCCACGTCGCGTACGCCACCACCGCCGCGTCCGAGCTGATGTTCAACACCGCCCCGGCCCGCGCCGCCCGCAACAGCGGCAGCCCCTCCTGGACCAGCCCCAGCGCCCCCACCACATTGACCTCGAAAGCCTCCCGCAGCCCCTCCAGCGCATGCTCGGCCAGCGGCACCAGCGGCTCGGCCCCGAGCACCCCCGCGTTGTTCACCAGCAGGTCCAGCCCGCCCAGCTCCCGCGCCGCCGCCACCAGCGCCGTCCGGTGAGCCGCCGAGGACACGTCCCCGGCCACCGCCACCACCCGGCCCCCGGCCGACCGCGCCACCCCGGCCGCGGTCTCCTCCAGCGCCGCCGCACCCCGTGCGCTCAGCACCAGGTCCCAGCCCCGCGCCGCCAGCTCCCCGGCCAGTGCCCGGCCGAGCCCCCTGGACGCCCCCGTCACGATCGCCACCGACATGACAACACCCTCGCCTTCCGTTCCGATCAGCAGATGCCCCCAACCTAGGAACGGCCCACCCCCCACCGCGTCGGCCACGAGCCCCACCCCCGTAGGTCCCTTGGACCTACGTCCACGGCCCGATCCCGCAGGTCACGGCCCCGGGTACGGTGAGCCCATGACCGGTAGCCCCCCGCACGGCGGGCCCCCCAGCGGCCTGGCCGCCGTGAGCACCGCGCTGCTCGCCATGAGCCGCCGCCTGGAGGTCCGCGACGTCCTGCGCACGATCGTCGTCTCGGCCCGCGAACTCCTGGACGCCGAGTACGCGGCCCTGGGCGTCCCGGACGACCACGGCGGCTTCGCCCAGTTCGTCGTCGACGGCATCAGCCCCGAGCAGTGGCGCCGCATCGGCCCCCTGCCCCGCCAGCACGGCATCCTGGCCGCGATGCTCCACGAGGGCGGCCCCGAGCGACTGGCCGACGTACGCCAGGACCCGCGCTTCGAGGGCTGGCCGGCCGCCCACCCGGAGATGTCCGACTTCCTCGGCATGCCCGTGCGCGACGGCGAGGAGACCCTCGGCGCCCTCTTCCTCGCGAACAAGCGCGGCGGGTCCCCGGACGGCCGCCGGGGCTTCACCGACGAGGACCAGGAACTCCTCTCCCTCCTCGCCCAGCACGCGGCCATCGCGCTCACCAACGCCCATCTCTACGAGCGCAGCCGCGAGCTCACCATCGCCGAGGAACGCTCCCGGCTCGCCCACGAGCTGCACGACGCCGTCAGCCAGAAGCTCTTCTCGCTCCGCCTCACCGCCCAGGCCGCCGCCGCCCTCGTCGACCGCGACCCGGCCCGGGCCAAGGACGAACTCCAGCAGGTGGCCGCCCTGGCCGCGGAGGCCGCCGACGAACTGCGCGCCGCCGTGACCGAGCTGCGCCCGGCCGCCCTGGACGAGGACGGGCTGGTCGCCACCCTCCGGACGCACGTCCACGTGCTCGACCGTGCCCACACCGCGCACGTCACCTTCACCTGCGAGGGCGTACGGGCCCTGCCCGCGACCCAGGAGGAGGCGCTGCTCCGTGTCGCCCAGGAGGCCCTGCACAACGCCCTGCGCCATTCCGCCGGCGACCGCGTCGAGGTGACCCTGGCCCGGACGGCCGCCGGGGGAGCGGTCCTCAAGGTCCTCGACAGCGGCAAGGGCTTCGACCCCCAGGCGGTCCGTCGGGCGGGCCGCCATCTGGGCCTGGTCTCCATGCGCGACCGCGCGAGCGGCGTCGGCGGCCGGCTCACCGTGCACTCGGAGCCCGGTCGGGGCACCACGATCGAGATGGAGGTCCCCGGTGGCTGACGGCACCGGCCGCGGCGGCAGCGGCATTCGGGTACTGCTGGTCGACGACCACCAGGTGGTCCGGCGGGGCCTGCGCACCTTCCTGGAGGTCCAGGAGGACATCGAGGTGGTCGGCGAGGCCTCCGACGGCGAGGAGGGCATCGCCCGCGCCGAGGAGCTGGGGCCCGACGTGATCCTGATGGACATCAAGATGCCGGGCACCGACGGCATCGAGGCGCTGCGCCGGCTGCGAGAGCTGGCGAACCCGGCCCGGGTGCTGATCGTCACCAGCTTCACGGAGCAGCGGACCGTGGTCCCCGCCCTGCGGGCGGGCGCGGCCGGCTACGTCTACAAGGACATCGATCCCGACGCGCTGGCCGGGGCCATCCGCTCGGTCCACGCGGGTCACGTGCTCCTCCAGCCGGAGGTGGCCCTGGCGCTCCTCTCCCAGGAGGACCAAGGCGCCCCGGCGGGCCGGCCCGGCTCGCTGACCGACCGCGAACGCGAGGTCCTGGGCCTGATCGCCGACGGGCGCTCCAACCGCGAGATCGCCCGCGCCCTGGTCCTGTCCGAGAAGACGGTCAAGACCCATGTCTCGAACATCCTGATGAAGTTGGACCTTTCCGATCGGACCCAGGCCGCATTGTGGGCGGTCAGGCACGGAATCGCGGACTGATCGGAGAGAAATCGGACCGTCTCGTTCCGGACTGAGATTCATACGGTCGGGTGTATGTAGCCCACATGGCGTATCCCGATGGCGGGCCGGCCGTTCTCCAAGGCGTGCCGCGACGGCTGGTCGCGGCAGACGTACTGGAGGACGAGAACGTGAAGAACTTCAAGAAGGCCGCAGCCGTCACCATGATCGCGGGCGGCCTCCTCGCCGCCGGCGCCGGTGTCTCCTCGGCGCACGGCGGTGCGTCGGCGGAGGGCGAGGCCCTGAACTCGCCCGGCGTGGCCTCCGGGAACCAGGTCCAGGTCCCCGTGCACATCCCCGTGAACGTGGTCGGCAACACCGTCAACGTGATCGGCCTGCTGAACCCCGCCTTCGGCAACACCGGCGTCAACGCCTGACCCCCCGCACGGCCTGACCCCGCCCGCGGCGCCGCTTCCTCCCTCTCCCCAGGAAGCGGCGCCGTTGCGGTGTCTCCGCACGTGGTCACGGGGCAGACGGGGGGACGTCGCCCACCCGTGCGCGAGCCTCACCCCGCGGCCCCGCCCGCGGTCCTAGCTTTGCCCGCATGACGAGGAACCGGTACATCGGCCGATGCGCCGCCGTCGCGCTCGCCGCGGCAGTGGGCCTGACGGGACTGCCGGACGCGCCCGGGGCGCAGGCGGCAGCGCCGTCGGCGAGCCCCGCCCACGCCGCCTCCGGCCTCGTCTACGTGGCGAACCTGAACTCCGACACGGTCTCGGTCGTCGACCCCCGCACCGGCACGGTCGTGGGCACCGTTGCCGTGGGGGACGGGCCCGACAGCGTGGCCCTCAGCCCCGACGGCACCCGCCTCTATGTGACCGATTCCGGGGCGGACACCGTGTCCGTGGTCGACACCCGAAGGAGGACGGTCGTCGAAACCGTCGCGGTCGGGGACGAACCGAGCAGGGTGACGGTCTCCCCGGACAACAGGAACGTCTACGTGGCCAACGTCGGGGCGGGCACCGTGTCGGTGATCAGCCCCCGCACCCTGGCCGTCACGGACACCATCGCGGTGGGCGACGCGCCCCTGGGCCTCGCGGTGACACCGGACGCGCGCACGCTGTACGTCGCCTCCGCCGGCTCCGACAGCGTCTCGGTGATCCGCACCGACACCGGCACGGTCGCCGCCGCGATCCCCGTCGGCGGCGGACCCACGGCCCTCGCCCTCACCCCCGACGGTCATCACCTCTACGTGTCCAACCTGACCTCGGACGACGTATCGGTGGTCGACACCCGGGCCCGCAGGGAGACGGACCGCATCCGGGTCGGGGACCAGCCCGCGGGCATCGGAGTCCTGCCGGACGGCTGCCGCGTCTACGTCGCCGACCGTGGGTCGGACGACGTCTCGGTGATGAGCACCCGCAGCCGCACCGTCACGGAAACCGTCGCCGTGGGCAACGGCCCCAACGGCCTCGCCGTCGGCCCGGACGGCGGTAGCGTCCACGTCAGCAACTTCGACTCGGACTCGTTGTCGGTGATCGACACCGGAACGGGCAGGACGTTCACCGTCCCGGTGGGCGACGGCCCGACCGGCGTCACGACACAAGCACCCCCGCACTGACCCGAGACACGCCCACCCAGCCCCAACGGCGCCGAGGCGCGCCCACCCACCCTCTCCGGCGTCGTGGCGCGCCCACCCGCCCTCGTCGGCGTCGTGGCGCGCCGATTCCAGCCTCGCCGGCGTTTGAGGCGCGGGGTGTGGGGCGGAGCCCCACGAAGCCCGGCGCAGCCGGGGCCGCCCGCGCAGCGGCGCCGCACCCACGCCCCGGCCCGGCCCCCCGGCCCGCCCCCGGCCAGGAAGGTCACCCCCGCTCGCGCGCCTCGACGGCCGAGTTGTACGCCGCCACCAGCGCCCGCCGAGCGACCCGCTCGACCGGACGCAGCGCCTCCGCCCGTGCCGCCATCTCCGAGGCGGCCACCGCACCCCCGTGCCCGCTCTCGTACGCCAGCGACACCATCAGGTCCACCCGCTGCGCCAGGGCCAGCACCCGCACGGCCCGCGCCGGGTATCCCGGCGCCAGCGCCTCCCGCCCGGCCTCCGCCCGCGCCCGGTACGCCGACAGCGCCGCGTCGGCCACCGGCCCGGACCCCGCCACGTCCAGCCGGGTCAGCACCACGGTCGCCTCGCGCAGCGCCTCCGCCAGCTCCCGCTCCGCCTCGCCCAGCGAGGGCACGTCGGCCGGCGGGGCCTCCCGTACCGGCAGCACGTGCCAGGTCACCGACACGTGCACGTCCCCGGCCGGCCCGGCCTCGGACACCTCCGGCACCAGACCCAGCGCCGCTCCCACGGCGACGACCGCCTCCTCCGCCTCCAAGGCGCGCGCGTTGAACTCCGGCGGCCCGCTCAGCCCCAGCGGATGCCCCGGCGCGGGCAGCGCCACCCGCAGCCCCACCACCCCCAGCGCGCGCAGCCGACCGAGCGCCAGGGTCAGTCCGACCGGGCCCGTCTCGCCCGGCAGCCCCTCCACCCGGTGCACGGCGTCCTCGCCCACGATCGACAACACGGCCTCGTCGGGCGAGACCAGACCGGCCAGCAATGCGTTCCCCCAGGCGGCCAAGCGCCCTGAACGTGGTTCGAAAAGCATCCCCCCACTTTACGGATCGGCCCCGGCACCGGGCCCCGGACCCGGAGCCCGCTCCGAGTGGCGTAGGTTTTCCCATAGGGGCTGCGTCTACCGGCGCGCACAGCAAACCGTGACTGCAAGGGGTGACAACACGCTCATGAGCGATGTTCTGGAGCTGGTGGACGTATCCGTGGTCCGCGAGGGCCGGGCTCTGGTGGACCAGGTCTCCTGGTCGGTGAAGGAGGGGGAGCGCTGGGTGATCCTCGGCCCCAACGGCGCCGGCAAGACCACTCTGCTGAACCTCGCCTCCAGCTACCTCTTCCCCACCAAGGGCTCCGCCACCATCCTCGGCAGCACCCTCGGCAAGGTCGACGTCTTCGAGCTGCGCCCCCGCATCGGTGTCGCCGGCATCGCGATGGCCGACAAGCTGCCCAAGCGGCAGACCGTCCTGCAGACCGTGCTCACCGCCGCGTACGGCATGACGGCGACCTGGCAGGAGGAGTACGAGGACGTCGACGAGCAGCGCGCCCGCGCCTTCCTCGACCGCCTCGGCATGACCGAGTACCTCGACCGGAAGTTCGGCACCCTCTCCGAGGGCGAGCGCAAGCGCACGCTGATCGCCCGCGCCCTGATGACCGACCCCGAGCTGCTGCTCCTCGACGAGCCCGCCGCCGGTCTGGACCTCGGCGGCCGCGAGGACCTCGTACGCCGTCTCGGCCGGCTGGCCCGCGACCCGCTCGCCCCGTCGATGGTCATGGTCACGCACCACGTCGAGGAGATCGCCCCCGGCTTCACCCACGTCCTGATGATTCGTCAGGGCAAGGTGGTCACCGCGGGCCCGATCGACCTCGAACTGACCTCCCGAAACCTCTCCCTCTGCTTCGGCCTCCCGCTGGTCGTCGAGCGCAACGGAACCGACCGCTGGACCGCCCAGGGCCTTCCCCTCGGCTGAACCCCCTTACGGATTACCGCACTCTGTCCCGACCGCGCCCACCCGACCTACCATGACCATGTGGACATCGACGCGTGGGTGTGGTGGCTCATCGGCGCGGTCGGACTGGGCATCCCCCTCGTCCTGACCGCCATGCCGGAGTTCGGCATGTTCGCCGTGGGCGCGGTCGCGGCCGCCGTCACGGCCGCCCTCGGCGGAGAAGTGGTGGCGCAGGTCCTGGTCTTCGTCGTCGTGTCGGTCGCGCTCATCGCCGTCGTCCGGCCCATCGCCAACCGGCACCGCACCCAGCGCCCCCAACACCGCAGCGGAATCGACGCGTTGCGGGGCAGATCCGCCGTCGTCCTGGAACGGGTCGACGGCAGCGGCGGCCGCATCAAGCTCGCCGGTGAGGTCTGGTCCGCGCGGACCCTCGACGCGGACACCAGCTTCGAACCGGGACAGTCCGTCGACGTGGTGGAGATCGACGGGGCGACCGCCGTCGTGATGTGAGAACCAGCCTGCTCGCGGCCCCCAGGTCTGCGAGACTCCGATCAACGGGGCAGCACAGACAGCCGGAAGGGCACGGGGAACCGCATGCAACCGATCATCATCGTCCTGATCATTCTGGTGGTTCTGGTCTTCATCGCACTGGTCAAGACGATCCAGGTGATCCCGCAGGCCAGCGCCGCCATCGTCGAGCGGTTCGGCCGCTACACCCGCACCCTCAACGCGGGCCTCAACATCGTCGTCCCGTTCATCGACTCGATCCGCAACCGGATCGACCTCCGCGAACAGGTCGTCCCGTTCCCGCCGCAGCCCGTCATCACCCAGGACAACCTGGTCGTCAACATCGACACCGTCATCTACTACCAGGTGACCGACGCACGGGCCGCGACCTACGAGGTGGCCAGCTACATCCAGGCCATCGAGCAGCTCACCGTCACCACGCTCCGCAACATCATCGGCGGCATGGACCTGGAGCGGACCCTCACCTCCCGCGAGGAGATCAACGCGGCCCTGCGCGGCGTCCTCGACGAGGCCACCGGCAAGTGGGGCATCCGCGTCAACCGCGTCGAGCTCAAGGCCATCGAGCCGCCGACCTCCATCCAGGACTCGATGGAGAAGCAGATGCGCGCCGACCGCGACAAGCGCGCCGCGATCCTCCAGGCCGAAGGTGTCCGACAGTCCGAGATCCTGCGCGCCGAGGGTGAGAAGCAGTCCTCCATCCTGCGCGCCGAGGGTGACGCCAAGGCCGCCGCACTGCGCGCCGAGGGTGAGGCCCAGGCCATCCGCACGGTCTTCGAGTCCATCCACGCCGGCGACGCCGACCAGAAGCTCCTCGCCTACCAGTACCTCCAGATGCTCCCGAAGATCGCCGAAGGCGACGCCAACAAGCTCTGGATCGTGCCCAGCGAGATCGGCGACGCCCTCAAGGGCCTCTCCGGCGCCATGGGCAACTTCGGCCCCATGGGCGGCGGTTCGGGCTTCAACCCGCAGAACGCCGGCAAGGACGGCGGCGGCATCCCGGCCGCCCGCGACAAGGACGCCGCGGAACGCCGCGAACAGCCCCCCATCGACTGACCGGCCACCCCATCCTGCATGATCGGTGAGGCCCCTCGACCTTCATGGCGGGGAGGCGACTCACTCATGCAAAGGGGATGGCACCGTCCATGTCCATCTGGGAAACACTCGCTGTCCTCGCCGCCGGCATCGGTGCGGGCACGATCAACACCATCGTCGGCTCCGGCACCCTGATCACCTTCCCGGTGCTGCTCGCCACCGGCCTGCCCCCGGTGACCGCCAACGTGTCCAACACCCTCGGCCTGGTGCCCGGGTCGATCAGCGGGGCCATCGGCTACCGCAAGGAGCTTCAGGGTCAGCGCGCCCGCATCCTGCGGCTCGGCTCGGTCTCCCTCGTCGGCGGACTCGCGGGCGCGATCCTGCTCCTCACCCTGCCGTCCGAGTCCTTCGACACGATCGTGCCCGTCCTGATCGGTCTGGCCCTGGCCCTCGTCGTCCTGCAGCCCCGGCTCGCCGCCGCGCTGCGCCGACGCGAGGAAGCCGCCGGGGGCGACACCGGCCACCCCGACGGGGGGCCCGCCCTGCTCGGCGGCATGCTGCTCTCCAGCGCGTACGGCGGCTACTTCGGAGCCGCCCAGGGCGTGCTCTACCTCGGCCTGATGGGTCTGCTGCTCCGTGAGGACCTGCAACGCGTCAACGCCGTCAAGAACGTCATCGCCGCCCTGGTGAACGGCATCGCGGCCGTCGTCTTCCTCTTCGTCGCCGAGTTCGACTGGACCGCCGTCGTCCTCATCGCCGTCGGCTCGACGATCGGCGGCCAGATCGGCGCCAAGGTCGGCCGCCGCCTCTCGCCGACCGTCCTGCGCGTCGTCATCGTGACGGTCGGCATCATCGCCATCGTCCAGCTGCTCGTCAGCTGAGCGACGTAGAAGCACTACGTCGCTCAGCCCATTCGGCTACATCAACACGGGGATCCGCCTAGGCGGAACGCTCCAGCCACTCCGGGAGCGCCTCCCGCCCGGCCACCCCCAGGGCCAGCAGCATCGCGTCCGCCGGCGACGGCACGAACGGCTTCCGGAGCAGAGGCATCCCCGCCTCCTCCGGAGTCCGCGCCGCCTTGCGGTGGTTGTCCTCGGCGCAGGAAGCCACCGTGTTCAGCCAGGTGTCCCCACCCCCCTGGGCCCGCGGCAGTACGTGGTCCACGGTCGTCGCGCGCTTCCCGCAGTACGCGCAACGGTGCTGGTCCCGGACCAGCACCCCCCTCCGTGACCAGGGAGCATGTCTTCGGAAGGGCACCCGGACGTACCGGCAGAGCCGGATCACCCGGGGCATCGGAAGATCCATGGTGGCCGCGCGCACACGCAGCTCGGGGTGCGACTGTTCGACGACGGCCTTGTCCTGGAGCACCAGAACCACAGCACGATTCAGAGTCACTGTCGACAGCGGCTCGAAGCTCGCATTCAGCACCAGCGTGTCCCGCATCTCGCCCACCTCCCGTGTGCAGGCCCGCGACCACCCTGGCGGCAGGGCCCGGAACCACTCTGGCCGCGCGCGCCACGCGGGACAACGCAATAAAAATGCCCGGTCCTGGCCTTCTTTAGACCAGGACCGGGCAAACGCTCGGGGAACGATCAGCGCGCGGGAGGCGCTTCGTACTCGGCGACGAGCTGCGCACGCCCCAGGGCGTGGAACCGCAGATGGAAGCCGACGACGGCCGGCGACGAGTCCTCGTCGGGGCCGAGGTGCTCCTGGTCCACCGCGTACACGGTGAACACGTAGCGGTGCCGCTCCCCGCGCGGCGGTGCCGCACCGCCGAAGTCCCTCGTCCCGTAGTCGTTCCGCGCGTGCACGGCACCCTCCGGCAGCCCCGCGAAGTCCCCGGTGCCCGCCCCCGTCGGCAGCTCCGTCACCGAGACGGGCAGGTCGAAGAGGACCCAGTGCCAGAACCCGCTGCCCGTGGGCGCGTCCGGGTCGAAGCAGGTCACCGCGAAGCTCTTCGTGCCCTCGGGGAACCCCTCCCACCGCAGCTGCGGCGAGACGTTCTTCCCCGTCAGGACCTGGGCCGCGTGCAGATCGGCTCCGTGGGCGACGTCCTCGCTCGTCACCGCGAAGGACGCGACCTCGGGGTGGAAGTCGTGCGGAAGGGGCGCCTTGTTCTGCTCTGACACTGCTGAACCTCCGGAGAAGCGACACATCGGACCGCGCCCGCGGACGGACGCGGTTCCGAGCCTAGAACCAGTTGCGCTGCGAACCGACGCTCGCGATCCACTGGTTCAGGTATGCCGCCCAGTCCGTCTCCTGGTACGACTGCAGCCCCACCTGGAAGCAGCGGTAGGTGTCGCTGCCCTCGGTGAACAGACCGGGCTTCTTGTCCATCTCCAGCACGACGTCCATCTCCCGGCCGTCGGAGATGAAGGTGAGCTCGACCTGGTTCAGCCCGCGGTACTGCGACGGCGGCAGGAACTCGATCTCCTGGTAGAAGGGCAGCGACTGGCGCGTCCCGCGGATGTGCCCGCGCTCCATGTCCGCGCTGCGGAAGGTGAAGCCGAGCTGCCGGAACGCGTCGAGGATCGCCTGCTGCGCCGGCACCGGGTGCACGTTGATCGGGTCGAGGTCACCCGCGTCCACCGCACGAGCGATCTCCAGCTCGGTGCTGACCCCGATGTTCATCCCGTGCAGGTGCTGACCACCGAAGTGGGTGATCGGCGTCTCCCAGGGGATCTCCAGCCCGAACGGCACCACGTGCAGCGCGCCGGGCTGGACCTTGAAGGCACCACCCAGACGCTGCTTGGTGAAGACGATGTCCTGCTTGTACTCCTGGTCCCCGCCCTCGACCTCGACCCGCGCCTGCAGCCCGACGGACAGCCCCTCGATCTGCTGCTCCACGGATCCACCCTGGATCCGGACCTCGCCCTGGACGATTCCGCCCGGTACGACGTTCGGCTCGGTGATGATCGTGTCGACCGAAGCACCACCGGCGCCCAGGCTCGCGAACAGCTTCTTGAAGCCCATGCTCTAACTCCCCTTGAAGGATCTGGCGACTACGCCGCGACTACCCCGTATCAACGCGGAACCTTAGGCCCCGGTTCCAGGCGGACGGGTTCCACTACGCTCGACCGGATGAGCGCGCGCCCTGACCGTACGCCCCTGCCCAGGTCCTTCTTCGACCGCCCGGTCCTCACCGTGGCCCCGGACCTCCTGGGCCGCACCCTCGTCCGCCGCACCACGGACGGCCCTCTCGAACTGCGCATCACGGAGGTGGAGGCCTACGAGGGGGAGACCGACCCCGGCTCACACGCCTACCGCGGCCGCACCGCCCGCAACGCCTCCATGTTCGGTCCACCCGGACACGCGTACGTCTACTTCATCTACGGCATGTGGTTCAGCCTCAACCTGGTGTGCGGCCCCCGGGTCATGCCAGTGGGGTGCTGCTGCGCGCGGGGGAGGTCACGGTCGGCGCCGACCTGGCCACCAAACGTCGAGTTTCAGCCAGAAGTCCGAGAGAACTGGCCAAGGGTCCGGCCCGCCTGGCCACAGCCCTGGACGTGGACCGCTCCCTCGACGGCACCGACCTCTGCGCGGGACCCGATTCCCCGTTGTCCCTCCTTACGGGTACCCCCACCTCGGCGGACCTGGTGGGCAGCGGCCCGCGCACGGGAGTGGGCGGAGCCGGCGCGGCCCACCCGTACCGCTTCTGGGTCACCCATGACCCGACGGTGAGCCCGTACCGCGCCCACGCGCCACGCCGCCGCTCAACTTGACTCGGCCCTTCCGGACGCCTAACGTAGCCCGAGCCGCTTGAACGGGGCACTGCTGTCAGCAGACCTCCGGAGCGGCCAACCCACTACCTACGACTTACCCCTGGCGGGGTCCTATTCGGCACGCCCGAATTCCTGGCCAGTGGCTCGATTATGAGCCGCAAGGGATAAGCGCTAAAGTGGTGGAACGCCGAAAGGCAAAGACCCCCAACGGTCACCGAATTCAAATCCACCGCCGGAAACGGCGCGGAAATGATCTGGTAGAGTTGGAAACGCAAGAACAGAACGAAAGCCCGGAGGAAAGCCCCAGCGGATGTCGCGGGGGTGAGTACGAAGGAAGCGTCCGTTCCTTGAGAACTCAAC
>NZ_JBICYT010000011.1:0-237876 GCF_043201215.1 Streptomyces sp. NPDC048331 | reverse complement strand
GGCGCCCCCCCTCCCACAACACTCCATCCCCCCCCACCCCGCCCCCCCGCCGCCCCCCCCCCCCCCCGGCCGGGGGCCCCCCCCCCCCCCCCGCCCCCCCCGGGGGGGGGCGGCCCCCCCCCGTCCGTATGTCCTGGAGCGCGCCGAACAGGCCACTCCCCGGAAGCCCGGCCGCTGGGCGAGCACCCTTGCTAGAGTCCGTGCCCATGTCGATCCCTGACGACCTGCTCCTCGATCTCGCCACCATGGTCGAGTCGGAGCAGACCAATCAGATGTCCCTGACCGTCGTGGTCCACGGCGCCGTCATCACAGGCCGCCTCGCCCCCGAGAGCGTCTGGCGTCAGCGGGTGGCCGAGGTCCTACGGGACTCCGACCAGCTGGCCCCGTTCGCCGAGATCTTCAGCTCTCCCGGACGCGGCGACAGACAGCAGGCCGGGGCACCCTCCCACCTTCATTTCCACGTGGCACGCATCCTCCAGGGCACCCTGGGCATCCCCGAAACCGGCGGAATGTATCGGATCGCGCTGAAGGACGTCAGCGCCTGGACGGTCGGGAACTTCAGCTACTCCGACAAATAACCCACCGGCCCGACACGACGAAGGACGGCCGCCCGCAATTCACCCCCGCGGGCGCCGTCCCCGACGAACCGGCCCCGGACAACACCATGGCAATACCGCCGGGGCTCCCCGCACAATGTCGCCATGCGGATCTCGATGCTGGGTGCCCTGGACGTACGGGGCGAGGACGGAAGCGGCATCGGAGTCGGAGGGACCCGCCTGCGGGCCCTGCTGATCCTGCTGGCCCTCGAACCGGGGCGGGTGGTCGCCTCCGAGCTGCTGGTCGACGGCATCTGGCAGGACACCCCACCGGCCGGCGCCGCCAACGCCCTTCAGGCACTGGTGTCGCGGCTGCGCCGGGCCCTGCCCGGCATCGACGTGGAATCGCACCCGGCCGGATACCGCCTGCTCGTCGAACCCGACGCGGTCGACGTGGTCCGCTTCGAACGGCTGGCCGCCGCCGGCCGCGCGGCACTGGTACGGGACCCCGACACCGCGGCACGGCTGCTGCGCGAGGCCCTGGAACTGTGGCGCGGCCCGGCCCTGTTGGACGTCGCCGCCGCCCCGTTCTTCCGCGCCCCGGTGACCCGACTGACGGAGCTGCGGACGGCGGTCCTGGAGGACCGCGTCGAGGCGGATCTACGGGTGGGACGCGGCCGGGAACTGACCGCCGAGCTGACCTCCCTCGTCGCCGAACATCCCTTGCGGGAACGGCTCGTCGGCGCACTGATGCGGTCGCTCGTCGCGGCCGGACGGCCCGCCGAGGCCCTCACCGTCTACGGGGAGGCCCGCGCGGCCCTCGCCGAGGAGCTCGGGGTGGACCCCTCGCCCGAGCTGTCCGCCCTGCACACCGCCGTACTACGCGGAGAGGTCGAGGTCCCGGCGGGGCCGTCGCCCACGGGCGAGGCGCCGACACCGACGCCGACACCGACGTCGCCGTCCTCCCCCTCGCCGTCCCCGACGCCGGCCGCGATCTCGTCGCCACCGACCAACCTGCGGTCCGGGCTGGCCAGTTTCGTCGGCCGCGAGGAGGACCTCCACCACGTGGGGTCCCTCATGGACCGGTACCGGCTCACCACGCTCACCGGACCCGGCGGCGCCGGAAAGACCCGGCTGGCCGTCCAGAGCGCCCGCCCCCTCCTCGCCCACTTCCCCGACGGCGTCTGGCTGGTGGAACTCGGACCGCTGAGCGCGGAGGCCGAGGTGGCGCCCGCCGTCCTGAACGCGCTGGCCCTGCGGGACCAGCCGGCCGGCACCGGCGACCCGCTGGACCGGCTCGTCGCGGCCCTGCGCAACCGCACCGCCCTGCTGGTCCTCGACAACTGCGAGCACCTGGTCGAGGCCGCCGCCACGACCGCCGACCGGCTGCTCGGCGCCTGCCCGGGGCTGCGCATCCTGGCGACCAGCCGGGAGCCGCTCGGCCTCACCGGCGAAGCCCTGTGGCCGGTGCGTCCGCTGCCCCTCCCGCCCGCGGACGCCGACGCGGCCCAGGCCCTGTCCTACGCGGCGGTGCGACTGTTGAACGACCGGGCGGCGGCGGCCCGTTCCGGCTTCGCCGTCACCGAGGAGAGCGCCCGGTCCGTCACCCGGATCTGCCGGGCCCTCGACGGGATACCGCTGGCCATCGAACTGGCGGCCGCCCGGCTGCGCACGATGGACGTCGAGCAGCTCGCGACCCGGCTCGACGACCGCTTCCGGCTGCTGACGGACGGCGCGCGGACGGCGCAGCGCCGGCACCGGACCCTGCGGGCGGTGGTCGACTGGAGCTGGGAGCTGCTGACGGAGGCCGAACGGGTCCTGCTGCGCAGGCTCGCCGCCTTCCCCGGTGGCGCCACGGTGGAGGCGGCCGAGGAGGTCTGCGCGGGCGGGGCGGTCGAGGCGTACGACGTGCTCGACCTGATCACGTCGCTGACCGACAAGTCCCTGCTGGTGACCGCGGGCGACGGGCGCTACCGGATGCTGGAGACGATCCGCGCCTACGGCCTGGAGCGGCTGGAGGAGGCGGGCGAACGGGAGTCGCTGCGCCGCGCGCACGCCGCGTACTTCACCGGCCTGGCCCGAGCCGCGGACCCGTACCTGCGGCGGGCGGAGCAGTTGGAGTGGCTCGGGCGGCTCACCGCGGAGCACGACAACCTGGCGGCGGCGCTGCGCGGCGCGATCACGGCGGGCGACGCGCGGGCGGCCGTGGCGCTGGTGGCGGCGGCCGGGTGGTACTGGTGGCTCGGCGGGCACAAGGCGGAAGGCGCCGAACTGGCCGCCCGGGCGCTCGCGTTGCCCGTCCCGGCCGTCCCCGCCGGGTCGGACAGGCCGGACGACGACGGGGACGACGGGGCCCGCGCCGTGGCCTGCGCGCTGGCGGCGCTCTTCGCAACGGCCGGACTCGGTGACGACCGGCGGACCGCGGAACTGCTCGGCCAGGGGCTGCTGCTCGCCGCACGCACCGGGAGCCGGCACCCCGTGGTCCGCTTCCTGGAGCCGCTGGACCGGCTGCTGCGCAGCGCGGACAAGGGCGAGGCGGCCCCTCCGGACGCGTGGGCTGGTCTGTTGACCGACGAAGACCCCTGGGTCCGGGCGCAGGCCCGGCTGGAGGGCGCCAAGACCCTGCTCGGGGCGGGCGGCCCGCCCGCCGAGGCGGAGGCCGCGATCGAGGCGGCCCTGGCCGGGTTCCGGGGGCTCGGGGAACGCTGGGGGACCTCCTTCGCGTTGACGCTGCTGGCCGATCTGGTGGCCCGGCGCGGCGACCACGGCGCGGCGATCGGCCACTACGAGGAAGCCGTGGCGGTCCTCGGCGAGTTGGGCGTCGTCGAGGACCGGCTGTACGCCCGGGTCCGGCAGGCGCAGCTGTTCCGGCTGGCCGGGGACCCTGCGGGCAGCGCGGCGGCCATGGCCCGGGCGGAGCGGGACGCGGTGGCGGCCGGCTGGCCCGAGGCGCTGGCCATGATGGCGCACGGCAAGGCGGACCTGGCGCGCTGGAACGGCGAGACGGTGCCGGCCAGGGCCGAACTGGCGCGGGCGAAGGCGGCGGTCCGCGAGGTCGCCGTACATCCGGTGTTCGATGCGGTCGTGCTCGACAGCCTCGGGTATCTGGACGCGGCGGACGGCGAGTTGGCCACCGCCCGCGCCCACCGGGCCGAGGCGCTGGAGCTGGCCGCGGCCTCCGGACACGCGCCGACGCTCGCCCAGGTGCTGGTCGGCGTGGCGGACCAGGCCGTACGGCTGGACCGGCCCCGGGAGGCGGCCCGGCTGCTGGCCGCGGCCCTGGCCGTGCGCGGCGGGCCGGACCACTCGCGCCCCGACGCCGCGCGGGTGGAGGCGGCGGCCCGCGCCGCGCTCGGCGCCGAGGCGTACGAGGCGTACGCGTGCGAGGAGGGCGTGAACGAGGAGGGCGTGTACGGGAGTCACGGGGGCGGGGCGGTGCGACCGGCGGCCGCACGGGAACTGGCACGGCTCACGCTGGACGGCTGAGTTCCTCCAGGAAGCTCCGCTGATCGGCGAGCAGGCCGGGTGGGAAGAGGGAGCGCGGTGCGAACACCGCCGTCAGCGTCAGCCGCCAGGGCGGGGGCCCGCGCCACCACGGCTCCGGATTCCTCGGCTCGTTCATTCGTTCATTTGTTCGCTCGCATTAAAAACGATCGTATCGACAATGAGCGTATTAGCCTTGTGCGTATGACGACGGAGAGCGTGGCGGTACGGCGCGGGGTGCCCGAAGGGGCCGCGGCGCGCGTCGCCGAGCCGTACTGGGAGGCCTTCGGAGGAAAGCTGGGCCTCGCGCTCGGCCCCCCGGAGGCCGGGCGCCGGTTCATCGCCGGACACCCGCACACGGACCGCGCGGTCACCGCACTGTCCGGCGGCGAAGGCGGCGAGGGCGGCTCGCGCGGCCGGGTGGTCGGCGTGGCGGGCTTCCAGCCGGCCGGGCGCGGCCTGGTCGGCGGATCCGGCTGGACCTGGTCGCGGAGAACCCGCGGGCCCGGGAGCCGTACGAGCGCCACGGGTTCCGGGCGGTCCGGGTGCGACGCACGCCCTGGCTGCGGGACGTGCTGGGATTCGGGGGTGTGACGACGATGCACAAGGAGGTGGCCGCGCGATGAGTGCGATCCCCACGCGGATGGTGGTGCACGCGCTGGTCCGGGAGGACGGGACGGTCGCGGGCGACGAGCTCTACGAGGTCGCCGCGCTGCTCGGGATGACCGACCAGCAGGTGCGGCTGTGCGTGAAGCGGCTGGTGACCGAGGGCCGGTTCACCGTGGAGGGGCGCGGCCGGCGGGCCGTGCTGCGCCTGGCGGGGACCGAGACGGAGGTCGGGCCGGTGCTCGTACCGGAGGTGGAGTTCGTCCGGCACGCCTACCGGCAGGACCGGGGGCTGGAGCCCTGGGACGGGCTCTGGCACGCCTTCGCCTTCGCCGTGCCGGAATCCGCGCGGGCCGCGCGGGACTCCCTGCGGGACGCGCTGACCGGGCTGGGGGCGGCGCCGGTCCAGGGCGGCCTGTACGTCACGCCGAACGCGATCGGCCCGTACGTGCGGGCGCACGCGGCGGATCTGGACCTCTCGGAGGCGCTGACCTGCCTGAGCACCCGGGACCTCGCGGTGGGCGGCACCCGCGACCCTCGGGCCCTGGCGCAGCGGCTCTGGCCGCTCCCGGACATCGCGGAGGGGTACGGGGAGCTCCACGCCCTCGCGGAGCGTCCCGCCGAGCCCGGGCCGGCCGCCGGGCTGGCGCACGCCGTGGCACTGGCGGCGGCCTTCTCGGCCGCGATGCTCCCGGATCCGCTGCTCCCGCCGGAGCTGCTGCCGCGGCCCTGGCCGGGCACGACGGCCCGGGCCGCGGCGGCGGAGGCCTGGGCCCGGCTGGGAGCCGCCGCCGAGACCCCGGGACCCCGGCTGTTCCGGCTGTACGGCGAAGCCCTGGCCTGACCCGGCCGGTGTCGGCGGGCCGACCCCCGGCCCGTCCACATCATGGACAACTACGCTCGTTTCATGAACGCAGAAGCCGACGCCCTCGCCGCCGTGAAAGACGCTGACCGGAAGCACGTCTTCCACTCGTGGTCGGCGCAGGAACTCATCGATCCGCTCGCCGTGGCCGGTGCGGAGGGCTCGTACTTCTGGGACTACCAGGGCAACCGCTTCCTCGACTTCTCCAGCGCCCTGGTCTACACGAACATCGGCTACCAGCACCCGAAGGTCACCGCGGCCATCCAGGAGCAGGCGGCCAAGCTGTGCACCGTCGCGCCCGGCTTCGCCGTCGACGTGCGCTCCGAGGCGGCCCGGCTGATCGCCGAACGCACCCCCGGCGACCTCGACAAGATCTTCTTCACCAATGCCGGGGCCGAGGCCGTGGAGAACGCCGTCCGCATGGCCCGGCTGCACACCGGCCGGCCCAAGGTGCTGTCCGCGTACCGCTCGTACCACGGCGCCACCTCCACCGCGATCAACCTGACGGGCGACGCCCGCCGCTTCGGCAACGACTCCGCGACCGCCGGCGTCGTGCACTTCTGGGGGCCGTTCGCCTACCGCTCGCCCTTCTACGCGGCCACCGAAGCCGAGGAGTGCGAGCGGGCCCTGCGCCACCTGGAGGACACCATCGTCTTCGAGGGGCCGCAGTCCATCGCCGCGATCATCCTGGAGACCGTCGGCGGCGCCCCGGGCGTGCTCGTGCACCCGGACGGCTACCTGGCCGGGGTCCGCGCGCTGTGCGACCGCTTCGGCATCGTCTTCGTGCTCGACGAGATCATGGTCGGATTCGGGCGCACCGGTAGGTGGTTCGCCTCCGAGCACTGGGACGTGACCCCCGACCTGATCTGCTTCGCCAAGGGCGTGACCAGCGGCTACGTGCCGCTCGGCGGGGTCGCCATCTCGGCCGCCATCGCCGAGAGCTTCGCCCGCAAGCCCTACCCGGGCGGGCTGACGTACTCCGGGCACGTGCTGGCCTGCGCGGCCGCCGTGGCGACGATCGGCGTCATGGAGGAAGAGGGCATCGTCGAGCGGTCCGCCCGCACCGGCGCCGAGCTGCTGGGACCCGGCCTGCGCGCGCTCGCCGAGCGGCACCCCTCGGTCGGCGAGGTCCGCGGGCTCGGCACCTTCTGGGCCCTGGAACTCGTCCGGAGCAAGGAGACCCGGGAGCCGCTGGTCCCGTACAACGCCTCCGGTGCGGAGAACGCCCCGATGGCCGAGTTCGCGGCCGCCTGCAAGAAGGGCGGGCTCTGGCCGCTCGTCGCCGGCAACCGCATCCACGTCGCGCCGCCGTGCAACATCACGCCCGAGGACGTGGCCAAGGGGCTGGCGATCCTCGACGAGGCCCTCTCGGTGGCGGATGCGCACACCACCTGACCTGCGATTCTGTGGGGTCGCCCAAGGCGTGGGTGCTGGTGTTCGGAGGATTTGTACGGGGATCAACCCCCCGTACACATGCTGCAATCCGTGCAGGCCGTAAGACACAACAGGCCAAGCACCTACGAACCGGGATGCACGTCAGGCCCGGGGCGGTCCCTCCGCGAGGGGCCGAACGGCGGGGAGCGGGACGTCCTTGATTCGGGCGGGCGCTGGACGCCGGGCGTACGGGATCCAGACCACCGGACTCCGTGTTCCCGAGTACCCGAAGGAAGACAGCATGAGCAAGCACGTCCTGGCCCAGAACCAGTACGGCAAGGCCGAGAACCGCATCGTGAAGGTCACCCGCAAGGGCGGCGACGGTTCCTGGCACGAGATCCGTGACCTCAACGTCTCGGTCGCGCTCCGCGGTGAGTTCCGCGACGTCCACCTCACCGGCGACAACGCCAACTGCCTGCCGACCGACACCACCAAGAACACGGTGTACGCCTTCGGCAAGGAGCACGGCATCGAATCCCCCGAGGCCTTCGGCATCCAGCTCGCCAAGCACTTCGTCTCCTCGCAGCAGCCGATCCGCGAGGCCCAGATCCGCATCGAGGAGTACGCGTGGGACCGCATCCCGGTCCCCACGCGCAAGGAGCAGCACTCCTTCGTCCGCAAGGGCCAGGAGGTGCGGACCGCGCAGATCACCTACAGCGAGACGACCGGCCTCCAGGTCATCTCGGGGCTGAAGGACCTGACGGTGATGAACTCGACCAACTCCGAGTTCCACGGCTACATCAAGGACAGGTACACGACCCTGCAGGAGGCGTACGACCGCATCCTGGCGACCAAGGTCACCGCGCGCTGGGCGCACTCGGCGCTCGCCGCCGACGACGCCGGGTACGACTGGGACCAGGCGTACAAGAAGGTCCGCAAGAACATGCTGGAAGCCTTCGCGGAGACGTACTCGTACTCGCTGCAGCAGACCCTGAACCAGATGGCCGAGCGTGTGCTCGACAACTGCCCCAAGGTCAACGAGGTGCGCCTCAACCTCCCCAACAAGCACCACTTCCTCGTCGACCTGGAGCCCTTCGGCCTCAAGAACGACAACGAGGTCTACTTCGCGGCGGACCGGCCGTACGGCCTGATCGAGGGCACCATCCACCGCGACGGCGTGCAGCCGGTGATCTCGACGTCCGACTGGATCGTCGCCTGACGCGCGGGTGGTGTCGATTCGGCCCGGACCGCGTCGCGGGGTCCGGGCCGAATCGTTTCCCCTACGGCGGTCACCACTACGGCGACGGCTACGGCTCGTCCTGCGGCTGCTCGTCCTGCGGCCGGCCCACCAGGAGGTTCCAGCGCCCCGCCCGCCCGGTGAGGGTGGTCTCCGACTCCGGCCGTACGTCGAGCCGCCAGAAGGCCGCCGCGGGCAGCTCCAGGGCGTGCACCACGGCCGCGCGCACGACGGCCTGCTCGACCACCATCCGGTGCGTGCCCTCGGCCAGGCCCGCCAGCTCCGCCCCGACGCGGGCGATCAGCGCGTTCACGGACTCCCCGCCCGGCGGCGCGTACGCCGGATCGGTCAGCCAGGCGCGCACGGCCGCCGGATCCCGGCCCACCACCTCGTCCAGGGTCAGCCCGGCCCACTCACCCATGGCCGGACCGCGCAGCCCCTCGTGACCCGGGCACGGCCGCGCGTGACCGAAGCGGCCCTGACGGGCGGCCGCGTCCAGAGGGAAACTGACCAGTCGAACTCGCACCAACGGGGTCTTCATCAGGCGAGCGTAAGCGCGGTACGGTCACAAATGGTTCAATTGACCTACGACGGAACGACGGAAGCCCGGTGAGAATCCGGCACGGTCGCGCCACTGTGAAGCCTCCCCGAGGGGAGGAAAGTCAGACCCGCCACCGTCGTAGCGAGCACCACCACTGACCGGGACGCGTGTTTCCCTCTGGAGGTTCTGCCATGGCCCACACCGCCGTGCCCACGACGAACTCACCCGTCATCGCCCCCATCTCGCTCTCCGAGCTGGCCCCCTGGGCCGTGTTCGTCGGCGTCCTCATGCTCGTCCTGCTGTACTTCGTCGGCGCCGAGCAGGGTGCCACCTCCCTCTTCGAGGGGGAGACCATCCACGAGTGGCTGCACGACGGCCGCCACCTGCTCGGTTTCCCCTGCCACTGATTCCCCTGCCACCGACCGACGTCTCAGCGAGGGAACCGACGCACCATGACTTCCTCTTCTCCGGGTGGGGTCTCCCCCCGCACCCTGCTCGTCCGCGGCATGCTCGCCGGCCTGCTGGCCGGCGTGGCCGCCTTCCTCGTCGCCTACCTCCTCGGTGAGTCCAAGGTGGACGCGGCGATCGCCATCGAGGAAGCCGCCTCGGCCGGTCACGACCACGGCGAGGACGCGCCGGTCAGCCGGGCCCTCCAGGCCACGGCCGGGCTCGGCACGGGCGTCCTGCTCTACGCGGTCGCGCTCGGCGGGATCGCCGCGCTCGTCTACTGCTTCGCCCTGGGCCGCATCGGCCGCTTCGGCCCGCGCGCCACGGCCGCCCTGGTCACCGGGGCCCTGTACGTCACCGTGACGCTGGTGCCGTTCTTCAAGTACCCCGCCAATCCCCCCGCCGTGGGCGATCCCGAGACCGCCGCCCGGCGGACCGCCCTCTACCTCCTGATGGTCGCCCTGAGCGTGCTGCTGGCGGCCGGCGCGCTGATCCTCGGCCGGCGGCTCGCGCCGAGGCTCGGCAACTGGAACGCGTCGATCGTCGCCGGCGCGGCCTTCCTCCTGCTGATCGGCCTCTCGTACGCCCTGCTGCCCGGCGTCGACGAGGTCCCGGAGGGCTTCCCCGGCGCGCTGATCTGGGAGTTCCGCCTCGCGTCCCTGGCCGTCCAGACGGCTCTGTGGACGACTTTCGGCCTGGCTTTCGGTTTTCTAGCCGAACGAGCCCTTGTGCCCGCTTCCGCACCCAAGGAGGCTGTGCAGCCGACCGGTTGAGCACGAGGGGGCCCGTAGTACATGGCGACGGCGATCAGGGAATGGCGGGGCTGGACGGGCGCCGCCCCGTTCTGGCTCAACTCGTTCCTGCTGCTCCTGGCCCCCTGCTGCGCCGTCACGCTCTTCGGTCAGATCGGGATCATCGCCGCGCTGGCCGCGCTCGGCGGCCTGGCCCGCCACCTCTGGTACGGCGACTACGGCCACCCGGCCATGCATCTGGCCGGCGCGCTGATGGGGGCGGGCACGGCCGCGGTCGTCATGTGCGGCTAGGGCCTGTCTTTCGGATCAGGCCGGAGGACTGGCTCTAGGGGGTGCCTCCCGCGCAGCGGGCGGGGACGACCTGGACACGCCCGAACTCTCACCCGTTCGGGCGCAGGGGCACCACCCCGGGGATCCGGCGGGTGGACCCTTCGCGATCTGCGAAGACTCACCGATCGGGCGACGACACGCCCGTGACGCGATGTCAGTCCACCGTGTTGCACGGGGTGCCGATGGGCAGAGGAAGTGTCCACTGCTCACATGACCCCGGCCGCCCGGGCCGGACAGGAGGGAATCCCATGCCCCGCGCCAAGTGGGCCGTCGCCGCGCTGACGGTGGTTCTGTTGTCCACCGGCATCGCGGTGTTGCAACGGACCGAGGGTGCCCGGACCGCGGCCGTGACCACCGACGACGCGCTGCCGTCGCGGGCGTTGGGGCTGTCCGGCCACCGCCGGCTGGTACGGGAGCTGGAGCAGTCCGGCGAGCACGGCTCCGGCACGGGGGCCCGGTCGCCGAGGACCGAACCCGGGCCGTTGCGGGAGGTCAACGGACCTCTGCGGGCCGCGCGGCCGCTGCGGTTGCGGATCCCCAGCCTGGGCGTGGACGTGCCGCTGAACGGCGATCGCGAGGAGGTCGCCTGGGACACCGGGGGGCCCGCTCCCGGTGCGGCCGGGACCGCGGTGGTGACCGTGGAAGGGCTCCGCCTCGGCACGTTGCGGCGGGGCCGGACCATCGAGATCCCCCGCGCGGACAGCCGTACGGCCGTGTTCACCGTCGTCCGCGTCTCCCCCGGCAGGACCTCCGGCCACGAGGGCCCGCCCGGCCGGGCCCAACTGCGGTTGGTCGGCGGCGAGACCGCCGTGCTGGCCCGGCTGACCGGGCAGCGCCGCACCCACTGAGCCCACCGGCCCCGGGTGTCCTGTCAGCCGTGGGGGGTGTCTTCGTCCCCCGGTCGGGGGCTTCTCGGGGTCCGTCCGGGAGTCTCCCGGCGTGGCGGGGCACACCCCTCGCATGAACGGGAGGCACCACGCGCGTTCGGCACTGGCCAGGGCTCTGACCGTGGTCTGTGTCGTGCTGCTGTGCGTCTTCGGCGCCGGACCGGCCGGCGCCGCGGCCGCCGAGTTCCGGCCCGCCTCCGCCGTGCCCGCCGTGCCCGCCGCGCCGAGCGCGCCCGCCGAGTCCCCCGAGCCCGGCGAGGGCCCGTCGGATCCGGCCCCGGCTCCGGATCCCGAGGCTCGGACGGCCGTACGGACGATCACGCGCGGACCGACCGGCGTACGGCGGGCACCACGCGCGGTGTTTCACGTGGAACACCGCGCCGCCCCGGCGTGCGGGCCCGCCCAGGACGCGGCCGAACCGGCCCTGTCCCGGCGGACGGTGCGGAGTGTGGTGCTGCGCTGCTGAGCGGACCGAGGTCCGAACGCAGCCCCCACACCCACCTGAGCACCGTGAGGTTCCGCCATGCCCATCGACCCGTACGCCGCACTGAACGCCATGCTCCGCGCCGAGGTCACCCGGTTCTCCCCGCCGGTCCGGCAGAAGACCGAGCCGACCACGGCCACCGCCACGACCCCAGCGACGGCCACGACCGTCGAGCCCGAGAGCGAACCGCAGCGGACCGCCCCCGCGGACTCGGCCGCGTAGGACGGCGCGCGCACAGGCGCGGAGCGCCGGTTGCCCGGGCCTCTCGGCCCGGGCAACCGGCGCTCGCGGTCCGGTGCTCAGTCCTCGTGCGTGTAGTAGCGGTAGAACGCCGCCAGGCCGACGCCCGCGGCCACGGCGAGGCCCACCACGACGGCCTTGAGGATCGACTGGTCGGTGAGGCTGTGCAGATAGCCCGCCGCGATGCCGCCGAAGGCTCCGTAGGCGGCGGCGTGGACCTCACGCATCATCCGGGGACCGACCCTGGCCAGGCCGAACATGATCGCTGCGAAGATCACGCCGCACAGGATCCCGTAGAAGACGTTGCCCGCGGTCACCGGCCCCGCCTGGCGCTCGATGAAGGCGGCCCAGAATCCGTACACGAGTCCGAGGAGCACGGGGCCCACGAACGCGCTCTTGTGCAGGTGGGCCGTGTTCGCCGTCTGCCGGTGCCGCCCGAAGGCGGAAGGTGCCGCATGTGCCATGACGGGCTCCTCTCTCCCATCCTCCAGGGCACACCCGCCACCCCCGACCGGCAAGTGGATCAGTGGTCAGGGCGTGCGCACGGCCACCGCGTCGATCTCGAAGAGCATGTCGGGCAGGGCGAGCGCGGCGACGCCGATCAGGGTCTGGGCGGGCAGTTCGGTCCCCCACGTGGCGCGCCCGCCGAGGGCCCACCACCCGCCCGCAGCAACACCGCTCGCGCCCGGCCCCGTGCCCGCATTCCCTGGTGACGTGCGCACCATCCTGTCGACGGTCCTGATCGTGCTCGTGGCCCTTCTGGTGCCCGCGAGCGCCGTCGCGTACTGGGCCGACCGCGAGCTGGGCGACGCCGACCGGTACACCGCCGCCATGTCCCCCCTCGCCGAGAACCCGAAGGTGCAGGAGGTCGTCGTCACGCAGGTCACGCGCGCCCTGGCCGGGCAGATCGACGCGGGCCCCTTCCAGATCGGCCTGGACACCCTGCTCGGCGAGGCCCTGCACTCCTTCGCCGGCACCGACGCCTACCGGACCGCCTGGGACGCGGCCAACCGCGCCGCCCACGCCGCGTTCCTCGACGCCCTCACCACCGGCCGCGGCGACGCCCTCACCATCGACCTCGCGCCCGTCATCGCCCAGGTCAGGGGCGACCTCGTCGCCGACGAGGTGCCCTTCGCCGACCGCATCCCGGTGACCCACCTGACCGTGAAGGTCATGGAGTACGACAATCTCGCCGCTCTCCGGAAGGGCTTCCACATGCTCGAAGTCGCGGGCGTCTGGCTCCCCGTACTGACCCTGCTCCTGGCCGCGGCGGCCGTCGCCGTCGCCGTCCACCGCCGACGCGCCGTCATGGCCACAGGAGCGGGACTGGCCGTCGGGGCCGGACTGCTGTGGCTCGCGGTGGACGTCTGCCGCCGGCTCACCCTGGACGACCTGCCCGCCGACATCGACCGACCCGCCGCCGGGGCGGTGTACGACGCCCTCACCGCGTACCTGCGCACCACCGCCTGGGTGGTGCTGGTGATCGGGCTCGCCGCCGCACTTGCCGCCTGGGTGATGGGCCGACTACGCCGCACCCCATAAGCTCGGAAGGTACCAACACACACAGAACCATGCAGAAGATCCCAGAAGAACCGAATCGCGAGCGGCGGGCACGGAAGCGGGAATGAGCACCGAACGCACCGAACACATATCGTCGCGCAGAGCCCGGCACCTTCCGCTGGCTCCGCCCTCCTGGCTGCTGGGCGGGCTGAAGCCCAGTTCCGCGCCCATCCCGTGGGCCGCCGTGGCCCGGGCCTCGGTCGCGATGTCCGTGCCGCTCGCCGTCGGTTTCGCCCTCGACGAGCCCGAATACGGCGCCCTCGCCTCCATGGGCGCCCTCGCCGGGGTCCTCGGCGACACCGCCGACGCCTACCGGATGCGCGTCCTGAACATCGCCGTCCCCCAGCTCGTCGGCGCCGTCGGAGTGGCGCTGGGCACCCTGGTCTACGGGCACGGCTGGCTGGCCGTCGGAGCGCTCACCCTCATCGCCCTCGTCTCCGGGATGATCTCTTCCATCGGCACGGTCGCCTCCGTGTCCGGACTGCTGCTCCTGCTCAACGCCGTGATCGGCGCCGGACTGCCGCTGCCCGAGCCCTGGTGGACGGCCCCGCTGCTGCTGACCGCGGGCGGGCTGTTCGTCCTCGCCCTGACCCTGCTGGGCTGGCCGCTGCGCCGCCGGCAGCCCGAGCGCACCGCCGTGGCGGACACCTACCGGGCCCTGGCCGGCGCCCTGGAGGCCGCGGGCGGCCCCGGCGCCCGCTACGAGGAACGCCGCCAGGAGGTCACCCAGGCCATCGACCACGCCTACGACCTCGTGCTCGGCCGCCGGGCCCGGGTGCACGGGCGCAGCCCTTCCCTGGTGCGGCTGCTGGCCCAGCTCAACGTGGTGATCCCGCTGGTGGAGGCCGCGCCCGCCGCGCACCTGCGCGGCCGGCCGCTGCCCCCCGAGATCCCGGCGGCCGTACGGGAACTGGCCGACGCCGTCGAGGAGGGCCGCACCACGGCCCCGGTACTGGAGCTGCCCACCGCGCACACCCCGGCCGAACGGGCCGTCGACGCGGCCCTGCGCCACGCGGCGAAGATCGTGCACGTCGCCGAACCCGACCTGCACAACGTGGACGACCGCCTCGGCCGGCCCGCCGCGCTACGCGTGCGGGCCCGGCGCGCGGTCCGCGACATGATGCTGTCCCGGGCCTCGTGGCGGTACGGGCTGCGGCTCGCGCTGTGCATCGGGATCGCGCAGTCCCTCGTATCGGTGATCGAGGTCGAGCGCTCCTACTGGGTCGCGCTGACCGTCACCTTCGTCCTCAAGCCCGACTTCGGCTCGGTGTTCTCGCGGGCCGTCCTGCGCGCGCTCGGCACCGCGGGCGGGCTGGTGATCGCGGCCGCCGTGCTCTCCGAGGTGCCGCGCGGCTGGTGGGACGTCCCGGTGATGGTGGTGCTGGCCGGCCTGATCCCCGCGTTCTCCGCCAAGGGGTACGCTTTCCAGACCGCCGCGATCACCCCGGTGATCCTGCTTCTCTCGGACCTGCTCAACCACCAGGGCTTCGACCTGATCCGGCCCCGGCTGGTGGACAGTCTGATCGGCTGCGCCATCACCCTCGTCTTCGGCTACCTGCTGTGGCCCGAGAGCTGGCACACCCGGATCGGGGACCGGCTCGCCGCCACCGTGGACGACGCCGCCCGCTACGTGGAACGGGCCTTCGCCCCGGTCGCCGACGAGGCCGCGTTCGCCGTAGCGCGGACCGCCCGCCTCCAGGCGCGGCGGCGCATCTACCGGGACCTGTCGGGTGTGCGCAGCGAGTTCCAGCGGGCGCTGACCGAGCCCCCGCCGACCGGGCCGCGGGCCGCGGCCTGGTGGCCGCTGGTGGTCGCCGTGGAGCGGATCGTGGACGCGACCACCGCCGCGCGGGTCCGGGTCAACCACGGCGCGGCCCCGCCCCCCGCCCACGAGGTCGAGTCGATCGCGCGCCGGCTGCGCGACCTGGCCGACCGGGTGCGCAGCAGTACCGTCCCGGTACGGGTGGAGGACGCGGAGCCGGCGGGCGCGGGGTCGAGCGTGCTGGCCCCCGTCCACCAGGAGATCGCGGCGGCCCTGGCCATCGCCCGCCCGGAGACCTGACCCGCGCGGGCCCGCCCGGGACCGGCGTCCCCCGAATGGGTCGCCTCCCGGGCCGGGCGCCGGCGGACGGGGCAGCATCGGATCATGCGCCGCGTCCCCGCCGTGATGGTCCTCGCCGTACTCCTGGTGGGGTGCGCCGATGTGGAGGGACTGCAGAGCGAGGGCGACCTCGGCACCGTGCACGCCCCCAGGAGCCTCTGGAGGGACATCCGCCCCGAGCCGCCCGCGGCGGACCAGAAGCCCGGCACGGCCGCCGTGGTCCCCGGGCTCCCCAAGGTGACGGATCTGAGCATGCGCGGGGTGGACGCGCTGTCCGTCGTACGCGCCGACGTCACCTCCGCCGCCGAGCAGGACGGCGGCACCGGCCGGCTCGTCGACCCGCGCGCCGTCCAGCGGCTCGCGCTCTGTACACAGGCTGTGGACGGCGGCCCCGACTGCCCGGTGCGTCCCGCGGTGCTGCACGACCTGACGGGCAACGGCCGGGAGGAGCTCATCACCGCCCTGGACATCGACGGTCGGGTCAGCGAACTGCGCGTCTACACCGTCCAGGACGACGGGAACATCGCCCGGATCCTGTCCCGGCGCGGGGTGCTGGAGGGGGTCGAGGTGGCCGCCGAGCATCTGGCGGTCCGCGAGCCCACGACGAACCCCGCCTACGTGGCCGTCTCCGACTACGTCTGGGACCCGAAGGCCGGGATCATGAACCTCTCCCAGCTCACCCTCGACGACTGCCCGGCGCTGACGCAGAACCCGGTGAACGAGGCGGGATCGCGATGCGCGCGCTGAGCAGCCTGCGCTGGAAGATCGCGCTGACCACCACCATGGTGTGCTGCATGGTCGCCGCCGCACTCGGCATCCTGGTGCACAACGTGGTCGCGCGGCAGATGGTCGGCGAGGTCCGCAAGGCCGCCGCCACCGAGCTGACCCACGCCCTGGGCCACTACGAGTACGGCACCGCGCACGGCGACGTGAACGCCGTGCTCGACCCGCCCGACCTGCCCCGGCGACTGCGCGAGCTCGTCGCGAGCGGCCAGACCGGCAGCATCGTCGGACTACAAGGGGGAAAGCCCGTCATGTGGGCGGCCGGACCCGCCGACGGCCAGGCCCTGGCGGTCTGGCTGCCCTTCGGGAGCACCCGCGAGCGGTTGCGGGACATCGACACCGCCATCCTGGCCTCCGCGGTCCTCGCGGCCGGGCTGGTGGCCCTCGCCGGCCTGTTCCTCGCCGACCGGATCAGCCGGCGGCTCGCGACCACGGCCGCCGTGGCCCGCCGGATCACCGCCGGGGACCTGGACGCCCGGGTGAACTTCCCGCACGAGGGGGACGACCCGGGCCCGCGCGGCTCCCGCGACGAGGTACGGGACGTGGCGCACGCGCTGGACTCGATGGCCAGCTCGCTCCAGGGCCGATTGGAGGCGGAGAAGCGGTTCACGGCGGATGTCGCGCACGAGCTCCGGACCCCGCTCACCGGTTCGCTGGCCGCGGCGGCACTGCTTCCCGAGGGCCGACCCAAGGAGATGATCAACAACCGGTTGCGGGCCCTGCACCTGCTGACCGAGGACCTGCTGGAGATCTCCCGGCTGGACTCGGGTGCCGAACGGGCCGACCTCGCCCGGGTGGAGCTCGGCCGGGCCGTGGAACGGGCCGTCGCCGCGGCCACCGCGGTGAGCGGGGCCGGGCCGGATGCCGAGGCGGATGCCGGGTCGGGCCCCTCGGTACGGGTGGTGCGGGACACCGTGGTGGTCACCGACCGGCGGCGCCTCGACCGGATCCTGGCCAACCTGCTGGTCAACGCCGGCAAACACGGCAGGCCGCCGGTCGAGGTGACCGTGGAGGGCCCGGTGGTGGTGGTCCGCGACCACGGGCCCGGCTACCCGCCCGAGCTGATCGCACGGGGTCCGCAGCGGTTCCGTACCGGGGACCCGGGCCGCGGTCGCGGCCACGGCCTGGGCCTCACGATCGTGATGGGGCAGGCGGCCGTGCTGGAGATCGAAGTGGGCTTCGCCAACGCGCCCGACGGGGGCGCGGTGACGACGCTCCACCTCCCCGTCGGCAGGACGCAGGAGGGGAATTGAGCGCATTGCACCGGTTGAACGGCTTGGATGCCCGAGGGGTGTGTTTCACGTGAAACACACCCCTCGGGTCAACTGGTCCGGTCAGACGCCGATGTTGCGGCCGTCCTTGCGCCACACGGACACGACCGCCGGACGGACGATCTTGCCGGGACCGTCGGGCCACACCGACTGCGGCTTCTCGACGGACGCGCCGTCGATCTCACCCGGGTGCTGGACGGAGACCAGGACGCGCTTGTCCTGGATGAGCGGGCCGCAGGTCTCGGCGCCGCGCGGAACGGTCAGGAACTGCTTCAGCTCACCGCGTCGCTCGCCGGCCGTCGCGACACCGAACAGGCCGTCGTGGGAGCCGAGCTGGTTGCCGTCCGTGGAGATCCACAGGTTGCCGTGCGGGTCGAAGGCCACGTTGTCCGGGCAGGAGATCGGGCTGACCTTGTCCTTCGGGAAGCCCGCGAAGTAGGTGGCCGGGTCGTTCGGGTCACCGGCGACCAGGAAGAGCCGCCAGGCGAACCCGTCACCCGCCGGGTTGTCGAAGTTCTCGGCGAGCTCCAGGATCTGGCCGTGCTTGTTCAGGTTGCGCGGGTTCGCCTCGGTGGCGCCTTCCTTGCCCGGCTTGCCCCGATCGGTGTTGTTGGTCAACGCGACGTAGACGCGACCGGTGCGCGGGGAGGGTTCGACGTCCTCGGGGCGGTCCATCTTCGTGGCGCCCACCTTGTCGGCGGCCAGGCGCGTGAAGACGTACACCTCCTCGGCGGTCATGCCCTCGACGTGCGAGACGTTGCCGGTGGCCAGCTTGATCCACACGCCGGAACCGTCGAACTCGCCGTCGGTGGGGAGCTTGCCGGTGCCGTCGAGCTCGGCGGCCGGGGAGTCACCGGTGAGCTTGGCGACGTAGAGCGTGCCCTCGTCGAGCAGCGTGAGGTTGTGCTCCTTCGCGGCGCGCGAATTGCCCTTCTTCATCTGCTTCGACGAGACGAACTTGTAGAAGTAGTCGAAGCGCTCGTCGTCGCCCATGTAGACGACCGGACGGCCGTCCTCGGTCAGGCGGGGCTGCGCGGCCTCGTGCTTGAAGCGGCCGAGCGCGGTGCGCTTGCGCGGGACCGAGTTCGGGTCGTACGGGTCCAGCTCGACGACCCAGCCGAAGCGGTGCGACTCGTTGGGCTCCTGCGCCACGTCGAAGCGCTTGTCGAACCGCTCCCACTTGCGCTCGGTGGCGCCGGTGGTCATGCCGTAGCGCTTGAGGCGGGCGGCCTGGGTGGGGTCGGTGACCTGGCCGGCGTTGGCGAAGTACTGGTTGAAGTTCTCCTCGCCGTGCAGGGTGGTGCCCCACGGGGTGGTGCCACCGGCGCAGTTGTTGAGCGTGCCGAGCACCTTGGTGCCGGTGGCGTCGACGGAGGTCTTCAGGAGAGCGCTGCCGGCGGCGGGGCCGGTCAGTCGGAACTCGCTCGTGGTGTGCAGGCGCCGGTTGAGCTGGTGGCGGCTGATCGCGGTCAGCTTGCCGCTGCGGTGGTCCTCCTGGACGGCGACCACGGACAGGCCGTGCGCGGCCCAGGCGATCTCGACCTGCTCACGGGTCGGGTTGTTCGCGTCGTACGCCTTGAACATGAGGTTCTCGTCCGTGTACTCGTGGTTGGCCACGAGCAGCTGCCGGCGCTCGTAGTCGCCGTCGAGCGGGAGGAGGCTCAGGAAGTCGTTGTTGTAGCCGAACTGACCGGCCTGCGCGGCGGCCGTCTGCTTGTCGGGGTTGAAGCCCGGGGCACCCTTGATGATCGGGTCGCCCCAGCGGATCACCAGGTTCTGGTCGTGGCCCTCGGGGACGGTGACCTTGTCGTCGGTGTTCGGCGCGACGGGCTTGAAGCGCAGACCACGAGCGGCCTCGCCGCCCTTGCCCGCGGCGGCCGCAGCGGCATCGGCGGAGGGGGTGGCGTTGGCGGTCTGCCCCGAGCCGCCGAACGCGACGGCGGACCCGGCGGCGGTGGCGACCGTCACGACAGCGGCGGAACGCAGCATCGAGCGGCGGGAGTAGGCGCGGGCTATGACATCGCCGACGTACTCGTTGTCGCTGGTGTTCGGCACCTCGTGGAAGCAGGCGTCGCCACAGCGGTAACGACAGGTGAGAGCGGACCGGCCGCTCCCATGCGGGTTGCCGATGAACGGCAGAAGCTTGCGCACGAGTGTCCTCCGAGTAGCTGCGTGGGCGCCGACAACCTGTCGGTACGATCCAGCCGCGACGGTAGGCCCGGGTTGCGCCGAAGCGGCGGCGCGGGGATGAACGGTCGGTGAACCCAGCACGTCGGAGCGGCAGTTCACTCAGCGTGTACGAGTGATTGGGGGACGGGCGCCACGAAAGGCGCCCCTGCCGAAGATCCAGCCGGGCGGCCGATAACCTTACGTGTCCACTCTGGGCAGGGATCATCCGCGCAGCACGGACAAATGACGCACGCACACATGCGAAAGGCCTGGCCCATGGGTATTCGGAGCTTGTTGCGCAAGGTATTCGGACGGTCCGCGGAATCCGTTCCGGAGACTACGGACACCCCGTCGGCCGCTGTCCCGAACCAGGCGGAACGGACCCCTCTGGACGTCGCCGCCGAAATGGTGGCGGCGTCCTTCGACAACCCCACGGTTCCGCCGCAGTCCACCCCGCGTGACCGTGAACCGGGTACGGTCCTCACGGCCCCCGCACCGGCGGCGGACCCGACGGTCCCGGAAGCCCGCCGGGCGCCTACGGCGAAGTCCGGCGGAGAAACCCCCGCCCCTGCGGCGGAGCCCACGCCGGCCGCCGAACCGGCTGCCGAACCGGCTGCCGCCGAGGTGGCGCAGGTCGAGGCCGAGCCGGTCCCCGCCGAGGTGGTGGAGCCCGAGGCCGAGGTCGAGGTCGAGGCTCCGGCTGCCGCCGAGGTCGAGGCCGAGCCGGTCGCGGCCGAGGCTGAGCAGCCCGAGGTCGTCGCCGAGGTCGAGGTCGAGGCGGAGCCCGTCGAGCCCGAGCCCGTCGTCGCCGAGGTGGCCGAGCCCGAGGTCGTCGCCGAGGCCGAGCCCGTCGAGCCCGAGCCCGTCGTCGCCGAGGCGGCGGAGCCCGAGGTCGTCGCCGAGCCCGAGCCCGTCGCCGCCGAGGCGGCCGAGCCCGAGGTCGTCGCCGAGCCCGAGCCCGTCGCCGCCGAGGCGGCCGAGCCCGAGGCCGTCGCCGCCGAGGCGGCCGAGCCCGAGGTCGTCGCCGAGCCCGAGCCCGTCGTCGCCGAGGCGGCGGAGCCCGAGGTCGTCGCCGAGCCCGAGCCCGTCGTCGCCGAGGCGGCGGAGCCCGAGGTCGTCGCCGAGCCCGAGCCCGTCGCCGCCGAGGCGGCCGAGCCCGAGGTCGAGGCTGTCGTCGTGGCGGAGGCGCCCGCCCACGGGGCTGCCGTCGTGCGGCGGCGCGCTCCTGAGGTCGCGGGGGCGTACAAGGCCGCCGGACAGGTCCTGCGGGGCAAGGGGAAGGCCGGGGCGCGGGCCAAGGTCTACCTCGTGCTGGACCGTTCCGGGTCGATGCGCGGGTTCTACAAGGACGGCAGCGCCCAGTACCTCGCCGACCACGCGCTGGCCCTCGCCGCGCACCTCGACGACGCGGCGACCGTGCACACGGTGTTCTTCTCCACCGAGGTGGACGGCACCGCCGACCTGGCTCTCGACGGCTACGACGCCGCCTGGGTCGAGACCCGCCACGCCGAGCTCGGCCGGATGGGCCGCACCAGCTACCACGTGGCCGTCGAGGCCGTCCTGGAGCGCTACCAGAAGGACGGCGGCGAGGGCCCGGCCCTGGTCGTCTTCCAGACCGACGGCGCCCCGGACAACCGGCAGCCCGCCCGGCAGGCCCTGGCCGACGCCGCCACCGCCGCCCCCGGCGTGCACTGGCAGTTCGTCGCCTTCGGCGACCACGACGCCAAGGCCTTCGACTTCCTGCGCAAGCTGGACGCCGAGAACGCCGGCTTCTTCCACGCCGGCCCGGCCCCGACCGAGCTGACCTCCGCCGCCCTCGTCAAGGGCATCCTGGAGCGGTTCTAACACCCGCGGAACAGCAGGCGGAACGGCACGACGACGAAGGCGGCGCCCCCCTCCGGCAAGGAGGGGGCGCCGCCTTCGGCGTATCGGCGTGCGGGACGTCAGCCGCGCGGGGACCCGGCGTCCGGGGTGACCGCGTCGGATACCGGCCGCTCCGCCGCCTTCGTCTCGACCGGCTTGCGCAGCGCGATGTTCAGCTCACGCAGACGGGCCTCCTCCAGCACCGTCGGCGCGCCCATCATCAGGTCCTGCGCGTTGCCGTTCAGCGGGAAGGCGATGGTCTCGCGGATGTTCGGCTCGTCGGCCAGCAGCATCACGATGCGGTCCACGCCCGGGGCGATGCCACCGTGCGGCGGGGCGCCCAGGCGGAACGCGCGGAGCATGCCCGCGAACTCGCGCTCGACGGTCTCGGCCTCGTAACCGGCGATCTCGAAGGCCTTCAGCATGACCTCGGGCTCGTGGTTGCGGATGGCGCCGGAGGACAGCTCGATGCCGTTGCAGACGATGTCGTACTGCCAGGCCAGGATGTCCAGCGGGTCCTTCTCCTCCAGGTCCTTCATTCCGCCCTGCGGCATGGAGAAGGGGTTGTGGGAGAAGTCGATCTTGCCGGTCTCCTCGTCCTTCTCGTACATCGGGAAGTCGACGATCCAGCAGAACCGGAAGACGTTCTCCTCGAAGTGGCCCGCGCGCTTGGCCGCCTCGACGCGGACGCCGGACATGATCTTGGAGACCTCGTCGAACTCGCCCGCGCCGAAGAACACGGCGTGGCCGGGGGCGAGGCCCAGGCGCTCGGTGAGGACCTTGACGTTCTCCTCGGTGAGGAACTTGGCGATCGGGCCGGTCAGGGCACCGTCCTCGCCCACGCGCACCCAGGCCAGGCCCTTGGCGCCCAGCGAGATCGCGTACTCGCCGAGGCCGTCGAAGAACTTGCGCGGCTGCGCGGCGGTGTCCGGAACGGCCAGGGCGCGCACGTGCTTGCCGGCGAACGCCTTGAACTCCGAGCCCTCGAACACGTCGGTGATGTCGACGAGCTCCAGCTTGGCGCGCAGGTCGGGCTTGTCGTTGCCGTACTTCAGCATCGACTCGCGGAACGGGATCCGCGGGAACGGCGAGGTGACCTCGCGGCCGTTGCCGAACTCGGTGAAGAGCTCGGTCATCAGGCGCTCGATCGGCTGGAAGACGTCCTCCTGCTCGACGAACGACATCTCGACGTCGAGCTGGTAGAACTCGCCCGGCGAACGGTCGGCGCGGGCGTCCTCGTCGCGGAAGCACGGCGCGATCTGGAAGTACCGGTCGAAGCCGGAGATCATCAGCAGCTGCTTGAACTGCTGCGGCGCCTGCGGCAGGGCGTAGAACTTGCCCGGGTTCAGGCGGGACGGCACGACGAAGTCACGGGCGCCCTCGGGGGAGGTCGCGGTGAGGATCGGCGTCGCCATCTCGTTGAAGCCGAGGGCCACCATCTTCGAACGGATCGACGCGATGACGGCGGAGCGCAGCATGATGTTGCGGTGCATACGCTCGCGGCGCAGGTCGAGGAAGCGGTACTCCAGGCGCCGCTCCTCGTTCACACCGTCGTCGGTGTTGATCGTGAACGGCAGCGGGGCGGCCGCGCCGAGGACCTCGACCGCGGAGACCTCGATCTCGATCTCGCCGGTCGGCAGCTCCGGGTTGACGTTGTCGGCGCCGCGGGAGACGACCTTGCCGTCGATGCGGACGACGGTCTCCTTGGTGACGCTGCTCAGCGCCTCGTTCGCCGCGGTGCCGGGCCGGGCGACCAGCTGCGTGATGCCGTAGTGGTCGCGCAGATCGATGAAGAGGATGCCGCCCAGGTCTCGACGGTTGTGCAGCCAGCCGCTCAGTCGGACGTCGGCGGCGACGTCAGAGGCGCGGAGCTCGCCGCAGGTGTGGGACCTGTACCGATGCATCAGTCATCCAGTTCTACGCGATACCAGGGTGGATTCAACCGTCCCAAGGTTACCGTCCGGGAAGGAGGCGGGTCGGGCACTCCCTCCAGCCTGCGCAAACGCGTCCGTGGGTCACGGCCGGACGCGTCCCACGGAACGGGCGAACAGGCACGTGACGGATATGACCTGTAAAGATGGCCGAGTGCGCACCGAGGATGTTCTGGCCGCCATCGCGACCGGCCTGTGGCGATGGGACAACGCTTCCGGGACGGTCACCCTCGACGGCGAGGCCGCCCGGCTCCTCGGGCTGCCCGCCGAACCGGTGGTGCTGCCGGAGGTCGCCGTACGGTCCCGATTCCACCCGGTGGACTGGAACGAGATCAACGGGATCGTGAACCTGGCCGTCGCCGAGGGCACCCTCGCCGAGGCCCGGCTCCGGATCATGGACGTGGACGGCCGGGTGCTGCGGACCGTACGCAGCCGCTCCAAACCCGTGGAGAACCGGGCGGCAGGGGGGTCCCCCCGGACGAAGTCCGGGGGAGGAACCACGGACTACGAGCTGATCGGCACCATCCAGGAGATCGCCGAGCCGCAACCCGGCACCACGGCCGCCCACACGCCCATCACGGGCGACTGGCGGCGCTCCCGCGAGGCCTTCCTGCTGGACGCGGGGCGGGCGCTGGCGGAGGCGCGGTCCACGGCCGAGGTGCTGCGCGTCGCCGCCTCGCTCTCCATGCCCGGTTTCAGCCCGGACGGGCTGGCCGTCTTCGGCGTGGCCGGGGACCGCCTGTCGATCATCGGGCACCACGGGCACGATCCGGGGGACGAGGGACCGTTCTCCGACATGCCGCTGGAGACGAACTACCCGGCCGCGGAGGTCGTCCGTACCGGCCGGGCGATCTACCTGCCCAGCCCCGAGGACTACAAGCGGCGCTTCCCGGCCGCCTGGCCGCTCGCCCAGCGCTTCGACCGGGTCTCCTGGGCCTTCCTGCCGCTGATCGTGGCCGGGCGGACCATGGGCGCCTGGATGGCCGCGTTCAAGCACCCGGCGTCCTTCTCGCCCGACGAACGGTCCGTCCTGACGACGGTGGCCCGGATGCTGGCCCAGGCGCTCCAGCGCGCCGTGGTGGCCGAATCCGAGCGGGAGCTCACCACCGGCCTCCAGCGGTCGATGATGCCGCAGCTCGGCCCGGAGGTCCCCGGCATGCGGATCGCGGCCCGCTACGTCCCGACCGGCGGCGGGCTCCAGGTCGGCGGCGACTGGTACGACATGATCCCGCTGCCTTCGGGCCGGTTCGCCCTGGTCATCGGCGACGTCCAGGGCCACGACGTCCGGGCGGCCGGGCTGATGGGCCAGCTGCGGATCGCCGTACGGGCGTACGCGTCCGAGGGGCACCGGCCGGACGCGGTGCTCTCGCGCGCCTCCCGCTTCCTGGCCGGACTGTGCTCCTCGCCGGAGTCCGACCCGTACACGGACGACGGCGGCCGGGACGCCGACGCCGACGCCGACTCCTACTTCCGAAGCCCGCGGTTCGCGACCTGCCTGTACGTGGAGTGCGATCCGCGGACCGGCACGCTGGAGGTGGCCCGGGCCGGCCACCCCGATCCCGCGATCCGGATGGCCGACGGCACCGTGCTGATGCGCCCCACCGCGGGCGGGCTGCCGCTGGGCATCGACCCCGAATCCGACTACCCCACCACCCGGTTCACCCTGGAGCCCGGCGAGACGATGATGCTCTGCACCGACGGGCTCATCGAGACCGGCGGGCACGACCTGGACACCGGCTGGGCGCGGCTCCGGGCGGTCCTGGAGTCCGACACGCACGAGGTCCCGGGAGCGGGCGCCGACGCGGTCGGGCATTTCGCGCCCCCGCACCTGGAACGACTGGCCGACCTGCTGGTCCAGGCCGTGCACGGGCCGTCCTCGCACCACACCACCGGCCCGCTCGCCGACCGCCGCGAGGACGACATAGCGGTGGTGCTGCTGTGCCGCGAGAGCGCGGAGCGCCCCCCGGGCACCGCGTTGCCGACCCCGGCCCGTCCCGTGCGGCGCACCGTGCTGACCGTGGCGCAGGTGGAGCCCGAACGGATCGCGGGCGTCCGGCAGCAGATCCGCGAGCTGCTGCACGACTGGGCCGACCCCGACCAGGTGGACTCGGCGGTGCTGATGGTCTCCGAGATGGTGACGAACGTGCTGACCCACACCGACGGCGACGCCCTGCTGGTCGCGGAGGCGATCGGCGAACTGGGCGCGCGCAGGCTGCGCGTGGAGGTCGCGGACGGCAGCGACGAACTCCCGCACAAGCGGCAGCCGGGGGAGATGTCCTCCAGCGGCCGCGGGGTGCTGCTGATGGAGATGCTGGCCGACGCGTGGGGCGTGGACCCGCGGGGCGAGGGCAAGTCGATCTGGTTCGAGCTGCACGAGCAGTCGAAGACGGGCGCCGACCCGGTGTTCTGACCGGGCGGCAGGGTGCGACGGGGCACGGCGCGCGACGGGCGCGGCGGGGTGTGATGGGATGCAGCGGTGTCCGATCCCCTCCTGCCCGCGCCCGTACGGCGGCTCGCCGCCTGGTGTGGCGTCGTCCTGCTCGTCACCGCGGTCCTCGCCGTCGGCGTATGGCTGTGCACCGTCTTCGAGGCCGCCGTGACGCCGGTACTGCTGGCCGTGCTCGGTACGGCACTGCTCGGGCCGATGCACCGGCGCCTGGTCCGCATGAAGATGAACCGCTCGCTGGCCGCGGCCCTGACCTGCCTCGCCGTGGTCGCCGTCGTCGGCGGGGCCGCGTACGTCGTCGTCCTCGCGCTCATCGAGACGGGCGGCGAGATCATCGAGTCGCTGCGGAAGGCCGGCGAGATGGTATCCGAGCATTTCGGGGCGGTGGGCACCTCGCTGGAGGACGTCGCGGCGAACTCCAAGGACCTGCTCGCCAAGTTCGGCGGCACGGCCGCCTCGGGCGTGGTCTCGGGGCTCAGCGTGGTGGGCTCGATGATCGCGATGGTGCTGCTCGCGCTGGTGCTGATCTTCTTCTTCCTCCGCGACTCCGACGGGGCCGTGGGAACGCTGCGCTCGATCGTCCCGAGCCGCTCGGGCGACCTGATGGAGGCCATGGGTCGGCGCGCCTTCGAGGCCGTCGAGGGGTTCATGCGCGGGACCACGTTCGTGGCCCTGGTGGACGCCGTGCTGATCGGCGTGGGTCTGCTGATCCTCGATGTGCCCGGTGCGCTGGGGTTGGCCGCTCTGGTCTTCGTGACGGCCTACATCCCGTACCTCGGGGCGATCCTGTCAGGCGCCGTGGCCGTGCTCGTGGCCTTCGCCGACCGGGGCTGGATCATCGGCCTGTGGGCGCTGGGTCTGGTCCTGCTGGTCCAGATGATCGAGGGCTACGTACTGCAGCCGGTGGTGCAGAGCCGCACGGTGCAGATGCACCCGGCCGTGGTGATGCTGGCCATCACCGCGGGCGCGAGCGTGGCCGGGATCCTCGGGATGCTGCTGGCGGTGCCGCTGACCGCCGCCGTCTTCGGCGTGATCTCGGAACTGCGGGCCCGGTACGCCGCCGAAGCGACGCCCGGACCCGGGGATCCGGCCTAGGCCGGCCCGGCCGGGCCCTGCGGGCGATCTCCGTTGTCAGACCCTCGTGTCAGCATCGCGGGACTCGCGAACCCGAAACGATCGAGGGCGGATGTGATGGGTGACAACGACGTGCGGCGGTCAGGGATCGACGTCTACGACCGGTGGACGGCGATGTGGAACGGCGACCTGGACCTCGCCGAGAAGATCATGGCGCCGGAATTCGTCCTGCGGTACGCGCAGGCGGGCACCGAGGCCTTCGACGACGTCCGCACCCCGCGGCAGCTCGCCGACATCATCGCGGTGTGGCATCGGGAGCACCGTGGGCTCCGCTTCGTGGCCGAGGGCGCGGCGGTCGTGGACCTCGCGCTCGTCGACGGCACACCGACCGGCCTGGTCGCGCGCCCCTATCTCGCCTCCTTCACGGGCGAGGACTCCCGCACGGTCTCCAGGAGCGGGACGGACACCCTGCGGATCACCGACGGTTTGATCAGCGAGGTGTGGTCCGTCTCCTCCGGCTCCGCCGGCCGGACCTTCTACCGCCGGGCCGTCTGACGGCCTGGGTTCGCCCCGCCGTCAGGCCGCGGGGGTGCCCGCGTACCGGACGCACTCGGGCACCCCCGCGCCTGCCGGATCAGTCCTGGTCCGCCGTACCCGTGCCGCGGTGGCCGAGGCCGGTGCGCGCGGTGGTGGGGATGCGGCCCAGCCGGCCCGCCTGGAAGTCGTCGAAGGCCTGCTGCAGTTCGTGCTGGCTGTTCATCACGAACGGCCCGTAGTGCGCCATCGGCTCCCGGATGGGACGTCCGCCGAGGAGCACGATCTCCAGGTCCGGGGCGTTGGAGTCCTGGGAGGCGTCCGCCCGCACGGTGAGCGAGCCGCCCTCGCCGAAGACGGCCGTCTGCCCCGTCTGCACCGGCCTGCGGTCCTCGCCGACCGACCCACGCCCGGCCATGACGTACGCCAGTGCGTTGAAGTCCTCGCGCCACGGCAGGGTGATCTGCGCGCCCGGCGTGACGGTCGCGTGGATCATCGTGATCGGGGTGTGGGTGATGCCCGGGCCCTGGTGGCCGTCCAGCTCGCCGGCGATGACGCGGAGCAGGGAGCCGCCGTCCGGGGTGGTCAGCAACTGGACCTGCCCGCCGCCGATGTCCTGGTAGCGCGGGGGCATCATCTTGTCGGAGGCCGGGAGGTTCACCCACAGCTGGAGGCCGTGGAACAGCCCGCCGGACACGACGAGGGACTCCGGCGGGGCCTCGATGTGCAGGAGGCCGGAACCCGCGGTCATCCACTGCGTGTCACCGCCGTTGATGATCCCGCCGCCGCCGTTGCTGTCCTGGTGGACGAAGGTTCCGTCGATCAGGTACGTGACGGTCTCGAAGCCGCGGTGCGGGTGCCAAGGGGTTCCCTTGGGCTCACCCGGGGCGTACTCCACCTCACCCATCTGGTCCATCATGATGAACGGGTCGAGGTACTGGTAGTTGATCCCGGCGAACGCGCGGCGCACCGGGAATCCCTCACCCTCGAACCCACCGGGAGCGGAGACGACGGCCAGCACCTTGCGCGGAACGGCGGCCTGCGGCTCGGCCACACGCGGAAGGGTCAACGGGTTCTCAACAGTCACTGCGGGCATGGTCAGGACCTCCTTCTGCGTCGAGTTTAGTTGAAACTCGAACTTTCTGCCACACCGGCACAACAGAAGGGCCCCGGAGGAAATTTCCTCCGGGGCCCCAGCGGTCCTGACCTGCGGTTACGGCGAGACGACGACCGAGTTGATCGGCGTGAGGTCGACCGGCACCCACTGGTCGACCGGGATATTGGTGCAGGTCCCCCCGCCGCCCCAGCCCGTGCACAGCTTGAACTTCCAGTTCTGCGTCTGGTTGTTCAGGACCCAGTGCCATCCGTACTGGCCGCTCAGGTTGTACGTCCCCGCCCGCGACCACTTCAGCGACGGGGTGACCGGCACCGCGTCCTGCGGGTATATGCACGCGTACCCGGACGGACATCCGGCGACCGTGTGGTCGGACGCCTGCGCGGATCCCGCCGCCAGGACCCCCGTACCCGACGCCATCACCCCCGCGGCCGCCACAGCCCCGAGCCTCGTGCGCAACGACATACGTGACATCAAAGTCTCCCTGTCCCTACGAGCGGGTGTCCCCCCGCCGCACCGATCCTCCGGGCGGACGGGGCCGGGCCGCGATCCTTTCGGGCAGACCCGAAAGGTGCGTCAGCCGCCGTTGCGGAGCAGGTCCACCCCCAAGCCCGTCACCGCGTGCAGGACCGCCTTGCCGTCGCGCTCCGTGGTGATCAGGCCTGCCGCCCGCAGGGTGCGGGCGTGCTCGGAGGCCGAGGGGAGGCTGATGTCCAGGTCCCGGGCCAGCTCACTGGTCGTACGCCGCTCGATCAACGACTGGAGCACGGCCGCCCGGGTCCGGCCCAGCAGGGCGTCCAGCGCCCCCTGCGCCGGGCCCGGCCCGACCAGGGGCAACGGCGTCAGCGCCGGGTAGAGCAGCACGCGCCTGCCCTCCGGGCCGTCCGGGCCCTCGGCGAGCAGCGGCCGGCCCGTCCAGAACGGCGAGGGCATCAGCAGCAGGCCGCGCCCGCCGAGGTGGACCTCGTAGTGCGGCGGCCCGTCCACCTCCAGCACCGTGCCCGACCAGGCGGCCCGCGGATGCGTACCGGCCAGGCACGCCTTGATGCCGTGGGCGGCCAACAGCCGGCTGCGCCAGGCCACGTCCGCCTGGAAGGACTGCCGAATCCGCGGCCAGTGCGGGGCGACCACCACCTCGTAGGCGGACCGGAGCGCGCCGCCGAGCTGCTCCCACGCCTCGCGGTCCTGGGCCCACAGGGCACGCAGCCAGGACGGGGAGCCGGGCGCCCGGGCGGCGACGCGGTGCAGCTCGCCGGGGGTCAGGAGCGGGCCGGCGTCCCGTACGACGGCCAGCCCCTCCTCCAGGGTGCGCGCGTACGGCTCGACGAACTGGGGATTGTCACCGTCGGGGCGCAGGAGATCGAGCAACGGGCGGGCACGACCGGGCAGCTCCCGGCCGACACGGCCGCGCCAGCGACCGAAAACCGCCTGCTCGTCGGTGCGCTGCCAGGCGACCAGCGCCAGCCCCAGCTCCACCAGCGGCAGCGGCTCGCTCGCGAAGGTGATGTCGAGCAGGTCCTCCGCCGTGAAATGCACGCGCAGCACGGTCCGCCCCCCGTCAGGCGTCAGCCGGTACGTCGACGGCTAGCCGTACATCCGGCGCATCGCGAAGTCGACCATCTGCTCGACCGCCTTCGCGTCGAAGACCATCCGGTGGTCGCCCTCCATGTCGAGGACGAAGCCGTACCCGGTGGGCAGCAGGTCGATCACCTCGGCGCCGGTGATCACGAAGTACTTGGACTCCTTGCCGGCGTACCGACGCAGCTCCTTGAGCGTGGTGAACATCGGGATCACCGGATGCTGCGTGTTGTGCAGCGCCAGGAACCCGGGGGTGTCGCCGCGCGGGCAGTAGACCTTCGAGGTGGCGAAGATCTGCTGGAAGTCCTCGGCGGAGAGGGACCCCGTGGTGAAGGCCCGCACCGCGTCCGTGAGGGAGGGCGGGGACGGCTCCGGGTACAGCGGCGGCGCTTGCTGCGCGTAGCCCTGCGGGGGCTGCTGGGCATACTGCTGCTGCGCGCCCGGGTTCTGGTCGTAGCCGTACATGGGCCGAAGCCTACCGAGCCGCCGCGGCAGTACCGGCCGGTACTGGCCAGTCCCCTCCCGGGGCGGGCGCGACGGACGGCCTCAGCCGGGTAGCTCCCCGGCCTTCAGCGCCCGCACGAACGGCCCCCACGCGGCGGCTGCGACGATCACGGCGGGGCCGTGGGGCCTCTTGGAATCCCGCACGGGAACGACTCCGGTGAGGCCGTCCGCCACCTCGACGCAGTCGCCGCCCGTGCCGTTGCCGTAGCTGCTCTTGCGCCACTGGGCAGCGCCGATGAAACCCTCGGCCACCTCGACGCACTCCCCGCCCGTGCCGTTGCTGTAGCTGCTCTTGCGCCAGGTCGCGGCGCTCAGGTCAATTCCGCTGCTTGCCATTTCGGTAGTCCTCTGCCGCGGCATCGAGGAGGGCCAGGGACGCCTCCGGCGGCAAGGCGGCGGCCCTCAGCAGATCGTAAGACCTGCGGTACTCCTTCACGAGGGCCGGAAAGTCGATGAGTTGGCCGCTGTGCAGGCTCTCCACGTAGACCACGGGCGGAGCGTCCGGAAAGGTCATGAACCTCGCCATGCCCATCATGAGCGCGTGTGCCGCGGTCGTTTCCGGGACGACTTGCAGAATGGACCTGGTCCGGCGGACCACGGCCGCGATGTGCTCCAGCAGCTCCGCCATATGCGGCGCCGGCAAGGCCGGGCGGCGGATCACCGACTCGTCCAGCACCACCCAGAAGTCGGGCGGGCACTCCCCGTCGAAGAGCCTCGCCCGGCCCATCCGGGCCGCCACCAGCACCTCGATCGCCTCGTCGGCCGCCCGGGGCATGGCGGCGCGGCTGATCGCCCGCGCGTACGCGGGGGTCTGGAGCAGCCCCGGCACGAGCATCGGGGCCCAGTCCTCGATCGTCTCGGCGAACGGCTCCATCTCCGCGACGTCCGCGAAGTATTCGGCGTACCCCGACTGCCTCGCGCGGCGCGCGTCTTCACAGCGGCGCTCGAAAAACCCGTCCGTCCCCAACTTCGCGTCCACGTGCCGGGCCAGGTCCAGGGGCATGCGCCGCTCGCCGCGCTCGATCTGGCTCAGGAACGGCACGCCCCGGAAGCTGCCCTCGGCCAGCTGGTCGAGCGTGAGCCCGGCCGCTTCCCGCTTGTAGCGGAGCTCCGCGCCGTAGAAGGACGGCACGTTCGCCGACGCATCCGGGTCCTTGCGAGCAGGCACAACCCACCACCGCCATTTGCCACTTGTCCAGCGCAACCGGAAACCCTTCCCACGGTACGCAGCACGGCACCACTCTGTGAGGGGTTCGTCACACTCCGCCACGGAAGGATTCGCCATGAGCGACCACCCCCACGACCGCGAGGCCACCGCTGCCCTCGACGCGCTGCGCGCCGCGCTCACCGCGCACGGGATCACCCTCCCCTCGCTCGACCTGCACCTCCCCTCCTACGCCGGTCGGTACGACTCGCCGCCGCTCATCACCCTCGGCAACTGCAACGCCGCCACCGCGCAGCGACTGGCCGACGTCCTGCGCGTAGCGCGATGAGCACCCTCACCGTCCGGCTGCTCGCCGCCCCCGAGGCGGCCCGCCTCCTGCGGCACGCCGTGCGCGAGCACCTCGGCCCGGACGGCCACCCCGACGCGGAGCTGTGCGTGACCGAGCTGCTGAGCAACGTGATCACCCACCTCGGCGCCGGCACCCCGGTCACCCTGCGCGTCAGCGGGAGCGGAAGGGCAGCCCGTACGCGGGTCGAGCTCACCGATCCCGCTCCCCGGACCCGACCCGCACCGCGCCGGGCGGCCGGTACCGACGAGTCCGGGCGCGGCCTCGCCCTGCTGGAGGCCGTGGCGCTGCGATGGGGGGTCACCGAGGGGTACCGGACCAAGACGGTCTGGTGCGAGCTTTGACCCTGGTCACAGTCCACGCGGAAGGGTTGCCGTTATTACCGGCGGGTAGCATCATGTTGTTACCGATTGGTATGTACGAGGAACCCTGTCTCCCCGAGCCTTAACGGAGCCGTTGCCATGGGGCACTACAAGTCGAATCTCCGCGACATCGAGTTCAACCTCTTCGAGGTGCTCGGCCGCGACAAGCAGTACGGCAACGGTCCGTTCGAGGAGATGGACACGGAGACCGCCAAGAGCGTCCTGTCCGAGCTCGCCCGCCTCGCCGAGAACGAGCTGGCCGCCTCCTTCGAGGACGCCGACCGCAACCCGCCGGTCTTCGACCCGGCCACCAACACCGCGCCCGTCCCGGCCTCCTTCAAGAAGAGCTACGAAGCCTTCATGGACTCGGAGTACTGGCGCCTGGGCCTGCCCGAGGAGATCGGCGGCACCACCTCGCCCCGCTCCCTCATCTGGGCCTACGCGGAGCTGCTGCTCGGCTCGAACCCGGCCATCTGGATGTACTCCTCCGGCCCGGCGTTCGCCGGCATCCTCTTCGAAGAGGGCAACGAGGCGCAGAAGAAGGTCGCGCAGATAGCCGTCGAGAAGCGCTGGGGCTCCACCATGGTCCTCACCGAGCCGGACGCCGGCTCGGACGTGGGCGCCGGCCGCACCAAGGCGATCCAGCAGGCCGACGGCTCCTGGCACATCGAGGGCGTGAAGCGCTTCATCACGTCCGGTGAGCACGACATGGAGGAGAACATCCTCCACTACGTCCTCGCGCGCCCCGAGGGCCACGGCCCCGGCACCAAGGGCCTGTCCCTCTTCCTCGTCCCGAAGTTCCACTTCGACTGGGAGACCGGCGAGCTGGGCGAGCGCAACGGCGTCTACGCCACCAACGTCGAGCACAAGATGGGCCTCAAGGCCTCCAACACGTGCGAGATGACCTTCGGCGACCAGCACCCCGCCAAGGGCTGGCTGATCGGTGACAAGCACGACGGCATCCGCCAGATGTTCATGATCATCGAGTTCGCCCGGATGATGGTCGGCACGAAGGCCATCGCCACCCTCTCCACCGGCTACCTGAACGCGCTGGAGTACGCCAAGGAGCGCGTGCAGGGCCCGGACCTGGCGAACTTCATGGACAAGACCGCGCCCAAGGTCACCATCACGCACCACCCCGACGTGCGCCGCTCGCTCATGACGCAGAAGGCCTACGCCGAGGGCATGCGCGCCCTCGTCCTCTACACGGCCTCCGTGCAGGACGAGATCCAGGTCAAGCAGGCCGCCGGCGAGGACGCCTCCGCCGAGATCGGCCTGAACGACCTGCTCCTGCCGATCGTGAAGGGCTACGGCTCGGAGAAGTCCTACGAGCAGCTCGCCCAGTCCCTGCAGACCTTCGGTGGCTCCGGCTACCTGCAGGAGTACCCGATCGAGCAGTACATCCGCGACGCCAAGATCGACACCCTCTACGAGGGCACCACGGCCATCCAGGGCCAGGACTTCTTCTTCCGGAAGATCGTCCGCGACCAGGGCGCCTCGCTGAACATCCTCAGCGAGACGATGAAGAAGTTCCTGGCCGAGGCCGTCGGGGGCGAGGAGCTGGCCGGCGCCCGCGACGCGCTCGCCAAGGCCGCCGTCGACCTGGAGGCCATCGTCGGCCAGATGATCGTCGACCTCACCGCCACCGGCGAGGACGTCAAGAACATCTACAAGGTCGGCCAGAACACCACCCGCCTGCTGATGGCCTCGGGCGACGTGGTCGTCGGTTACCTGCTGCTCAAGGGCGCCGCCGTGGCCGCCGAGAAGCTGCCGACCGCCGCCCCGAAGGACGTCCCCTTCTACACCGGCAAGATCGCCGCCGCGAAGTTCTTCGCGTCGCAGGTCCTGCCGAACGTCTCGGTCCAGCGCCAGCTGGCCGAGGTCGTCGACAACTCCCTCATGGAGCTCGACGAGGCCGCCTTCTAAGGCCGGTCGCAGCACCGCCGCACACACGCGCCAGCGGCCGGGCCCCCCGCACAGGGGCCCGGCCGCTGCCGCGTACCCGGCCTCCGGCAGCAGGCCCCTGTCCTGCGGCTTTCCCCTATGTCAGTCGTTCATGGGACGCTCGTACACATGAGTCCACAGGATCAGCACGGCAGCAGGGGGTACTCCGTCCCCACCGGGCGTCCGTACGCCCTCAAGGAGCTGCAGGCGAGCCTGGGCAGCCTCGGCGACCACCTGCGCGAGCTCTACGACGGCGCCCACCCCGCCGAGTACGAGACCATCGCCGACGCGCTGTACGTGGCCTTCCAGACGGCCACCGGACTCGCCCCCGCCAAGAGCTACACGGGCTGCCCGGAGCACCCCAACGGCGCTCTGGACCCCGAAGCACCCGAAGGCTGGGGCCGCTGCCTCATCTGCAACGACCGCCGTCGCCTCGGACAGCGCCGGCACGGCGGCCCGCCCGCCGCCCCCGCCGGAGAGCAGCGCCGCCTCGGCTACCCCGTGCCGGACCCCCCGTACACGCTCCAGCGACTGCGCGCACACGTGCGCGCCGTCGAGGAGCAGCGGTTCCACCTGGGCCTGTCCTCACCCGCGGACGACTTCGTCCGCATCGCCGACGACCTGCACCGCGCCTTCATCGTCGCCCGCGAACTGTCCCGGCCGCGCAACGCCTCGGGATGCTCCGAACATCCCGGCGCGCCGATCGACCCCGACGCTCCTCCCGGCGAGGCCTGTATCTTCTGCGCCGGACGCAAGAGACGCGCGCAGCGCTCCCCGCAGACCCCGGAGATGCTCCCGCGCATCCGCCGGGGCGAGCGCAGGCAGCTGCAGCGCCGGTTCGAGCGTCCTCCGGGCTGAAACCGACGGGACCGCAGATCACCCAGCCTGCGGACCCCGATCCCCGGCCATCCCTCGCAGTCCGGCCATGGCGAACACGACCGTCATTAAGGTGAAACACATGAGCTCTCCCGCCCGCTTCGACCGCGGCCACACCGACGATCTGATGACCTTCCTGACGGCCAGTCCGTCGCCGTACCACGCCGTGGCCAACGCGGCGGAGCGGTTGGAGAAGGCGGGCTTCAGGCAGTTGTCGGAAACGGACGCCTGGGATGCGGGCACCGGAGGCAAGTTCGTGCTCCGCGGCGGTGCGCTCATCGCCTGGTTCGTTCCCGAAGGCGCGGCCGCGCACACCCCGTTCCGGATCGTCGGCGCGCACACCGACTCCCCGAACCTGCGGGTCAAGCCGCTGCCGGACACGGGCTCCCAGGGCTGGCGGCAGATCGCCGTCGAGATCTACGGCGGCACCCTGCTCAACACCTGGCTGGACCGCGACCTGGGCCTCGCCGGGCGGCTGACCCTGCGCGACGGCACCGAGCGCCTGGTGAACGTGGACCGCGCGCTGCTGCGGGTACCCCAACTCGCCGTGCACCTGGACCGGTCGGTGAACAGCGACGGCCTCAAGCTCGACAAGCAGCGGCACATGCAGCCGATCTGGGGTCTGGGCGATGTGCAGGAGGGCGACCTGATCTCCTTCCTGGAGGAGGAAGAGGGCCTGGAGCAGGGGTCGGTGGCCGGCTGGGACCTGATGGTCCACTCCATCGAGCCGCCGTCCTACCTCGGCCGCGACCGCGAGCTGGTGGCCGGCCCGCGCATGGACAACCTGCTGTCGGTGCACGCGGGCGTCGCGGCGCTGGCCGCGGTCTCCACCTCCGACAAGCTCGACCACATTCCGGTGCTGGCCGCCTTCGATCACGAGGAGAACGGCTCGCAGTCCGACACGGGCGCGGACGGTCCGCTCCTGGGCAACGTGCTGGAACGTTCAGTCTTCGCCCGTGGCGGCTCGTACGAGGACCGCGCGCGGGCCTTCGCGGGCACCATCTGCCTGTCCTCGGACACCGGGCACGCCGTGCACCCCAACTACGGTGAGCGGCACGACCCGACGCACCACCCGCGTGCCAACGGCGGACCGATCCTGAAGGTCAACGTCAACCAGCGGTACGCCACGGACGGCAGCGGGCGCGCGGTGTTCGCCGCCGCCTGCGAGCGGGCCGGTATCCCGTGGCAGACCTTCGTCTCCAACAACTCGATGCCGTGCGGCACCACGATCGGCCCGATCACCGCCGCCCGCCACGGCATTCAGACGGTGGACATCGGCGTCGCGATCCTCTCGATGCACAGCGCCCGCGAACTGTGCGGAGCGGACGACCCGTTCCTGCTGGCGAACGCCCTGGTGGCCTTCCTGGAGGGCTGAGCCCCCAGGAAGGCCGTGCCGGCTACCCCTCGCCGTCCATCCCCGCGAGGACGAGGGGCAGCCGGGAGGCGCCGTCGGCGGTGACCCGGACGGGCACGCCCCAGTCCTGCTGGTGGACGTGGCAGGCCGGGTACTCGTTGGCGGGGTCGTCGTCGCAGGACGCCGCCATCGCCGAGACGTGCAGGACGCCCTCGGTGACGTCCGGGTTCAACGCGAGCTCCCGGAAGAAGTCACTCCCGGCGCCCTCGCCGTCCGTCAGCAGCTCGGGCGGGGTCGAGGAGACGAGCAGTCGGGTGGAGGGCCCGTAGCGGGTGTCGAGCTTCTGCCTGCTCGGCGCCTGGAAGACCACGTCGAGGCGGAGCGTGCCCGGGGCCACCTCGGTGGCGGCCCGCTGCGTGCGGTGGGCGACCGCGTCCACCCGGACCGCCTCCTCCGGCAGGCGCAGCCGGGTCAGCCGGTGCCGGGCCGACTCGACGACCACGATGTCCGCGCCGACCAGCACGGCGTCACTGGGCTCGCGCAGGTCGGTCGCCAGCGTCGAGACCTGGCCGGTGGCGGGGTCGTAGCGGCGTAGCGCGTGGTTGTACGTGTCGCACACCGCGACCGAGCCGTCGGGCAGGGCGGTCACGCCGAGCGGGTGCTGGAGCAGGGCCTGGGCGGCGTCGCCGTCGCGGTGCCCGAAGTCGAACAGGCCGGTGCCGACGGCGGACTTGACGACGTACCCGTCGTGGCCGTCGCCCGCCGCCTCCACGTACCGCAGGGCGCTGGTCTCGGAGTCGGCGATCCACAGCCGGTCCCCGGCCGCGGCGAGCCCCGAGGGCTGGGCGAACCAGGCCTCGGCGGCCGGCCCGTCGAGCAGCCCCTCGTTGGTCGTACCGGCCGCGACCTCGACCGTCCCGGCCTCCGGGTCCCAGGTCCACAGCTGGTGCACGCCGGCCATGGCGATCCAGACCCGGCCCTGCCACCAGGCCACGTCCCACGGCGAGGACAGGTCCACCTCGAGCGCCGGCCCGGAGGTCGGCGACCCCTGCCACCACTGCCGGCCGGTCCCGGCGACGGTCTCCACGTGCCCGGTGGCCGGGTCGTACACGCGCAGGGCGTGGTTGACGGTGTCGGCGACGACGACCCTGCCGTCGGGCAGCAGCGCGAGGCCCTGGGGCTCGCTGAAGCTGTCGCCGTCGAAGCCGCGCTCGCCGCTGCCGATGCGGCGGACGACGCTCTCGCCGTCGGCGGCCAGCTCCACGAGCTGGTGCCGGGTGGAATCGGAGACCAGCAGGTTCCCGGACGGCAGCAGCAGTGCCTTCCCGGGGAACCGCAGGGCGCCGGCCACCGGCTCGGGCGCCACGTACGGCCCGTCGCCACGCCGCAGCGTGCCCTTGGCCTCGTGCTCGGCCTCCAGCTCCTCGACCAGGCGGGCGATGGCGTGCGCGTGGCCCTCGCCGGCGTGCTGGGCGACGATGTACCCCTCGGGGTCGATCACGACGAGCGTGGGCCAGGCGCGTACGGCGTACTGCTTCCAGGTCGCGAGCTCGGGATCGTCCAGCACCGGGTGGTGCACCTGGTACCGCTCGACGGCGTCGACGACGGCGGCGTGCTCGGCCTCGTGCACGAACTTCGGGGAGTGCACGCCGATGATCACGACGGTGTCGCGGTGCTTCTCCTCCAGCTCGCGCAGCTCGTCCAGGACGTGCAGGCAGTTGATGCAGCAGAAGGTCCAGAAGTCGAGGATCGCAATGCGTCCCCGCAGGTCGGCGAGGCTCAGGTCCTTCCCACCGGTGTTCAGCCAGCCGCCCTTGCCGATCAGCTCGGGGGCACGGACACGGGCACGGCGGGGCGCGGGCGCGGGGGTGGGCGCCGGGGCAGCATCGTTCATCCTTCAAGCTTGCCATCCGGGTATGAACACCGGATCACGGGTCGAGGTGCACCCACAGGGGTGACGACGGTGGGACGGTCCACGTGGGAGCCTGAGGGCCGGCAGCGAAGGAGGTGTCCGGCATGACCACCCCGCACGACTACAGCGAAGGCATCGACCCCGAGCGCGCACTGAAGTACGCCATCCAGCACCACAGCGGGGACCGCACCGAAATCGTCGAAGGGGTCATCACCAACGTGACGCCGAGCTGGGACCACGAGAACGCGGCCGAAGAGATCCGCGACCAGATCCGCTCTCGGGTCAAAGAATTGGACTGTGTCACCGGCTCGGGCAACCTGGACCTACCGGGCTCGCCGAACTGGTACGTGCCTGATCTCGCCGTCGTTCCGAAGTCGCTGGCCAAGGGCGCGGGTGCGCTGTCGCCGGATCAGGCTCTGCTCGTCGTCGAGGTGACGTCCGAGTCGAACGCCGAGACCGACCGCGTCGTCAAGCGCAAGCGGTACGCCGAGTACGGAGCGCCCCTGTACCTCCTCGTCGACCGGACGGAGGAGACCGTCACCGTGTTCGCCGAGCCCGGTCGGCTCGGGTACACGAAGGTGGACGGCCCCCACCCCTTCGGCACGTCGGTGCGACTGCCCGAGCCGTTCGGGATCGATCTCGACACGGCTGGGCTCTAGGACCGCAGGGGCAGGCGGGCTATCCCGCCCGATTCCAGGGCTACGTACAGGGCGCCGTCCGGACCGAAGGCGAGACCGTGCGGTTCGGCTCCGGAGGCGGGGAGGTCGTGTTCCTCGATCCGGCCGTCGGGGTCGATCGCGCCCACCCGGTTCGTGCCCCACTCGGTGAACCAGCACCGACCGTCCGGGCCGGCCGTGATGGCGTGCGGCCGGCAACCGGGGTCGGGCAGCGGGTACTCGGTGACCTCGCCCCCGGTGGTGATCCGGGCGATCCTCCCGGCGCCGATCTCCACGCACCACAGCGCGCCGTCGGGGCCCGCCGTGATGCCGACGGGTCCGGCGTCCGGGGCGGGCAGCGGGTGGAGGGTGATCCGGCCGTCGGTGGTGATGCGGCCGACGGCGTTCGCCTGGTTGAGGGTGAACCAGAGCGCCCCGTCCGGGCCGGGCGTGATGAAGGAGGCGAGGGCGTCCCGCACGGGCAGCGGGTACTCGGTCACCTCGCCGGACGTCGTGATACGGCCGATGCGGTCGGCCTGCAGCGCGGTGTACCAGAGGGCCCCGTCGGGACCCGCCGCGATGCCGAACGGGGCGCTGCCGGGGGTGGGCAGGTCGTACGAGCGGAACTCCCCCGACACGGTGACGCGGCCGATGCGGTGGTCGCGGGACCGGGTGAACCACAGCGCGCCGTCGGGGCCCTCGGTGATGACGGAGGGCCCGCACCCGGCGGCTCCCGTGTCGTACCGGGTGACCTCACCGGAGGTGGTGATCCGGGCGAGGGCGCCCGCGTGGACCAGGGTGGTCCACAGGGCGCCGTCGGGTCCGGCGGCCAGCGCGTAGGGGCCCTCGCCGGGGGCGGCCACGGCGAGGGTGGTGGGGGTGTTCGTCACAGGGCTCCTCGGAGGGGTGCGGGGGCGGTGAGGTCGAGGCGGGCGCCGCGCCAGCGGTCGAGCAGGCGCCGGTCGTGGCTGACGACGACCAGGGCTCCCCGGTAGTGGTCGAGGGCGGCTTCCAGGTCCTCCGCCAGCGCGAGCGACAGGTGGTTCGTCGGCTCGTCGAGCAGCAGTACGTCGGCCGGTTGCGCCACCAGGTGGGCCAGCGCGAGCCGTTGGCGCTGCCCGGTGGAGAGCCTCCCGACGGGGGTGTCGAGCCGGTCGGCCGCGAACAGCCCGCAGGAGAGGAGGCGTTCGGTGCCCTCGGGGCCGAAGGCCTCGCGGGCGGTGCGGTGCTCCGGACCCGGATCGGGCTGTTGCGACAGGTGGCCCGTGCGGCCCCGACGGGTGATCAGGCCGCTGTCGGGGGCGAGTTCACCGGCGAGGATGCGGAGCAAGGTGCTCTTGCCGGCCCCGTTCGGTCCGGTGATCAGGAGCCGGTCGCCCGCCGAGAGGGCGAGGTCGAGCGGGTGCAGGCGGCCGTGGACGGCGATGCCGCGGGCGTCGAGCACCGGGCCGTGCGCGTTGCCGGCCGTCCGCGGCACGGCGGTGAACCGCAGCGGTGCCGCGGGAGCCGGGACCGGAGCGGCCAGCAGCCGGCGCAGCCGTTCCTCGGCGTTGCGGACCCGGCCTGCCAGGGACTGCTGGACGCGTCCGGCGGCCCGGTCGTACGCCATCTTGTTGCCGTCCTTGACGGCCCGGCCCGGTGCCACGCGCCGGGCGGTGGTGGCGGCGGTCTCGCGCAGTCGCTCGGCCTCGGCGCGCCACTCCTCGTGGGCCTGGGCGCGGCGGGCGCGTTCCGCGGCCTTCTCCGCGAGGTAGCCGGCGTAGCCGCCTCCGTAGCGGGTGAGCGTGCGGGTGTCGGCGTCGACCTCGACGAGGGTGGTGGTCACACGGTCGAGGAAGGTGCGGTCGTGGGAGACGGCGACGGTGGTGCCCGCCCGGCCCCGCAGGTGCTCCTCCAGCCAGGTCAGGGCCGTGTCGTCGAGGTGGTTGGTGGGCTCGTCGAGCAGCAGGACCTCGGGGGAGGCCGCCAGCAGGGCGGCCAGGCGCAGCCGGACCCGTTCGCCGCCGGAGAGGCCGCCGACGCGGCGGGCGCGGTCCAGTGCGACCAGGCCCAAGCCGTGCAGGGAGCGTTCCAGGCGGGCGTCGGCGTCGTAGCCGCCGCGGAGTTCGAAGGCGGTGAGGAGGTCGCCGTACTCCGGCATGCCGCTGTCGTCGCCTTCGGTCATGGCCCGTTCCAGTGCGCGCATCCGGGCCTCGACGGTGCGCAGGTCCGTGAGGCCGCGGTCGATGACGTCCTGGACGGTGAGGTGGCCGGGGAGGTGTTCTTCCTGGGCCAGGTGGCCGATGCCGCCGGCGGCGCGGACGGTCACGGCGCCCTGGTCGGGTGTCTCCGAGCCGGCCAGGAGGCGGAGCAGCGTGGACTTGCCCGAGCCGTTCTCGCCGATGATCCCGGTGCGTTCGCCGGGGACGAGGGAGCAGGTGACGGCGTCGAGGACGAGGCGGCCGTCGTAGGACTTGGTGATGGCGCGGAGGCTGAGCTGGGTGTGGCGGGTGATTCGGGTGGTTCCGGTCGTGGGTTGCGTGAGGACTCCCTAAAGCGACGACTGTTGCGTTAGAATCGTGCCATGTCCTCCACCTCACCCGCAAGCGGTTCACGTCCCGGGGGCCGCAGCGCCCGGGTCCGCGCCCAGGTCCTGGAAGCCACCGGGGCGCAACTGGTCGAGCACGGGTACGACTCGCTCACCGTCGACGTCGTGGCCGAGCGGGCCGGCGTCCACCGGACCACCGTCTATCGCCGCTGGCAGGACGTCGGCGGATTGCTGGCCGATCTTCTGGACGCGGCGGCCGACGACAGCTGGGAGCCGGCGGACACCGGAACGCTGGAGGGCGACCTGACGGCGCTGAACGAGGAGATCCTGGCCGGGGTCACCGCCGATCCCCCGCTGACCACGGCGCTGATCGCCGCGTCCTTCCGCTCGGCGCAGGCCGCGCGGGCACTGCGAGCCTTCTGGGAGGACCGGTACGCACGTTGCGCGGCGGTCGCGGTACGCGCCGAGGCGCGGGGCGAACTCCCGCCGGGCACCCGCGCCCGGGATCTGCTGGTCGCGGCGACCGCGCCGATGTACCACGAGTTGGTCCTGCTGGGCACGGCCCCGGACCCGCACCTCCCGGCCGCCGCGGCCCGCGCCGCCGCACTGGCGGCCCGTGCCGGCGCCTTCAGCGGGCCGTAGCCGGCCCGGCCGCGGCCCTCCCGCTACGCGTAGGCGAAGAGGGTGCTCAGTCGGGGCAGTCGGGCCGCCATCTCCTCGCCGTCGCCGAAGTCGAAGCCCCAGGCGGGGTCCAGGGCCGGGTAGCTGATCGTGAAGGAGTCCGCGGGCAGTTCGCGGCCGGTGCCCGCTTCGTAGGCGGTCCAGGCGATCGAGAGTGCGCGCTCGTCCTCCAGGTCCAGGCCCTCGGCCGCGGCCTCGGCCACCACCGGGTGCGCGGCCAGGGAGTCGGGGTCGGTCAGGGCCGTCTCGAAGGTCTCCCGGCCCTGGGTGAGGAGCCAGCCGCGGAAGTAGTCGAAGCCGTCGTCCGAGCAGCCGCCGTTGATCACGTAGGCCGCGGCCCAGAGCGGCGCCCGGTAGGACTCCGCCAGCAGGTCCCACAGCACCTGCTGGGCAGCCGCGATCTCCGACTCCGGCCGGCGCGCGAGGAGTTCGGCCGCGCGGGCGGACACCTCCTGCGGTTCCGCCTCCGCGCGGGCCGTCTCGATCAGCTTCCAGAACGTCTGCTTGTCCATGGGGAAAGCCTGGCAGCCGGGTCTGACATCAGGCGGTGGTGCTGAGGAAGGTGTGGAGGGATCTTGTGAGCGCCGTGACGAACGCGTCCTGTACCGGTGCCGGGACGAGGTCCAGGGAGAGGTACGGGTTCAGGTCCTCCAGCTCGACGAGGAGCAGCTCACCGGACGGCGCTCGGCAGGCGTCGATCCGCTGGATGCCGTGGTCGAGGGTGTTCCAGTCGACGAAGGAGCGGGCGAAGGCCAGGTCCGCCTCGGTCGGGGAGTAGGGCTCCAGCTCCCAGCGGCGGGCCGGATCGGGGGCGTACAGCGCGTACTGGAAGGCGTCGTCGACGAAGTAGAAGGACACCTCGTACGTGAAGTCGATGCGCGGCTGGATCAGCACGGCCCCGGCCGGCCCGTCCGGTGTCGCCGTGAAGTCGAGGCCGATGGAGTCGGCGCCCTGCTTCGGCTTGACGGCGTAGGTGGGGACCCGCGGCAGCTCCGCGAGCCGCGCCGGGTCGTCGATCGTCGGGATGACCGGGTGACCGGAGGCCGTCAGGTCGAGCAGGTACTGCTTGCCCGCCATGTCGCCGCGGCCGGTGAGCGGGTTGTAGACGCGGGCCCCGGTGGCGAGGGCGGCCGCGCGGAAGGAATCCCAGGCCTCCTGGTAGTGCAGGACCGGACCGCTGTTGCGGACGATCACCGCGTCGAAGCCCAGCGGCAGCATGACCTCCGCGTCGGCGGGATGGCACAGGGCCAGGTCGAAGTCGGCGCGCAGCCGGGACGTGAGGAATATGTCCTCGTCGCAGTAGCGGCGGCCGCGTGCGGGGTACGCCAGGTCGGTCACGTAGAGCAGGGGCATGAGGGCAACCTATCGCGGGCACTGATCAGCGCATGAAATACCTCGTACGGGACAAAATGCTGGCCATCGGGGACGACTACTGGATCGAGGACGAGGAGGGTCGGCACGCCTTCCTCGTCGACGGGAAGGCGCTGCGCTTCCGGGACACGCTGGAGCTGAAGGATCCGGACGGGCAGATCCTGATCACCCTGCGGGAGAAGCTGTTCACCCTGCGGGACGCGATGACGCTGGAGCGGGACGAGCGGCGGCTCGCGGTGATCCGCCGCAAAAGGCTCTCGCTGCTCCGCAACCACTTCCGGGTGACCCTCGCCGAGGGCACCGAGCTCGATGTGAGCGGGCGGATCCTGGACCGCGAGTTCAAGGTCGAGTACGACGGTGAGCTGCTCGCGCTGATCTCACGGCAGTGGTACCGGGTACGCGAGACGTACGCGGTGGACGTGGTCCGGGAGGACGCGGACGCGGCGCTGCTGATCGCGGTCGCGGTGTGCGTGATCCGGATGGTGGAGAAGGAGCGGGAGGGCGGGGTCAGTCCCGATGGTGTTCCCGGGCCGTGAGCTGCCCCTGGACGTAGGCGTCGGTCTCCGGGGAGTACGGGCCGCCGTGGTCGAACAGCAGCTCGCTGATGCGCTGCCACTCCGCGGCCTCGGCGCGGACGGACGCGTCGGCGGACTCCAGGTCGCCGGCTGCCGCCAGCACCGCCTCCAGGGTGGCCTGCGCCTCGTGGTGGGTCAGGCCGGTGGCCCGGTCCCGGACCTTCTCCCGGGCCGCGATCTCCGCGTCGGCGGGCTCGTGCGGCTCCAGGGCGGCCTCCAGCACGGCCTCTGCGTCCTCCGTCACCGCGTGCCCGCCTCTTCCTCGTGGTTGCGGCGGCCCGCGCCGCCCGTACTCCTCGTCTGCCCGCGAACCCCGCCGCCAACCGGGGTGCGCGAGGGCCCCGGGAGTCCGTCAGCGACCCAGGCGGCGGTCCTTGAGCGCCGGGAACTGGGAGCGGGTGTCGGCGACCTTGGCCGGGTCCAGGTCCACGGTGAGGACCTCCTCGCCGGGGCCGGCCTCCGCCAGGACCTCGCCCCACGGGTCCACCACCAGGCTGTGCCCGGCCTGCTCCACGCCCGCGTGGGTGCCGGCCAGCCCGCACGCCAGGACGTAGGACTGGTCCTCCACGGCGCGCGCCCGACTCAGCAGGGTCCAGTGCGAGCGGCGGCGGGCGGGCCAGCCCGCCGCGACGACCATCGTGGTGGCCCCGGCGTCGACCAGGCCGCGGAACAGCTCCGGGAAGCGCAGGTCGTAGCAGGTGGCGATGCCGAGGGTCTGCTCCGGCAGAGCCACGGTGGTCAGGGAGTCGCCGGCCGACATGAGCACGGCCTCGCCCTGGTCGAAGCCGAAGCGGTGGATCTTGCGGTAGGTGGCGGCCAGCTCGCCCGCCGGGGAGAGGACGAGGGCGGTGTTGTAGAGGGAGCCGTCGCCCGCGCGCTCGACGACCGAGCCCGCGTGCAGCCAGACGCCTGCGTCGCGCGCCGCCTTGGACATGGCCTCGTAGGTCGGGCCGTCCAGCGGTTCGGCCTCGGTCTCGAACTGCTCGTAGGCGAACGCGCCGACCGGCCACAGCTCCGGCAGGACGACAAGATCGGAGCTCTCCTGCTCCCGTACGAGTTCGGCCACGCGGGCACGTCGGGAAGACACCGACTCGCCCTCGTTCACTGCGATTTGGATCAGCGAGGCGCGCACACTACCACCGTCCTGGCGTTCAAGCCGTCAACTCGGGCCTACGATCGTCACACGAAAGCACTGCCGGGGTGCTCACCGGCAGCGTAGTTTTGGAAACTGAGTCCACAGCTTCGTGAAACGCGCCATTGAACAGCACCGCGAGGGGTCCCGTTGACCGTCCAGCCGCATCCCGCCCTCCAGCCCTATGCCGACGCGTGGACACACTCCATCGAGGCGATATCCGAGTTGGTCCTCCCGTTGCCGGAGGGGGAGTGGAACCGGGCGACGCCGTGTCCGGGCTGGTCGGTCCGTGATGTCGTGTCACACATCATCGGCATCGAGTGCGAGCAGCTCGGGGACCCGCGGCCGATCCACACGGTGGCGCGGGACCTGCGGCACGTGGTGGACGAGTTCAGCCGGTACATGGAGGTACAGGTCGACGTGCGGCGCCACCACACGGCGCCGGAGATGACCTCGGAGCTGGAGTACACCGTGATCCGGCGCTCCCGGCAGCTGCGGAACGAGAAGCGGGATCCGGCCACGATGGTGCGCGGGCCGCTCGGCGACCAGGTGACGCTGGAGCAGGCGCTGCGGCTGCGGGCGTTCGACGTGTGGATCCACGAGCAGGACCTGCGGGCGGCCCTGGGGGTACCGGGGAACTGGGACTCGCCGGGCGCGTACGTGGCCCGGGACCTCCTGCTGGCCGGGCTGCCGAAGGTGGTGGCCAAGCGGGCGGCCGCGCCGGCGAACTCGGCGGTGGTGATCGACGTGCACGGCCCGCTGGAGTTCATGCGGACGGTACGGGTGGACGCGGACGGCCGCGGGACCGTGGACAAGTCGCCGTCGCTGGGCCCCGCGGTGACCCTGACGATGGACTGGGAGACCTACGTCCGCCTGGCGGCGGGCCGGGTGCGGCCGCACACCGTCGCCGACCGGGTGAAGGTGGAGGGCGACGTGGAACTGGCGGACGCCATCCTCACGCAGTTCGCCGTGACCCCGTAACGGCACTTTCGCCGCTTCGCCCGCCGACCGGGATCCGCCCCCGTCAGACCGGCGCGCGGCCCGGTCGCGTCGGGACGGGGTCGGGGGGCGCGGCAGGGCCCGGGATCGTGGCGCGGGCGCGTTCGCGGTCGCGTTCGCGGGCCAGGGCGAGGGGGCGCAGGCGCAGGATGCTGAGGACGCCCACCGCCTCCAGCACGAAGACCGCCGAGAAGGCGATGCGGTAGTTGTCGCCGGTGGCGTCGAGCAGGATGCCCACCGTCAGCAGCGTGGTCATGGACGCGATGAAGCCGCCCATGTTCGTGATGCCGGAGGCGGTGCCCTGGCGCTCCGCCGGGTTGGCCGGGCGGGCGAAGTCGAAGCCGATCATCGACGCCGGTCCGCAGCCGCCGAGCACCAGGCACAGGGCGACCAGCAGCCACATCGGCGCCCGGTCGCCCGGGTACCCGATGACCGTCGCCCACAGCAGGGCGGTGAGGCCGACCGTGCCCAGGGCGAGCGGGATCCGCGCGGACTGGCGGCGTCCGACGATCTGGCCGTAGACCAGCCCGAGCGCCATGTTCGAGGCGACGACCAGCGTCAGCAGGCCGCCCGCGGTGGTCCGCGACAGCCCCTGCGCCTCCACCAGGAACGGCATTCCCCACAGCAGCAGGAACACCATCGCGGGGAACTGCGTGGTGAAGTGCACCCACAGGCCGAGTCGGGTGCCCGGTTCGGCCCAGGACTCGCGGATCTGGCGGCGCACGAAGCCCCCCGAGGCCCTCGGAGCGCCTGTGGGCCCGTAGCCCTCCGGGTGGTCCCGCAGGAACAGCACCAGCGGCACCAGGACCACCAGCCCCGCCAGCGCGCTGCCCGCGAACGCGGCCGTCCAGCCGACCCCGTGCAGGACCGGGGCGAGGACGAGGGTGGAGACGAGGTTGCCCGCCATGCCCACCAGCCCGGCCAGCTGCGCCATCAGCGGCCCGCGCCGGGCCGGGAACCAGCGGGTGCCCAGGCGCAGCACCGAGATGAAGGTCATCGCGTCGCCGCAGCCCAGCAACGCCCGCGCCGCGAGCGCCGTCCCGTAGGAGGGCGACAGGGCGAAGCCGAGTTGGCCGACGGTGAAGAGCACCGCGCCCAGGGTCAGGACCTTCTTGGTGCCGAGCCGGTCGACCATCAGGCCCACCGGGATCTGCATGCCCGCGTAGACGAGCAGTTGGAGGAGGGAGAAGGTGGCCAGCGCCGAGGCGTTCACGTGGAAGCGGTCCGCGGCGTCCAGGCCGGCCACGCCCAGGCTGGTACGGAAGATCACCGCCACGAAGTAGACGGCGACGCCGATGCCCCACACGGCGACGGCACGGCGGCCGCCCGGCGGGTCGGCGGGTATGCCGGGGGAGGCGTTCACCGGCCCGGCCCCCGTACCAGGGCCTCGACCCGGCCGATGTGCCCGCGGACCGCCTCGGCCGCCGCCGCCGCGTCCCCGGCGCGCAGCGCGTCCAGGATCTCGGCGTGCTCGGCGAGGGTGCGGTCCAGCCGTTCGGGGTGGGCGTGCAGGAGGGCCACGCCCATCCGCAGCTGCCGGTCGCGGAGTTGGTCGTAGAGCCGGCACAGGATCTGGTTCCCGGCGTTGCGCACGATCTCGGCGTGGAAGCCGCGGTCGGCGGCCATCATCGCGGCGAGGTCGCCCGCGTCGGCGTGCCGGCGCTGTTCGTCGAGCAGGGCGGCGAGCCGGTCCAGCAGGCCCGGTGGCGCCGGTACGGCTCTGCGCACGGTGAACTCCTCGACCAGCATCCGGGTTTCGAGGACGTCGGTGATCTCCTGCGCGGAGACCTGGAGGACCAGCGCCCCCTTCTTCGGATACAGCTTGAGCAGCCCCTCGGTCTCCAGCCGCAGCAGCGCCTCGCGCACGGGCGTACGGGAGACTCCGACGGCCGCGGCCAGTTCGCCTTCGGTCAGGAGGGTGCCGCCTTCGTAGCGACGGTCGAGCACCTCCTGCTTGACGTGCTGGTAGACGCGTTCGGCGGCGGTCACGGCAGGGGCGGGGACGGGCATGCGCACAGGATAGATACAACAGAGGTGCACGCCGTGCCGGGTCCAGGATGTGGACCCGGAGGGCCTCGGGGCCCCAGGGTGTGGACTGCGGGCCTCCCGCTGCATCGAAGGATGTACGGCGCCTTCGTCCGGCCGCAGGACGTACGGGGCCCCGCGCCCCGGGACGCTGAAGTCATGACCGACACCCTGCTCGCGCCGGCGGCGGAGAAGGCCACCAGGCTCCCGCTCCTGGACGTCCTGCGCGGCGCCGCCATCCTCGGCACGCTCATGACCAACGTCTGGATCTTCACCTCGCCCGGCTCGGAGTGGGGGGTGCTCCAAGGCGCTCTGAAGCCACCGGACCCGATCGCCGACCCCTCCGCCGCCCACCTCGCCGAGAGCGTCTTCCGCTTCCTCGCCGACGGAAAGTTCCTGGCCCTGCTGACGGTGCTGTTCGGGGTGGGCCTGGCCATCCAGTTCGACTCCGCCGCCCGCCGCGGCGACCCCTGGCCCGGCCGCTACCCGCGCCGCGCCGCCTTCCTCTTCGTCGAGGGCACCGTCCACTTCGTGCTCGTCTTCGCCTGGGACGTGCTCATGGGGTACGCCGTCACCGCGCTCCTCGTCGCCTGGCTCCTGGCCCGCTCCGAGAAGGTCCGCGGGTGGGTCATGTGGACGGCCGGCGGCCTGCACCTGGCGCTGATCGCCCTGCTGACCCTCGACTCGCTGAGCCGGCCCGCCGGAGCCCCCAAGATCCCGGACCCGGCCGCCGTCGAGCTGTACGCCCACGGCGGCTACGCCGCCCAGGTCGCCTTCCGGCTGGAACACTTCCTCGCCCTGCGCATCGAGCCGATCATCACCTTCGGACTGCTCGTGTTCCTCTTCCTCCTGGGGGTGCGGCTGCACCGCGCGGGCGCCTTCACGGCCACCGCCGAGGGCCACCGCATCCGGACCCGGCTGGCCACCTGGGGCCTGGGCCTCGGTCTGCCGCTGAACGCCGCGACCACCCTCGGCGGCTCCGACCTCTACCTCCTGGGCCGCTACGGCGCCGCCCCGCTGCTCGCCCTCGGGTACATCGGCCTGATCGGCGTCGCCCTCGACCGGCGGTGGATCCCGGCCCCCGTGCGGACCGCCCTCGGCTCCGTCGGCCGTACCGCCCTGTCCTGCTACGTCGTCCAGAACCTGCTCTGCGTGCTGCTCTGCTACGGCATCGGGCTCGGCCTGGCCGAGCGGCTCGGCGGCAGCGGCCCCTGGTGGGTGATGGGCCTGTGGGCCGGCGTGAGCCTGACCCTGGCCGCCGGGTCGTGGCTGTGGCTGCGCCGCTTCGACCACGGCCCCCTGGAAGCCGTACAGCGCACGGTCCTCAGGCCCCGCCGGTGACGGCCGGCACCTCCACGTCCAGCACGAACTCGTCGTACGGGGCCTCGTCCGGGTAGGGCGGCCGGACCTGCGCGAAGCGGATCCGGGCCCGGCCCCCGCCCGGGGGCCGCGCCCGGACCACGTAGGTCCGCTCCACCGGGGCCCCCGGCAGCGGGACCGCCCCGGGGGCGGGCGGGGGCGCGGGGGCCTGCGCCACCGTCACCACGTCCGCGTCCCCGGTGACCTGCCAGGTCCACACGTACCCCCGCGCCCCGCGGCCGGCGAGCCGCAGCTCGTACGGCTCGTCCGGGCCCAGCACGATGCTCCGTACCTCCACGCCCGCCCGGTCCTCTCAGACGGGGCCGATCACCGACCCCTCGTGCCAGCCCGCGCCGTCGCGCCAGTAGTGCTGGAGGCGGCGGTCGGTGCGCAGGACGATGACTTCCAGGTTGAACCCGAAGCTGCCCTGGAGCATCCCGGTGACCGAGGCGACGTCGTGCCCGAACACCGCGCCGCGCCGCCACGGTGAGCCGCCCGCGTTGCCGCGCCACCAGTGCTCGACCTGCCCGCCGGCGACGGCCACGCACAGCTCGTAGTTCCCCGCGGTGTCCTCGTCGGCGGCCCCGAACTGCCCCTCGATCAGGCAGGGCGCGGAGACGGCCGGGGTGCCGCTGCCGAAGATCTCCCCGGCCCGCCAGGTGAAGCCGTTCGGATCGTCGCGCCACCACAGCTGCATGCGGCCGTCGGTGAGGGTGGCGACGAGGTCGAGGTGGCGGGCGCGGGTCTGGACGAGGGCGGGCCCGTAGTGGGCGATGCCGGAGCCGAACCGGCCGCCGTCGTTCCAGGTCCAGGGGGCGCCGTTGATCCGCCACCAGTGGTTGAGACGGCCGTCGGCGGTCCGGACGACCACCTCGAAGTTGCCCGGCTTGCCGTAGTCGCTCTGGATGAACGCGGGGGTCGTACCGGCCGCCGCGTCGCCCGGCCCGAAGACGCCGCCGTCGCGCCAGACGGCCGCGGACTGCTCGTAGTACCAGTGGCGCAGCCGGCCGCCCGTGGTCACGTGCAGGGACTCCATGTTGCGGTTGTAGGTGGTGCCGGTGAAGGCGGGCTGGCCGGAGGCGTCGGTGGCGAAGGTGCCCGCGCGGGCCCAGGCGAACGGGGAGTCGCCCTCGCGCCACCAGTGCTGGAGGCGGCCGCCGGGGGCGGTGGCGAGGAGCTCGAAGTTGCGGTGGGCGCGGCCGTTGCCGCTCTCGTAGACGTTGCCGGTGTGCAGCCGGCGCTTGGTCCACGGGTCGGGGTTGGTGCCGCGCAGGCCGCACTTGGCCCAGTGGTCGATGTCGACCTCGCCGTAGGCGATCCGGCCGTAGCCGCCGACGTGGTAGCCCGTCCCCCAGGAGTTCTTGAACAGCCAGCAGCCGGCCGCGTCGTCGTAGCCGACGACCAACACGCAGTGGCCGCCCGCGAGACGGTCGCTCGTACGGTGGTACACGCCGGAGCCGAGGGCGAAGAAGTCGTCGTAGACGTCGAAGCAGGCGGTCAGCGGGCCGACGGTGTCCAGCCAGACCTTCTGCTGCTCCACGTCGCCGAGCCGTACGTAGTCGGTGATCCGCACGGTCCGGCCGGACCGGTCCCAGCTCGGCGTGTACTCGGCGCGCCAGGCGTCACGGCGGGCGGCCGGCAGCCCGTCGGGCGGGGTGCTGTACGGCCAGCAGTCCGGGTCGGCGAGCCCGCCGTTCGCCTTGATCCAGTCGAGGGCGGTCTCCGGGTTGCTGCCCTGGCCGCAGCTGAAGCGCAGGCCGTCGTGGACGTCCCCCTCGGAGCGCTCCGCCCAGACGTCGTGCTCGATCCGGACCATGGACTCCACCAGGCCGGTGGCGCCGAAGGCCCAGCAGGAACCGCACGGGTTCTGGTCCTTGACCTTGGTGATCCAGGGCCGGCCCCAGCGGTTGCGCCAGTCCACGGCGGCGGGCCGGGCTCCGACCGACGGCCCCCGGACCCCGGGCAGCAGCCCGTGGGCGGCCCGGCGTCGGGTCAGGTGCGGATTGCCGCTCGGGTGGCCGATGATCCCCGGGAGATCGATCACCCCGGCCTCCTCGGCGGTGGTCAGGTTCGCCCCGGGCTCCAGACCGAGCGAGGGCCGCGGCAGGGGCTCCTCGTCGGCGAGATGCTCCAGGACCGACCAGCGCGCCCCCCGCGCGACGAGCCGCGCGCGCAACTCCCCCACCGACTGGACAGACTCCTCCGGCATGGCGGCCCCCCAGCTGCAACCGTTCGGATCCAAGACCCGGGAGCGTCTCCCCGGCGCTCGGGGGCGTCAAGGGGGTCCGCACGGTCGCGCGGTGGCACGAGGGGGCGTGCCGCGCCACGGGTCCCGCGGACGCGGCGGGCGGCGATACGCAGTTGTGATCCACGAAGGATGCGGACGCGCATACGATCCGATCATGAACGCCTTGTCCGTGGACACCACCTCGTCGAACTATGCCGCCGGACAGGTCTTCGGATTGCTCACGGTCGCCCTCATGGCCGTCACCGCCCTCTGGGTCCTCAGCAAGCCCTGGCGCGACGCCGTGGGCCAGACCGCCCTCTCGCCGACCGCGCGCGCCGCGCTGCGGGCCAAGCCCTACCGCGTGGTCATCGAGCGACGTTCGTGATCGTCCTGTTCGTCGGGGTGCGGGCCGCCGCGATGGTCTGACGGTCGGCGGGGTTCAGCCGTCCAGCGAGAGCGCGTTCTTGGCGCGGGTCACGGATTCCTCGGAGGCGGGTCCGCCCGGGTTCTCCGTCGCCAACGCCTGGTTGAGGTCCACGAAGGGCCGCATCCGCTCCTCGTAGCGGGCGTACGCGGCGAGGTGGTCCCCGCAGGAGCGCGCGAGGGAGTCCGCCAGCACGTGGGCGCCCACGAGGGCCAGGCTCGTGCCCTGCCCCGAGAGCGGGGAGGGGCAGTAGCCGGCGTCCCCGAGCAGGGTGACCCGGCCGTGCGACCACCGGTCCATGCGGATCTGGGCCATGGCGTCGCAGTAGAAGTCGGGCGCCTCGCGGGCGGCCTCGGCCAGACGGGGCCCTTCCCAGCGCAGGGACGCCAGCCTGTCGACGACGATCCGCCGCAGGGCCTCGGGGGTGCGAAGCTCGGGGGCGAGGGGGGCGGACTCGAAGCCGAAGGCGACGCGCAGTTCGGTGTTGTCGCGTACGGGCATGATGCCGAAGCCCATGTCCGCGTCCCGCAGCCACATCTGCCAGTCCTCCAGTCCGAGGAAGTTGTCCGCGCCGAACACGGAGAGGTAGCTGCCCAGGTGGTGGGCGTAGGGCTCCTCGGGCCCGAAGGCCAGGCGCCGCACGGTGGAGTGCAGGCCGTCCGCCCCGACGACGAGGTCGAAGGTGCGCGGCGCCGCGTGCGCGAACTCCACCCGCACCCCGTCCTCGTGCTCCGCCAGCCCGGTGACGGTGTCGCCGAAGAGGTACTCGACGTCCGCGCGGGTGTGTTCGTGGACCATCCGCACCAGATCCTCGCGCAGCACCTCGATGTCCTCACCGTCGAGCCGGCCGCTGCTGTAGGTCGCCTCGGTGGAGCGGCCGACCTCGGTGCCGTCGGGACCGAGGATCGACATGCCGCGCATCCGGGTGCGTACGCGGCTCGCCCGCGCCAGCAGGCCCATGCGCTCCACCACGTCGAGGGCGACTCCACGGATGTCCACGGCCTGCCCGCCGCCGCGCACGCCCGGGGCGCGTTCGACGACGGTGGGCTCGAAGCCGTGGCCGCGCAGGAGGTGGGCGAGGACGGGACCCGCGATGCCGCCACCGGAGATGAGTACGGTCCGCATGAGAAGCTCCTTGAGTGGTTCGTACGCTGTACGCAGACTGAATGTACGACGTACGCTCAGGGCTCTCAACAGGCAAAAAGCCAAGCCTGTACTAGTTCAGCACCGTGCCGGCAGGCATCACCCCTGCTACCCTCTGCACTAGTACAGAAGAGAAGGGCGGCAGAACGTGACGCGGACCACAGGCGGGGCGGGCTCGGCGGGCTCGGCGGGCGATCCGCCCTACCTGCGCATCGTCGCCGCGATCCGGCGGCGCATCGCGGACGGGGAACTCGCGCCCGGGGACCCCGTGCCCTCCACCCGGCGGATCGCCGCGGAATGGGGCGTCGCGCTCGCCACCGCCACCAAGGCCCTGACCACCCTGCGCCTGGAGGGCCTGGTCGAGGCCCGCCCCCGGATCGGCACGGTCGTCGCCGGACGCACCCCCGCCGCACCGGACCGCCGGCGCCCCTCGCCCGCCGCCCCGGACACCGAACCGGAGCTGACCCTCGACCGGATCGTCCGCGCCGCCGTCGAGATCGCCGACGCCGAAGGACTCGCGGCGCTCTCCATGCGCGGTGTCGCGGCCCGCCTCGGCGTCGCGCCGATGTCGACCTACCGGTACGTCACCGGCAAGGAGGACCTGGTCCTCCTCATGGCCGACGCCGCCTTCGGCGAGGAGTCCCCCGCCGACGCCGCCGCCGACTCGGCCGTCGGCCCCCATGACTGGCGGGCACGCGTCGAGGTGGGCGCCCGGACCCTGTGGCGGCTCTACCGCAAGCACCCGTGGCTGGCGCGGGTCGGCTCCCTCACCCGCCCGCTGCTGGTGCCCAACCTGCTGGTCCACGGCGAGTGGATGCTGGGCGCCCTCGACGGCCACGGACTCGACCCGACCACGCACTTCGACCTCCACGTCCTGATCTACAGCCATGTGCACGGCCTGGCGGCGCACCTGGAACTGGAGGCCGACGCCGAGGCCGCCACGGGCCAGTCGGAGGACCAGTGGATGGACAGCCGCGCCCCCGTCCTGCGGGAACTGGTGGACTCCGGCCGTTTCCCGACCTTCGCCAAGGTGGTCGGATCCTTCGAGGACGGCTACGACCTGCGGCTCGACGCGCTGTTCGAGCTCGGCCTGCGGGCCCTCCTCGACGGCCTGACCCCCGCCGTCGAAGGCCGCGGACGCTCCCTCGGCCCCGGTCCGGGGCCCGTATAGGCTCGGGCCGTATGGGGACCTGGATCGCGCCGAGCGCCATCGAGAGAGAGCTGTACGAGGCCAAGACCGCCGGCGACTGGGCCGCGTACTTCGACGTACTGGCCCGGACTCCGCTGTACGTGGCGCAGTCCCGCAAGCGGTCCGACGCGCATCCCGACTCGGTGTTCTTCCACGCCACCCCGGACCGGACGCTTGTCGTCCACACCGCCGGCATGCTGCCCGCCCCCACCCCCGAGACGGTCTACGAGTCCCGGAGCCTGGGCTGGTTCGCCAAGGTCTGGAACGCCGACGACCCCGCCTTCCTCGCCGTGAACCCGCGGTCCCCCGCCGAGGCCTACCTCACCACCGCCCCCGCCGACCTGGCCCGCTGGCACGCCCACGCGGACGCCGCCCCGCACTACGGCCTGCCCGAGGGCAAGGTCCACGCCCTGTTCACCGGCGGCCCGCTGCACGGGCCCGTCGCCCACGGACTCGCCGTCGGCGGCCATCTCGCCGTGACGAACGGCGAGTTCTGGAACTCCCTCGCCTACCACGGCAGCGGCTACCAGTACGAGCGCCGCCGCGTCGCGAAGAGCTGGAGCATCACCGACCGGCCCGACTGGCTCGCCACCCTGGACACCCTGCTGGACCGCGGGATGGTCAGCCCCGTCTGGGAGTACGCCCTGCGCGTGCGGCGCGCCCTCGCCTCCGACTTCGCCGGGCCGGTGGACATCGAGCACTGGCGGCACGCCACCGAGGCGAGCCTGCGCCGCAACGTCGAGCGCGCCGCCGAACCGCAGCTCACCCCCGACGGGGTCACCGTCGCCCGGCCGCGCCCGGCCGCCGAGGTCGAGGGCGAGATAGCCGGCGTCAAACGCCTCATCGGCCGGATCGCCCGCTACGAGCAGCGCTTCCGGGCCGACGGACTGCTCCCCGAGGACGGCTGGGTCCGCTCGGTGGAGGGCTGGGACATCGGCCGGGCCTCGCAGATGGCCCGCTGGGGCGTCGGTTGCCGCTACGGGACCGTCGAGGAGGCCGAGAAGGCCGTACTGCGCGCCGGGGAGGCCGCGCGCGACACGTACCGCTCCTGGGCCGACTTTTCCGCCGGGTACGTCCTCGGCCGGTGCCTGCACTTCGACGAGGAGGAGTTCGGCACCTGGTACACGACCGCCCTCGCCGCCCACCTCGCCCTGACGACCGACCCGGCCAGCCCCTGGCTCAACATCCCTTGGAAATAGGGCCTGGAAGTAAGGCCTGGAAGGAGGGCTCGTCCATCCGTACGGCGCCCGACCTCGGGTAGTCGACGGCCTCGGCCGGGAACCGGCGGCAGGCCACCGACCCCCCGACTAGCCTCGCCACCATGACTGTTGAGCTGAACGAAACCGTGCGAGGGCTGCTGGACGCGCCGCACCCCGCCGTCCTGTCGACCATCAACCCCGACGGAAGCCCGCAGAGTTCGGTGATCTGGGTGACCCGCGACGGCGGTGACCTGCTGGTCTCCACCGAGCGGGGCCGCCGCAAGGAGCGCAACATCCTCCGGGACGGTCGGGTCGGACTGACCGTCTTCGACCTGGCCAACCCCTTCCGCTACGTGGAGATCCGCGGCACGGCCACCGTGACCGAGGACGTCGGCCGGGCGGTGGCCGTGCGCATCGCCGAGGAGTACATGGGCCCGGGCGCCGGCAAGGAGTACGCGGACGCCCCGGCGGAGGACGTCCGGGTGGTCGTCCGCATCACCCCGACCAAGGTCCTCGGCAACGCGGCCGTGTAAGGCCGCCTCGCCGCCGCGGCCCGGTCTCGCCGGGGCCACCCGGTCACCCCTCAGGGCAGTTCGGACCGGACCGCGGCCCAGGCGTCGACCGCCCGCGCCGACGGGTCGGCGTCCGTGAGGTGGGGCCGGACGAGCACCAGCCACGGGATCAGGCTCTTGATCCGCCGCAGATGCCGGATCCGGTGGTACGGGAGGTCCCGCCAGACCCGGCCCTGCGCCGCGGCCTGCTCCGGCCCCAGGTCCATCAGCGCCAGCAGTTCCCGGCACAGGGCGGCCGGGTCACCGCCCCGCTCCGGGCCGAACCGCTCGATCAGGTAGACCTGTACGGAGGCCAGCTCGGGCGCCCGCAGCAGATCGGGCCCGCCCTCGGCCCGCGCGCAGCGGTGGGTGGCGGCCAGCGCGATCCGGCCCCAGCGCAGCCGGATCCCGTCCGGCAGCCGCTCGTCGCGCATCCGCACGCCGGCCAGGACCCGCAGGGTCCGCGGGTGCGGTTCGTCCCGCAGCGGCGGGTCGGTGGCCAGCCAGGCCTCCAGCTCCTCCAGCGCGTGCCCGTCGGGCGGCACCGAGGTCAGCACCTGCCCCCGGACGAGCAGCGCGACCATGGCGCCCGCGAGGTGGACCTTCGCGATGTGCCCGGCCTCGAAGGAGCCGACGGCCCGCCCGTGGCGCTCGATGCGGCGCAGGCCGATCCGGGACTCCCCGACGGCGTAGACCTGTCCGGCCCGCGCCACCCCGCCGACGCACCGGACCACGCACACGCCGCCCGTGACGTCGGCCTCCTCGACGGAGTACACCTGCAGTTCGGCGATGGACACCCGCACCCCCTTCCCCGGGCGGAGGTTACCTCCCGGGGCGTCCGGACCCGCTCACGGGGAGCCCCGGAGGTGTCCGCGGGCACGCGGTCGCGGCGGCCCGGTCACTCCTGCGGTGCCACGACGCGTTCCAGGACCCGCGCGTACTCCCGCAGGCGCCGCCGGAAGGGCTCCGGCGAGCCCGACGAGGGCATCAGGAGCCCCGGAAGGAACGCGACCCGCCACATCAGGAACACCTCGTGGAGCGACCGCCCGCCGCCGGGCCCGCCCCACGCGCCCAACGCGCCGATCACCTCCGCGATCTCCGGGGCCCCGCACTCCACGTCGTCGCCGCCGCGCAGGGCCGCCACCCCCACCAGCGCCTGGAGGAGACGCGCCAGCTGGAGGTCGGCGCCCATCCGGGCCGTCCGGCGCACCGCTTCCGGTCCGCCGAGGTCCGGGGTGTACTCCTCGATGCATCCCGACCACATCAGCAGACCGGCCGGCGGAACCTCGTGCTCCCGCAGGTACCCGAGCCCGTCCATGACGGCCATCGACTCGGCGTGGAACGCACCCAGGCGCCGCACCACGTCCAACGTCCGGTCCAGCTCGCCGCGGTGACGCGCCACGAACTCGCCCACGGACACCGCTTCCAGCACCGCGCCGCACTCGACGAGGCCACCGAGGGGTCCGAAGACCTCGCGGACCAGGGTCGTCTCCGATGCCACGGGTGCCGCGCCCCCTCCCTCCGCCATCGCCCTTCTCCTTCCGACATCAGGCCGATGGCCGGCCTCCGCGGGGGAGACCGGCCATCGGGTGGGGCGTCGTGCGTGCCGCTACGACCAGGTGATCAGGCGGCGGGGGTGCTCCAGGACCGACGCGATGTCGGCCAGGAAGCGGGAGCCCAGCTCGCCGTCGATCAGACGGTGGTCGAAGGACAGCGCCAGGGTGGTGACGTGGCGCGGCTTGACCTTGCCCTTGTGGACCCACGGCTGGAGCTTGATCGCACCGACCGCGAGGATCGCGGACTCGCCCGGGTTCAGGATCGGCGTACCGGTGTCGACGCCGAAGACGCCGACGTTGGTGATGGTGATGGTGCCGTTCTGCATGTCCGCCGGGGAGGTCTTGCCGTCGCGGGCCGTGGCGACCAGCGCGGACAGGGACTCCGACAGCTCGCCCAGGGTCTTGGCGTGCGCGTCCTTGATGTTCGGGACGATCAGCCCGCGCGGGGTGGCCGCCGCGATGCCCAGGTTCACGTAGTGCTTGAGCACGATCTCCTGGGCCGCCTCGTCCCAGGACGCGTTGACGTCCGGGTTGCGGCGGATGGCCACCAGCACGGCCTTGGCGATGAGCAGCAGCGGGTTGATCCGCAGCCCCGCGAGGTCCGGGTCGGCCTTGAGCTCCTGGACCAGCTTCATCGTGCGCGTCACGTCGAAGGTGATGAACTCGGTGACGTGCGGCGCGGTGAAGGCCGAGCCGACCATGGCCTGCGCGGTGACCTTGCGGACGCCCTTGACCGGGATACGGGTCTCCCGCGCCGCGGCGTCGACCGCGGGGGCCGCGGCCACCGCGACCGGTGCGGCCACGGCTGCCGGGGCGGCGGCCGGAGCCGCCGCGGGGGCGGACGCCTGCGGGGTGATCGCCGCGGCGGCCGCCGCGTGGACGTCCTCCCGGGTCACGACCCCTCCGTCGCCGGTGGGGACCACCGAGGCCAGGTCGATGCCGAGGTCCTTGGCGAGCTTGCGCACCGGCGGCTTGGCCAGCGGCCGCTCACCGCTCGGCTGCGCCGGGACCGCAGGGAGCGGCGCCGGCGCGGCCGGAGCCGCGGGGGCGGCCACCGGGGCCGCCGTACCGTTCTGCGCGGCCACGGCGGGCGCCGGGGCGGCCTTGCGCGGGCGGCGCTTGGTGGAGGACTCGGAGACCCCGTAGCCGACCAGGACGGGCTGGCGGGCGGCCGGGGCCGGCTCGGCGGCGGCCGGAGCCGCCTCCACCGCGGCGGCGACGGGGGCCGGGGCCTCCGCCTCGCCGGTCTGCACCGAGATGATGACCTGGCCGACGTCGACCGTGGTGCCCTCCTCGAAGAGGAGCGCGTGCACGACACCGTCGAACGGGATCGGCAGTTCCACGGCGGCCTTGGCCGTCTCGACCTCGCACACGACCTGACCGTCGGTGACCGTGTCACCGGGCTGGACGTACCACTTGAGGATCTCGGCCTCGGTGAGGCCCTCGCCCACATCGGGCATCTTGAATTCGCGGATGGTCATGACGCGGGTCTCCTAGTACGCCAGCGAGCGGTCGACGGCGTCGAGCACCCTGTCCAGGCCGGGCAGGTACTCGTCCTCCAGGCGGGCCGGCGGGTACGGGGCGTGGAAACCGCCCACGCGCAGGACCGGCGCCTCCAGGTGGTAGAAGCACCGCTCCGTGATGCGAGCGGCGATCTCCGCGCCCACGCCGAGGAAGACCGGCGCCTCGTGGACCACCACGAGCCGACGGGTCTTCTCGACCGAGGTCTGGATCCCGTCGAAGTCGACCGGGGACATCGAGCGCAGGTCGAGGACCTCCACCGACTTGCCCTCCTCGGCCGCCGCGGCCGCCGCCTCCAGGCAGACCTTCACCATCGGGCCGTAGGCGGCCAGGGTGACGTCCGAGCCCTCACGGCTCACCCGCGCCTTGTGCAGCTCACCGGGGATGGCGTCGAAGTCGACCTCGCCCTTGTCCCAGTAGCGGCGCTTCGGCTCGAAGAAGATCACCGGGTCGTCGCTGAGGATCGCCTGCTGGAGCATCCAGTAGGCGTCGCTCGCGTTCGACGGGGAGACCACCTTGAGGCCCGGCACGTGCGCGAAGAGCGCCTCGGGGGACTCGCTGTGGTGCTCGACCGCGCCGATGCCGCCCGCGTACGGGATGCGCACGACGACGGGCATCTTGACCTTGCCCAGGGCGCGGGCGTGCATCTTCGCGAGCTGCGTGACGATCTGGTCGTACGCGGGGAAGACGAACCCGTCGAACTGGATCTCCACGACCGGCCGGTACCCGCGCAGCGCCAGGCCGATGGCGGTGCCGACGATGCCCGACTCGGCGAGCGGGGTGTCGATGACCCGCTCCTCGCCGAAGTCCTTCTGCAGACCGTCGGTGATCCGGAAGACGCCGCCGAGCTTGCCGACGTCCTCACCCATGATCAGGACCTTGGGGTCCTGCTCCAGCGCCTTGCGCAGCGACTCGTTGAGCGCCTTGGCGATCGACATCTTTTCGACAGCCATCAGTGACCCTCCTCGAAGGACGCGAGGTAGGCGGCGAACTGGGCGCGCTCCTCGTCGACGAGCGCGTGCCCGTCCGCGTAGACGTTCTCGAAGATCGCCATGGTGTCCGGGTCGGGCATGGCGCGCACGGCCTCGCGCACGCGCTTGCCCATCGCCTCGCTCTCCGCCTCCAACTCGGTGAAGAACGCCTCGTCGGCGCCCCCGGTGGCCAGCAGGTGGGCCTTCAGGCGCAGGATCGGGTCCTTCGCCTCCCAGGCCGCCGTCTCCTCGTCCCGCCGGTACTTCGTCGGGTCGTCGGAGGTGGTGTGGGCGCCCATGCGGTAGGTGAACGCCTCGACCAGGGTCGGGCCCTCGCCGCGGCGGGCGCGGTCCAGGGCCCAGCGGGTCACGGCCAGGCAGGCCAGCACGTCGTTGCCGTCGACGCGGACGCCCGGGAAGCCGAAGCCCTGCGCGCGCTGGTAGAGCGGCACGCGCATCTGGCGCTCGGTCGGCTCGGAGATCGCCCACTGGTTGTTCTGGCAGAAGAACACCACGGGGGAGTTGTAGACGGCGGAGAAGGTGAACGCCTCCGCGACGTCACCCTGGCTGGACGCGCCGTCGCCGAAGTAGGCGATGACCGCGGAGTCCGCGCCGTCCTTGGCCACACCCATCGCGTAACCGGTCGCGTGCAGCGTCTGCGAGCCGATCACGATCGTGTAGAGGTGGAAGTTGTTGGTGTTCGGGTCCCAGCCGCCGTGGTTCACGCCGCGGAACATGCCGAGCAGGTTGGTCGGGTCGACCCCGCGGCACCAGGCCACGCCGTGCTCGCGGTACGTCGGGAAGACGTAGTCCTCGTCGTTCAGCGCCCGGCCGGAGCCGATCTGCGCGGCCTCCTGGCCCAGCAGCGAGGCCCACAGGCCCAGCTCGCCCTGACGCTGCAGGGCGGTCGCCTCACCGTCGAACCGACGGGTCATGACCATGTCGCGGTACAGCCCGCGCAGGTCCTCGGTGGTGATGTCGGCGACGAAGGGGGCGAACTCGGCGTTCTCCGCGTTGTCGACGCGGTCCCCTTCGGGCGTCAGCAGCTGTACGAGCTGAGGTACGGCGTCCTGCGTCTGCGCGGTGGCAGCGGCGGGCTTGGCGGCGGCGTTCGCCGCGCCTGCCGCCCGCTTGGTGCCGCTGCTGCGTCGCGGCTTGCGCGCGGCAGTGCTCTCCACGGTCACGTGTGCTCCTCCGTCGGTCCGGCACCCGGGTTCTCCGGGGTCCAGTGCGGCTCACCTGTATCCGTAACGAGCGCACGGGGTGGGTGCGCGTCGCGTACGGGGATTCAGGCGTGACAGGTGTCCCGGCGAGTGCCCTGCGCAATGCACGTTACCCAGTGCGCCGCATAACTGCGAAACCCCGTTTGACCTGCGTTTTTGCTTGGATTTCCTAGTAAAAACGCAGCAACGGGAACAACCACTGGTCACAGCCTTGCAGGGGCCGGGAACAACGGCACGTTATCCCGGGTAACTCCGGCAGGGAAGGGGTGAGTGTGTGAAACTGACTTCGTGCGCGAAGACGGAAAAATCAAGGTATTCCTCCTGGACGACCACGAAGTGGTACGTCGGGGCGTCCACGAGCTCTTGTCGGTCGAAGAGGACATCGTGATCGTCGGCGAGGCAGGTACCGCCGCGGACGCCTTGGTGCGCATCCCCGCCACCCGTCCCGACGTGGCCGTCCTCGACGTCCGCCTCCCCGACGGCAGCGGTGTCGAGGTCTGCCGCGAGGTCCGCTCGCAGGACGAGGACGTCAAATGCCTGATGCTGACCTCCTTCGCCGACGACGAGGCGCTGTTCGACGCGATCATGGCCGGCGCCTCCGGTTACGTGCTCAAGGCGATCCGCGGCAACGAGCTGCTGAGCGCCGTGCGCGACGTGGCCGCCGGTAAGTCGCTGCTCGACCCGATCGCCACCGCCCGCGTACTGGAGCGGCTGCGCGACGGCGGCAGGACCGGCCGGGGCGACGACCGCCTCGCGAACCTCACCGAGCAGGAGCGGAAGATCCTCGACCTGATCGGCGAGGGCCTGACCAACCGCGTCATCGGCGAGCGGCTGCACCTGGCCGAGAAGACGATCAAGAACTACGTCTCCAGCCTGCTCTCCAAGCTGGGCATGGAGCGCCGCTCCCAGGCCGCCGCCTACGTGGCCCGCCTGCAGGCCGAGCGCCGCTAGCGCCGCTGACCCCACCGCTCGCCCGCCGCATCGTGGTGGGCGGAGGGCCGGTCGCGGGAATGCATTCCGGTTATCGATTCCGCATTTCGTCGGGGGCCCGGTCTTCGATCTCGCACGCACGTGCGCGCGTCGCTCTGATGCCCGCTCACGCGGATACGGAGATACCGGGATACCCGGATACGTGGACGGGCCCGGCGGAATTGATTCCGCCGGGCCCGTCCACGCAATCCGTCTCACTCCTCCGAGTTGGTGCCGCCACCACCGGGACCACCGGCGGCGCCGCCCGCGGCGGCCTCCCCCGTGGGCTTCGTCGACGGAGACGTCGAGGGCTTCGGCGACGTGCTCGTCGTGGGCTTCGTCGACGTCGTGGCGGTCGGCGAGGTCGTACCCGTCGGCGAGTGCGTCGCGCTGGGCGTCGGCGACTGACTGAAGCTCTGCTGGCGGCTACGGGTCGGCGCGGGCGAATTGTCGTTCGTGGCCGGAGTGTTGTCCTGCGTCTGCGGAGGCTGGGTGAGGTTCGGGGAGGCGGACTGGCTCGGCTGACCGCCCGGGGTGCTCTGGTTGGTCTCCGGCTTCTTCTTGTCGCCCTGGCCCACGGTGTTGACGGCGTAGGCCACGCCGCCCATGACCGCGACGATCGCGAGGACCGCGAACAGCCACCCCTTCCAACGGCTGCCGCCACGCTCTTCGTAGGGCTCGTACCCGTCGTAGCCGCCGTTGCCGGCCTGGCCGTGGCCGCCGGGGAACGCGGAGCCGTCGTCCGGGTTCAGCGACGGCACCATCGGCTGCTGGAACTGCGAGGTCGAGGCGTGCGCCCCGTACGGCTGCTGACCGCCGTTCCCGGGCAGGGGCATGGCCGTGGTGGGAGAGGCGCCGCCCCGACCGTGCGGCAGGGTCATGGTGACCGGACCGGTGCTCCAGGTGCCGGTGTTCGGCCCCTGGTCGTGCAGCATCTGGAGGGCGTACTGGACCAGCCCGCGCATCTCCTCGGCGCTCTGGAACCGGTCGTCCGGGTCCTTGGCGAGGGAGCGCATGACCAGGCCGTCGAGCTCCTGCGGGAGATGGCGACCCTCCGGCAGTTGCGAGGGCGGCACCGGCGCGTCCTGGACGTGCTGGTAGACCACCGACAGCGGGGTCTCCCCGGTGAACGGGGGACGCAGCGCGAGCAGTTCGTAGAGCAGACAGCCGGTCGCGTACAGGTCGGAGCGGTGGTCGACGGCCTTGCCGAGGGCCTGCTCGGGCGACAGGTACTGGGGGGTGCCCATGACCATGCCGGTCTGGGTCATCGTCGACTGGGCGCCGTGCAGGGCGCGGGCGATGCCGAAGTCCATCACCTTGACCGCGCCGGTCTCGGTGATGATGACGTTCGCGGGCTTGATGTCGCGGTGCACGATGCCGTGCTGGTGCGAGTACGCGAGGGCTTCGAGGACGCCCGAGGTGATGATGAGCGCCTGCTCGGGGCCCGGGGCCTCGGCGCTGAGCAGGAGGTCGCGGATGGTGCGGCCCTCGACGAGCTCCATGACGATGTACGGGACGGTGTTCGGGCCGACCCGGTCCTCGCCCGAGTCGTACACGGCGACGACGGCATGGTGGTTGAGTCCGGCGACGGACTGCGCCTCGCGCGTGAAGCGGGCCTTGGACACCGGGTCCTCGGCGAGGTCCGCGCGCAGCAGCTTCACGGCGACCGTGCGGCCCAGGCGCACGTCCTCGGCCGCGAACACCTCGGCCATGCCGCCGCGGCCCAGCCGGTGCGTCATCCGGTAACGGCCGTCGCCCACCAGGCCGCCGGCGCCCCAGTGCTCAGGACCATCGGTCATCCCGGCGCCGTTTCCATCGGGTTCGGGTGCCATCAGTCCTCGCCGTCGTATCTCTCGGCCGCCGCTCTACGGTCGTCCTCTTCGTCGGTGCTCCGGTGAACGCTACAGCCTCGGAACCGGTCACCGTTCGGACAAGGCCGCCTGTGCACGTGTGGTCACGGAACGGGCACCTGGCTTGACGTGTGCTTGCCCTGCGGCAGACTGGGCGCCATATGCGCCCGGCCAGCGGCGTGGGGACACATCCCGAGGGGAAGCAACAGTCATGAGCCAGGACGGCACTCAGGGCCAGTACGCGGGCGGCTCTCTGGCCGGTGGCCGTTACCAGCTAAGGGACTTGCTGGGTGCGGGCGGCATGGCCTCCGTGTACCTGGCGTACGACTCCGCCCTCGACCGGCAGGTCGCCATCAAGACGCTGCACAGCGACCTCGGCCGCGAGCAGTCCTTCCGCGAGCGGTTCCGCCGCGAGGCCCAGGCTGTAGCGAAACTGTCGCACACGAACATCGTCTCGGTATTCGACACCGGCGAGGGCGAAGTGACGTTCGGCGGTGCGGCCGCGGGCGACGGTGCGGTGATGCCGTACATCGTCATGGAGTACGTGGAGGGCCGGCCGCTGGGCTCGGTGCTGGAGGAGGACATCCGCCAGTACGGCGCCATGCCGGCCGACAAGGCGCTGAAGGTGACGGCCGACGTGCTGGCCGCGCTGGAGACCAGTCACGAGATGGGCCTCGTCCACCGCGACATCAAGCCCGGCAACGTCATGGTGAACAAGCGTGGCGTGGTCAAGGTGATGGACTTCGGCATCGCCCGCGCCATGCAGTCGGGGGTCACCTCGATGACGCAGACCGGCATGGTCGTCGGCACCCCCCAGTACCTCTCGCCCGAGCAGGCGCTGGGGCGCGGGGTCGACGCCCGTTCCGACCTCTACTCGGTCGGCATCATGCTGTTCCAGCTGCTGACCGGACGGATCCCGTTCGACGCCGACTCGCCGCTGGCCATCGCGTACGCCCACGTGCAGGAGGAGCCGGTCGCCCCGTCCTCCGTCAACCGGTCGCTGACCCCGGCGATGGACGCGCTGGTGGCGCGGGCCCTGAAGAAGAACCCGAACGAGCGTTTCCCCACGGCCGCGGCCATGGGGGACGAGGTCGCGCGCGTCCTGGGCTCCGGGCAGACCGGTGCGCCGGTCATCATCCAGGGCCAGGCCCCCCTGAGCAGCGGCGCGGGCGTGGCCTCAGCCGTGTTCCCACCGGTGGAGTCCGGCTACCAGACGCCCCCGCAGTCGGTGCAGCAGCCGTACCAGGCCCCGCACACCCCGACGCCGGCCCCGTACGCGCCGACGCCGGCCCCGCAGCAGCACGCGCAGGGCGGCTACGCCTACCCGCACACGCCGGCGCCGCAGCAGCAGTACGCGCCGCAGACCCCGCCGCCGTACACGATCTCCCCGGCCACGCCGGGCACGACCGCGTCCTCCGACGGCGGCAAGCGGAACATGCCGGTGCTCGTGGGCGCCATCGCGGTGGCGTTGCTGGCCGTCGGCGGTCTGATCGCGGCGATCTCCATGAACGGCGACGACAAGGACAAGGACGCGACTGCGGACCCGGGCGCCTCCACGTCCGCCTCCGCCTCCGCCAAGGCCGGGTTCAAGGGGCCGGACACCACGCGCACGATCGACCCGAAGAAGTGCACGGAGCCGGTGAAGCACTACAGCGAGTCCGGCAAGTACATGGCCCCGGACTTCAAGTACAAGAACCTGCTCTCGGTGAAGGAGTGCATCCAGGCCTCGGGCGGCAGGTACAAGATCGAGACGAAGGACGAAGCCGTGTACGGCAAGGACACGGTGCTGTTCCAGACCCCGGCCGCCGGCGACAAGATCGACAAGGAAGGCACGGAGTTCACGCTGACCGTGTCGACCGGCAACCCCGAATAGCACGACGGACACCGCCGCACGGCGGCGCGGCAGGCACCGCGGTCCGACACACCGGCATCCCGGGCACCCCGATGGGGCGTCCGGGATGCCGCTTTTACCCCACTATGTAAATCTGGGCGCATATCTCTGACGCGCAGCGAGCAGCTCGTGGCTCGGGACGGGAGGGGCTCCCCGTGATCCAAGGCTTCCGCCCGCCGCACTGGCTGGCCTGCGCGGCCCTGGCGGCCGCCGCGCTCGCGCCCACGGCCTCCGCGTACGCCGGCCCCTTCCTCACCCTGTCCCGGCACGTCGCCTCGCCGGCCTCGCCCGCCTCACCCCTGCCACCCGACGACCTCTACGAGGAACTGGCCGGCAGCCTCGCCGGCGTCGGCCGCGAGCACCCCGGGCGGCCGGCGGGCGAGCCCGCCGACCCGGAGTTGGTGATCGCCTCCCGGCCCCTGCCACCGGTCCATCCGCGCACCGAGTCCACCGCCCGGCCGAGCACCACCCCCACCGCCCCCACCGCCCCCACCTCCGCCGGCACCGCCGTCGCCGCCCCGAGCCCGCCGTCCGCCGTGGTCACCACCCTCGGCGGCGGAACCAACGACCGGGCCGCCGACCTGGCCGCGCACATACTGCCGCTCGGCACCGGATTCGCCCTGATGGGCCTCGGTCTCGGCTACCTCGGGGTGCGCCTGCGCCGCGGGATCTGAGCACCCCCGGGGTCCGCCCCGGGCCGGCGTCCCCCTTACGGCGTACACCTCAGGATGGTTGCAGGGAGTGAACATACTCGGTATACATACCGAGTATGTCGATCCGTCACGGGCTACTCGCCCTGCTGGAACGGGGTCCTCGGTACGGCTCCCAGCTACGCACCGAGTTCGAATCCCGCACCGGCTCCACCTGGCCCCTCAACGTCGGGCAGGTGTACACGACCCTCGCCCGTCTCGAACGGGACGGCCTCGTCGCCCCGGACGGCGAGGACGCCGCCGGCCACACCCTCTACGCCATCACCGACGCCGGGCGCACCGAGCTGTTCCAGTGGTACGAGCGCCCCGTCGACCGGGCCAACCCGCCCCGCGACGAGCTGTCCATCAAGCTCGCCATGGCCGTGGGCGCACCGGGCGTGGACATCCGCTCCGTCATCCAGTCCCAGCGCCACGCCACGATCAAGGCGATGCAGGACTACACCCGGCTCAAGGCCACGGCGCTCGCCGCGGTCGAGAGCGGCCGGTCCCGCGAGCGGGACGACGTGGCCTGGCTCCTCGTCCTGGAACAGCTGATCTTCCAGACGGAGGCCGAGGCCCGCTGGCTCGACCACTGCGAAGCCCGGCTCGTCCGGCTCTCCCTGCCGGCCGACCGGAGAGCCGCCGAAGCCGAACCACCCCAGGCCGCCGCGGCCGAGACCCCGGCCCCGCCCACCACCGACCGGCCCTGGCGTACCGCTCGTACGCGTCGTGGCTGAACCACCGTTCCAGGGGGGACACTCCATGCCTGACCAGCCCCAGTCCCAAGCCCAGCCCCAGTCCCGGCCCCGGGCCCAGCAGCCCGTACTGCAGTTGGACCGACTCGTCCGCACGCACGGCAGCGGCGCCACCGAGGTGCACGCCCTGCGGGGGATCGACCTCTCCGTGTTCCCCGGCGAACTCGTCGCCGTCATGGGCCCCTCCGGCTCCGGCAAGTCCACGCTGCTCACCCTCGCCGGCGGCCTCGACACCCCGAGCAGCGGCCGGGTGATCGTCGAGGGCACCGACATCACCACCGCGAGCCGCAAGCAGCTGGCCGCCCTGCGCCGCCGCAGCATCGGGTACGTCTTCCAGGACTACAACCTCATACCGGCCCTCACCGCCGCCGAGAACGTGGCACTGCCCCGGGAACTCGACGGGATCTCCGCCCGCAAGGCCCGCGCCTCCGCGGTCGCCGCGCTGGAGGAGATGGGCCTCGGTCAGCTCGCCGACCGCTTCCCCGACGAGATGTCCGGCGGCCAGCAGCAGCGCGTGGCCATCGCACGCGCCCTGGTGGGCGACCGCCGCCTGGTCCTCGCCGACGAGCCGACCGGCGCCCTCGACTCCGAGACCGGCGAGTCCGTCCTCGCCCTGCTGCGCGCCCGCTGCGACGCGGGCGCGGCCGGGATCCTCGTCACGCACGAGCCGCGGTTCGCCGCCTGGGCCGACCGCGTGGTCTTCCTGCGCGACGGCAGCGTGGTCGACGAGACCCTGCGCAGCCACGCCGACTCGCTCCTCTCCGGGCAGGCGGCCGGCCAGTGACCTCTCCGCTCCAAGGCTGGTACCACTCCTGGATCGCGGCCCTGCGCATAGCCCGCCGCGACGCCTGGCGCGCCAAGGGCCGCAGCGCCCTCGTCCTCGCGATGCTCGCCCTGCCGATCATCGGAGTGAGCGCCGCCGACCTCACGCTGCGCAGCGCCGAACTCTCGCCCGAGCAGTCGCTCACCCGGATGCTCGGCGCCGCCGACGCCCGGGTGAACGCCTCGTACATGTCCGGGGCCATCAACCAGAGCCCCGACGGCACGTCCTCCGCGCCCGTCGGCGGCTACAAGAACTACGACCCCTCGAAGGCCCAGCGGGAGAAGCCGGCACCGGTGGAGGCCGCGCTCCCGCCCGGGGCCCAGGTCCTCAAGGACACCGGCGGCTACGCCAAGGTCCGCACCACGCACGGGCTGCTCGACACCCGCCTGCGTGAACTCGACACGCACAGCCCGCTGGTGAAGGGCATGATCACGTTCGACCGCGGCCGGCTGCCGGAGAGCTCGGGCGAAGTCATCGCCACCCAGGCCTTCCTGAGGGACTCCGGCCTGTTCGTCGGCTCGTCGGTCACCCCGCGCGGCGCCACCTCCCCGTACAAGATCGTCGGCGCCTACGAGCTGCCGGACGAACTGGAACGCCCCGAGATCATCGCCCCGCCCGGGACGCTGATCGACCCGCTGAACAAGGCGGTGGCGGACACCGGCGGCCGCGCGGTGTCCCCCGACGACACCTACCTGGTCAAGGTCGGCGGCGCGGGTGTCACCTGGGACGCCGTCAAGGCGGCCAACGCCAAGGGCCTGGTCGTCATCTCGCGCGCCGTCATCCTCGACCCGCCCGCCGACTCCGAGGTCCCGCTCTACCGGGACGAGCCGAAGGCCATGTTCGAGCGCGACGGCAACAAGGTCGTCCAAATGGCCATCCTGGCCACGGTCGCGGGCCTGGCCATGCTGGAGATCTGCCTGCTCGCCGGACCGGCCTTCGCGGTCGGCGCCCGCCGCTCGCGCCGCCAGCTCGGTCTGGTCGGCGCCAACGGCGGAGACCGGCGCCACATCCGCTCCATCGTGCTCTCCGGTGGCCTGGTCCTCGGCGCCGTCGCCGCCGTGACCGGCACCGTCATCGGCGTCCTGCTCACCGTCCTCCTGCGGCCGGTGCTGGAGGGGACCCTCGGCAGCCGCTTCGGCGGCTTCGACTTCCGTCCCCTGGAACTGGCCGGCATCGCCCTGCTCGCCGTGATCACCGGCCTGCTGGCTGCGATCGTCCCCGCCGTCACCGCCTCCCGGCAGACCGTGCTGGCCTCGCTGACCGGCCGCCGCGGCATCCGCAAGGCCAACCGGGTGCTGCCCGTCCTCGGCCTGATCGCCGTCGCCGCCGGCGCCGCGATCGCCCTCTACGGCACCACCTCGCGGCTCGGCAGCACCGTCGTGGCGGGCGGCAGCGCCCTCGCCGAACTGGGCATCGTCGCCCTCACCCCGGTCCTGGTCGGCCTGTTCGGCCGGCTCGGCCGGTGGCTGCCGCTGTCGCCGCGGCTCGCGCTGCGCGACGCCGTGCGCAACCGCGGGCGTACGGCCCCCGCTGTGGCCGCCGTCCTGGCCGCCGTCGCCGGAACCGTCGCCGTGGCGACGTACGAGCGGAGCAACGACGTCCAGATGCGCCAGGAGTATCGGGCCGACCTGCCGCACGGCACCGGGGTGCTGACGGCCCATGAGAACAGCGAGTACAAGCAGGTGCCCGCCCTGCGCGAGACCCTCTCCAAGCAGCTGCCGCTGACGCAGCGGGCGGACTTCGAGCGGCTCGTCGTCGGCAAGCCCAGCTGCGAGTCCTCCGCCTCGGAACCCGGCTGCGGCCGTGTCGAGGTCATCACGCCCAAGGAGCAGCGCTGCCCGCTCTACGAGGACCCCAAGGGCGGCGAATCGTTCCCCCTGGAGCGGCAGAAGGAACTGCGCCAGGACTGGCGCTGCCAGGAGTCCCGGTACGGCACGCAGTACCCCGTCCTCGTCGGCGACGAGAAGGTGCTGAGCGTGCTCGCGGTCACCGACCCGGGCTCCGTGGCCGCCCTCAAGGCCGGTCAAGCCGTCTCCTTCGACAAGCGCCAGGTCAAGGACGGCAAGCTCACCCTGCGGGTCATCACCGCCCCGGGGGACAACGACATCATGCGCGGGCACTACGACGAGACGCCCGGTGAGGACAAGGTCCTCCCCGTCCACCAGGTACCCGACTCGGTCGTGGGCTGGGGGGTCGAGCTGATCCTGCCGCCCTCGGCGGCCAAGGCCGCCGGACTGGCCACCGCGCCCGTGGGCTCGTACTTCAGCCTCGACGGGATCCCGACCAGTGAGCAGCGCCAGAAGCTGGACGGGGAGATCGACCGGATGGGCCTGGACACCTCCCTGCGCATCGAGAAGGGCTACGAGGGCGACAACAGCCTCGCCATGCTCGCCCTCACCATCTTCGCGGGGATCGTCACCATCGGCGCGGCCGGCATCGCCACCGGGCTGGCCCAGGCCGACGCCGAGGCCGACCTGAAGACGCTGGCCGCGGTGGGCGCCGCGCCGCGGGTCCGGCGGACGCTGAGCGGCTTCCAGTGCGGGGTGGTCGCCGTCATGGGCGTCGTCCTGGGCTCGGCCGCCGGAATCCTGCCCGCCATCGGCCTGCGCCTGACGGAGCAGCGGGTGGCGGAGACGCTCCGCCTGGAGTCGATCGAGCAGGGCTTCACGCCGGTGACGGAAGCGGTGCCGTTCGTGCCGATCTCCGTCCCGTGGGAGACCCTCGGCGGGCTGCTCGTCGTGGTTCCGCTGGGCGCCGCCCTGCTGGCGGCCCTGGTCACCCGCTCCAGCGGCGCGCTGGCCCGCCGGGCCGCGGGGTAGGGCCGAGGCCCGCAACCGGTACCAGGCTGGTGCCCCCGTACAGGGTGGATCACGACTGTACGGGGGCACACCGTGTGAGTACGGAGGTGTGCGAGAGAATGACGGCATGGAGATGCCGAGGAGTGAACGGTCGCAGGACAGCCCCCCGCACGTCCTGATCGTGGGACAGGACGGGACGGCGGTCGGCGACACCGATGACGAGTCGCGCGAGGTCCCGGTGACGGAAATGGTCGAACAGCCCGCCAAGGTCATGCGGATCGGCAGCATGATCAAGCAACTCCTGGAAGAGGTACGTGCCGCGCCTCTCGACGAGGCGAGCCGGGTCCGGCTCAAGGACATCCATGCCGCCTCGGTGAAGGAGCTGGAGGACGGCCTGGCCCCGGAGCTCGTGGAGGAACTGGAGCGCCTGTCGCTCCCGTTCACCGAGGAGGCCATTCCCTCCGAGGCCGAACTGCGGATCGCCCAGGCACAGTTGGTGGGCTGGCTGGAGGGCCTCTTCCACGGCATCCAGACCGCCCTGTTCGCGCAGCAGATGGCGGCGCGGGCCCAGTTGGAGCAGATGCGCCGCGCCCTCCCGCCGGGCGGCCCGCACGACGACGACGAGGACGGCGGCCACGGCGCGATCCGCTCGGGCCCCTACCTCTAGCCTCCGGCGGACAGCGGAATCAGCGGGGCCCGACCGGGCCCCGCTTTTTCGACCCCGGCAACGGCGCCGCACCCGGCACGACACGGCACCGCATACTCATGGGCATGAGCTACGACGCGATCGTCCTGGCCGGCGGCGCCGCTCGGCGACTCGGCGGGGCCGACAAACCCGCGCTGAGCGTCGGCGGCCGCACCCTCCTCGACCGCGTCCTCGACGCCTGCCCGGACGCCCGGACCACCGTGGTCGTCGGCGGTCGCCGCGCGACCACGCGCCCGGTCCACTGGACCCGCGAGGACCCGCCCGGCGGCGGCCCCGTGGCCGCACTCGACGCCGGGCTGCGCCGGACCACCGCCGAGCTGGTCCTCGTCCTCTCCGCCGATCTGCCGTTCCTCGACCGGGAGACCGTACGGGCCCTGCTGGAGGCCCCGTCCTCGCCCGTGACCCCCGCCGCGGACGGGGCGATGCTGCGGGACCCCGACGGCCGGGACCAGCCGCTGGTCGCCGCCTACCGGGCCGAGCCGCTGCGCCGCGAGATCGCCCTGCTCGCCGCCGAGCACGGCACCCTCACCGGGCTCCCGCTGCGCGCGCTCACCGCCGAACTGGACCTCGCCCGCGTCACGTCCCGGCCACTCGCCTCCTTCGACTGCGACACCTGGGACGATCTCGCCGCCGCCCGCGCCCGGATCAGGGAGCATGGAAGCGTGCTGGAGCAATGGATCACCGCCGTCAAGAGCGAGCTGGGCATCGACCTCACCGTCGACACCAAGACCCTGCTCGACCTCGCCCGGGACGCCGCCCACGGCGTCGCCCGGCCCGCCGCCCCGCTGACCACCTTCCTGGTCGGCTACGCGGCCGCCCACGCCGCCGCCACCGGCGCCGACCCCGCCCAGGCCGTCGCCGAGGCCTCCCGCAAGGCGGCCGACCTGGCGCTGCGGTGGGCCGACGAGGCAGCGGCCGACTCCGCCGAACAGAACGGCTCCGGATGACCCCCACGAACTCCGCCGAACAGGCCCTCGACGAGGCCCTGGCGCTGGTCAGCCGCGCCCCCGAAGGCGGCGTCACCGACAGCTCGGGCGGCGCGGGCGGCGGCACGGGCGCCCACCGCGCGGCCGGCTGGCAACGGGCCCGGGACACCGCGGCCCGCGCCGGGAGCGGGGTGCCGGCCCATACCCACCGGGTGCCCCTCGCGGCGGCCCTCGGCGAGGTCCTGGCCTCCCCGCTGGACGCGCTCACCGACCTGCCGTCCTTCGACACCTCGGCCATGGACGGCTGGGCCGTCGCGGGCCCCGGCCCGTGGAGCGTGCGCGCCGGCGGCGTCCTGGCCGGCTCCGAGCGGCCGGATCCCCTCACGGACGGCGAGGCCGTACGGATCGCCACCGGTGCCCGGATCCCCGCCGACGCCACCGCCGTCATCCGTACCGAGCACTGCCGCGAGGCCGGCACCCAACTGTTCGCCGACCGGCCCGTCCTCACCGGACAGGACATCCGCCCGCGGGGCCAGGAGTGCCGCTCCGGCGACCTGTTGCTGCCCGCCGGCTCCCTGGTCACCCCGGCCGTGCTGGGGCTGGCCGCGGCCGCCGGGTACGACGAGCTGACCACCCGGCCCCGCCCCCGCGTGGAGATCCTGGTCCTCGGCGACGAGCTGCTCACCGAGGGCCTCCCGCACGAAGGGCTGGTCCGCGACGCCCTCAGCCCCATGCTCGGGCCCTGGCTCGACCGCCTCGGCGCCGAGGTCATCGGCACGCGGCGGCTCGGCGACGACCCGGCGGGGGCCGCGGCCCTGCTGGAGGCCGTCGGCACCAGCACCGCCGATGTCCTCGTCACCACCGGCGGCACCGCCGCCGGGCCCGTCGACCACGTCCACCCGGTACTGCGCCAGGCCGGCGCCGAACTGCTGGTCGACGGGGTGGCGGTGCGCCCCGGGCACCCCATGCTGCTGGCCCGCATCGGGTCCGGGGCGCCCGGCGAGAACGCGGTGCGCCATGTGGTCGGGCTGCCCGGCAACCCGCTGGCCGCCGTCTCCGGGCTGCTGACCCTCGCCGAACCCCTGCTGCGCGCCCTCGCCGGCCGCCGCAGGCGCCCCCGCTACACGGCGCCGGTGCAGAGCGACGTACCCGGCCACCCGTACGACACACGGCTGGTGCCGGTCCTGTTGAGCGACGAGCACGCGGTGCCGCTGCGCTATCACGGACCTGCGATGCTGCGGGGTGTGGCCGCCGCCGACGCGCTGGCCGTCGTACCGCCCAAAGGCGCGCGGTCCGGACAGGAACTGGAGATTCTCGACCTGCCCTGGGCTTCTGGAGGATGTTTCACGTGAAACTGCACGGCCAGGACTCCATGGCCCGCGGCGCCGACGAGAAACTCGTCTCCCGGCGCATCAAGCTGCCCAAACGCGTCGTCGAGAACCCGCTGAGGCAGGTCACCAAGCGCCTGCTGATGGCTATGTTCGTGCTCTTCCTGACGGTCTTCATCGTGTGGCTGGACCGCGGTGGCTACCACGACAACGCCAACGAGACGGTCGATCTCCTCGACTGCTTCTACTACGCCACCGTGACGCTGTCCACGACGGGCTACGGCGACATCGTCCCGTACAGCGACAGCGCCCGGCTGATCAACATCCTGCTGATCACCCCGCTGCGCGTGCTGTTCCTGATCATCCTGGTCGGTACCACCCTGGAAGTCCTGACCGAACGGACGAGGGAAGAGTGGCGGCTGAAGAGCTGGAGGAAGAACTTGCGTGAGCACACGGTCGTCGTCGGCTTCGGTACGAAGGGCCGCTCGGCCCTCCAGACGCTGCTGGCCACCGGCCTCTCCAAGGAGCAGGTCGTCATCGTCGACCCCAGCGCCAAGGTGATCGACACGGCCAACGCCGAGGGGTTCACGGGCGTGGTAGGCGACGCCACCCGCTCCGACGTCCTGCTCCGCGCCGAGCTGCAGAAGGCCCGTCAGATCGTCATCGCCACCCAGCGGGACGACACGGCGGTCCTGGTCACCCTGACGGCCCGACAGCTCAACCGTGGGGCGAAGATCGTCGCGGCGGTGCGCGAGGAGGAGAACGCCCCACTGCTGCGGCAGTCCGGGGCCGACGCCGTCATCACGAGCGCGAGCGCCGCCGGCCGGCTGCTGGGCCTCTCGGTGCTCAGCCCGAGCGCGGGCACCGTGATGGAGGACCTGATCCAGCAGGGCAGCGGCCTCGACCTCCTCGAACGCCCCGCCCGCAAGGCCGAGGTGGGCAAGTCGGTGCGGGACACCGACGACCTGGTGGTGAGCGTGCTGCGCGGCCACCGGCTGCTCGCGTACGACGATCCGCACGCGAGCCCGATCCAGCTGACGGACCGTCTCATCACCATCGTGCGGGCGACGCCGCCGAACTCGCCGCAGGTGAAGTTCGGACCCGCCGATTAGTTGCGTCGTGGCGTAGCCTCCGGGCCATGCATGCGATCACCATCGAGCAGCCCGGCGGCCCCGAGGCCCTCGTCTGGGCCGACGTACCCGATCCGGTACCCGGCGAGGGCGAGGTCCTCGTCGAGGTCGCGGCGAGCGCCGTGAACCGCGCGGACGTACTCCAGCGACAGGGGTTCTACGATCCGCCGCCCGGCGCCTCGCGCCATCCGGGGCTGGAGTGCTCCGGGCGGATCGCCGCGTTGGGGCCGGGGGTGTCCGGCTGGTCCGTGGACGACGAGGTGTGCGCCCTGCTGGCCGGCGGCGGGTACGCGGAGCGGGTGGCCGTGCCGGCGGGCCAGTTGCTGCCGGTCCCGGCGGGCATGGACCTGGTGACGGCGGCCGCGCTGCCCGAGGTCGTCACGACGGTGTGGTCCAACGTCTTCATGGTGGCCGGACTCCGCCCCGGCGAGACCCTGCTGGTGCACGGCGGGTCCAGCGGGATCGGGACGATGGCGATCCAGCTGGCGAAGGCGGTGGGCGCGACGGTCGCCGTGACGGCGGGCGGCCCGGAGAAGCTGGCGCGCTGCAAGGAGCTGGGCGCGGACATCCTGATCGACTACCGCGAGCAGGACTTCGTGGCCGAGCTGCGCGAGGCGACGGGCGGGGCGGGGGCGGACGTGATCCTGGACATCATGGGCGCCAAGTACCTCGCCCGGAACGTGGACGCCCTGGCCGTGAACGGCCGGCTCGCGGTGATCGGGCTCCAGGGCGGGGTGAAGGCCGAGCTGAACCTCGGCGCGCTGCTGACCAAGCGCGCGGCGATCACCGCCACCTCGCTGCGGGCCCGCCCGCTGGAGGAGAAAGCCGCCATCGTCGCCGCCGTACGTGAGCACGTGTGGCCGCTGGTGGCCGCCGGGCGGGTACGGCCGGTGGTCCACGCGACCTACCCGATGCGGGATGCGGCCGAGGCCCACCGCGTGCTGGAGTCCAGCAGCCACGTGGGCAAGTTGCTGCTCACGGTGTGAGAGCCGGGCGCGGCGCCGCCGCGGGGGCTCCGCCCCCGAACCCCCGTTCCTCAAACGCCGGACGGGCTGAAATTCAGCCCCGCCGGCGTTTGAGGCGCGGGGTCTGGGGCGGAGCCCCAGGCCATCCGCCCGCGCCGAGCTACAGGCTGCGCAGCAGGACCGCCGGGGATTCGACGCAGTCCGCGACGTAGCGGAGGAAGCCGCCCGCCGTGCCGCCGTCGCACACCCGGTGGTCGAAGGTGAGCGACAGCTGGACGACCTTGCGGACCGCCAGCTGACCCTCGTGCACCCACGGCTTGTCGATGATCCGGCCCACGCCCAGCATCGCCGCCTCGGGGTGGTTGATGATCGGCGTGGAGCCGTCGACCCCGAACACCCCGTAGTTGTTCAGGGTGAAGGTGCCGCCGGTCAGATCGGCCGGAGCCAGCTTCCCGGCCCGGGCGAGCTCCGTCAGCCGGGCGAACTCCGCCGACAGGGACTCCGGGTTGCGGTGCTGCGCGTCCCGGACCACCGGGACCACCAGGCCCCGCTCGGTCTGCGCGGCGAAGCCCAGGTGCACCGACGGGAGCCGGACGATCTCCTTGGCCGCCAGGTCCACGGTGGAGTTGAGCTCCGGGTACCGGGCCAGGGCGGCCGTGCAGATCCGGGCCAGCAGCGCGAGCACCGAGATCTTGGGCCCGCCCACCGCGTTCATCGCGGCCCGGGCGGCCATCAGCTCGGTGGCGTCGGCGTCGACCCAGCAGGTGGCTTCCGGGATCTCCCGGCGGCTGCGCGACAGCTTCTCGGCGACCGCCCCGCGCACGCCCTTGAGCGGGATCCGCTCGCCCTGCGCGGCCACCGTCGGGGCCGCCGGGGCGACCGGGGCCGGCGCGGGCGCCCGCAGCGCGGCCAGCGCCGCCTCGACGTCGGCCCGCAGGATCAGACCCTCGGGCCCCGACCCCTTCAGCGCGCGCAGGTCGACCCCGCCGTCCTTGGCCAGCTTGCGCACCAGCGGCGAGATCACGGGCACCGGCCCGGCGGGCACCACCGGAACCGCCGGGGCGACCGGAGCCACCACGACGGGCGCCGTGACCGCGGCGGTGACGGGTCGCACCCGTCGCCGACGCGCCGGGCGCGAGTGGTCCTCGCCGTAGCCGATCAAGGGCCGGGGCACGTTGCCGGAGCCTTCGGCCTCGGCCGCCGGCGCGGCCGGGGCCTCCGGGAGCGAGGACGCTCCCACCGCCACGGTGATCAGCGGTGCTCCGACGGGCAGTTCCGTGCCCTCCTCCCCGAAACGGGCGGTGACCACACCGCCGTAGGGGCACGGAACCTCCACCATCGCCTTGGCCGTCTCGACCTCGACCACCGGCTGGTCGATGGCGACGACATCGCCCACCGCGACCAGCCAGCGGACGATCTCGGCCTCGGTCAGGCCCTCCCCGAGATCGGGAAGCTTGAATTCCATTACCTGCGGCATCAGTTCTCCCACTGCAGGCGCGCCACGGTGTCCAGGATCCGGTCCACTCCCGGCAGGTGGTGCTTCTCCAGCATCGGCGGCGGGTACGGGATGTCGAAGCCCGTCACCCGCAGCACCGGCGCCTCCAGGTGGTGGAAGCACCGTTCGGTGACACGGGCGGCGATCTCCGCGCCCGGCCCGCCGAAGCCACCGGCCTCGTGGACCACCACCGCGCGCCCGGTGCGGCGTACGGACTCGACCACCGTCTGCTCGTCGAAGGGGACCAGCGAGCGGAGGTCCACGACCTCCAGGTCCCAACCCTCCTCGCGGGCCGCCTCCGCCGCCTCCAGGCACAGCGGCAGCGAGGGCCCGTAGGTGATCAGGGTCGCGCTCGTGCCGGTGCGCCGGACCAGTGCCTTGCCGATGCCCGGCACGGACGCCGGCGCCTCGGGCCGCCAGTCGGCCTTCGACCAGTAGAGGCGCTTCGGCTCCAGGAAGACCACCGGGTCGTCGCTCGCGATCGAGGCGCGCAGCAGCCCGTACGCGTCCTCGACCGTCGCCGGGGTCACCACGTGCAGGCCGGGCGTGGCCACGTAGTACGCCTCGGAGGAGTCGCAGTGGTGCTCCACACCGCCGATCCCGCCGCCGTAGGGCACGCGGATGGTGATCGGCAGCGGCATGGCGCCGCGGGTGCGGTTGCGCATCTTCGCCACGTGCGAGATCAGCTGCTCGAACGCCGGGTAGGCGAAGGCGTCGAACTGCATCTCCACCACCGGCCGCAGCCCGTACATGGCCATGCCGACCGCCGCGCCCAGGATGCCCGCCTCCGCGAGGGGGGTGTCCGTACAGCGCTCCTCGCCGAACTCCTTCGCGAGCCCGTCCGTGATCCGGAAGACCCCGCCCAGCGTCCCGACGTCCTCGCCCATGACGTGAACCGTCGGGTCCTCGGCCATCGCGTCGCGCATCGCGCGGGTCAGCGCCTGCGCCATCGTCGCGGGCTTGGCCCCCGTCTTCGCGGACTTCGCCGCCACCGTCGTCACGCCTGGTCCTCGGCTTCCAGCTCTGCGCGCAGCATGGCCGCCTGCTCCCGCAGGCGGTCCGTCTGCTCCGCGTACACGTGCGCGAACAGGTCCATCGGGTCCACCACCGGGTCCGCGTTCATTCCCTCGCGGAGCGCCGCGGCCATGACCTCGGCGTCCTCGCGGACCGCCTGGATCGCCGCTTCGTCGATGATCCCGCGGGCGGTCAGCTCACGCTCCAGCAGATCGACCGGGTCGTGCGCCTTCCAGGCCTCGACCTCGGCGTCGCCGCGGTAGCGGGTCGCGTCGTCGGCGTTCGTGTGGGCCTCCATCCGGTAGGTGACGGCCTCGATCAGGGTCGGGCCTCCACCGGACCGGGCCCGCCGGACCGCTTCGGTCAGCACCTCGTGCATGGCGGCGATGTCGTTGCCGTCGACCAGCCGGCCGGGCATCCCGTACCCCACGGCCTTGTGGGCCAGGGTGGGGGCGGCGGTCTGCTTGGCGAGGGGGACGGATATCGCGAAGCCGTTGTTCTGCACGAGGAAGACCACCGGGGCCTGCCAGACGGCGGCGAAGTTCAGTGCCTCGTGGAAGTCGCCCTCGCTGGTGCCGCCGTCGCCGACCATGGCGAGGGCGACGACGTCGTCGCCGCGCAGCCGGGCCGCGTGCGCCAGGCCCACCGCGTGCGGCAGCTGGGTGGCGAGCGGGGTCGAGAGCGGGGCGATGCGGTGCTCACGCGGGTCGTATCCGGTGTGCCAGTCGCCGCGCAGCAGGGTCAGTGCCTGGACGGGGTCCAGTCCGCGCGCCACGGCCGCCAGGGTGTCGCGGTAGCTCGGGAACAGCCAGTCCTGGTCCTCCAGGACCAGTGCGGCCGCGATCTCGCAGGCCTCCTGGCCCACGGTGGAGGGGTAGACGGCGAGCCGACCCTGCTTGGTGAGCGCCGTCGCCTGGGCGTTGTAGCGCCGGCCGCGCACCAGCTCGGCGTAGTAGCGGCGCATCAGCTCCGGGTCGAGCCGGTCCGCCGCCTCGGTGCCCAGCACCCGGTAGGGCTCGGGGTCCGGAAGCAGCGGAGCGGCGTCCGTACGGGGGCTCCAGGCGGGCGGCTGGGTGGATCGGTGGGACGCACCGGCACCGGGCAGCTCTTGGACCGTCATGGCGGCGTACACCTCCTCGTGGGAAGCGGGCAGGGGGTGCCCCGGGTGTGAGGCCCCTCACCTACCGATTGTTCGGTTGTCCGCGCAATTTGGCTACAGGCGGCTCCAGGCTGTGGACAAACGGGCGCCGGGGCCCTGGGATGGATGCAGGACGTCCAGGAGAGGGAGGCATCGGGCAATGCCGGATGAACAAATGGCCGGAACGGGTTCCGCACCGGCCGCGCCCGGGGGCGTCCCGGGAGCCACGGGAGCCCCGCCCGTCGCACCCCGCCCGCTGGATCCGATCGACCGGTCGATCATGCGACTGCTCCAGGCGGACGGCCGGGCGTCGATACGGTCGGTCGCGGAGCAGGTGCACGTCTCCCGGGCGAACGCCTACGCCCGGATCAACCGGCTCATCGACGACGGGGTGATCCGCGGGTTCACGGCCCGCGTCAACCACGAGCGCGCGGGCCAGGGCGCGTCCGCCTACATCACCCTGAAGATCGTCCAGAACTCCTGGCGCACGGTGCGCGAGCAGCTGCGCGAGCTCCCGGGGGCGGCGCACATCGCGCTGGTCAGCGGTGATTTCGATGTCCTGCTGCTGGTGCACACCCCGGACAACCGGACCCTGCGCGAGCTGGTCCTGACCCGCCTCCAGGCCATCCCGGAAGTCCTCTCGACCCGTACCCTGCTGGTCTTCGAGGAAACGGATCTGCTGTCCCCGGGACCGGGCCCGGGGAGCGGTCCGACGATCGCGGAGGAGTAGGCCCGCGCCGGCCCGAAGGCGCTACGCGGGCCTCCTGGCGACCGGCGCCCGGGGCCCGTCGACCGGCGGCCACACCGGGTCACCACCCGGCCGGTCGACGTCCGTCAGGGTGACGAGCAGCCGCCCGTCGACCACCGCCTCGCGCAGGTCCGTGTCCCGGGACACCACCTTCCGGGCGAACGCGGCGGGCTCGGCGCGGTCCAGCAGGAGGACGAAATGCAGGGCGAAGGGATCCCTCCACTCGTCCGGGTCCCCATCCCCGTCGACCATGAAGTTCGCCCGCCACGCGCCCCGGGCCAGGGTGGAGACGAAGACCCCGAGGAAGTCCGCGCCGAGCAGGTCGTCGGCGGCATCGATGATCACCGCGACGTCCCGCTTGCCGTGCCCGGGGCCGTGCCAGTCGCCGAGACAGTCGACCATCGCGTCCCAGTTGTGGCCGAAGTAGCCGATGAAGCCCAGGTCACGGGCGAAGGTCCGGTAGACGCAGGCCTCCGTGTCCAGTTCGCCACCGGCGATCCGCAGCACCAGCCCGTCCCTCGCGAGCAGGTCGGCCTCCGCCCGCGCCACCCAGGGGTCGTCGGCGCGGGTGAAGGTGACCCAGGGGGAGCGGCGCTCGGTGAGGGTGGGGAGGAAGGTGCTCATGCGGCATGCTCGCACCCCGGCCGGCCGAGATGCGGCGCGCCTCAGGAATTCGGCGGGTGGGGGGCGGTGCGCAGGCCGTCGAAGGCCATGTGGACGACCGCGTCCGCGAGCTGGTCGGTGCCCGTGCCCGAGTGCGGTCGGTACCACTCGACCAGGGAGTTCACCATGCCGAAGAGAAGCCGGGTGGCCAGGCGTATGTCCACGTCGGCCCGCAGGTCGCCCTCGGCCGCGGCGGCCCCCAGCAGGTCCGCGACCTGGTGGTCGAACTCGCGGCGACGCTCCAGCGCCCAGCGCTCGGTGCGGGTGTTGCCGCGCACGCGCAGCAGTAGCGTCACGTAGGGCAGCTCGCCGACCAGCACTTCGACCGTGCGGCGCGTGACGTACTCGACGCGCTCGACCGCCCGGCCGCGGGTCGCGCCCGGCTCCTCCAGGATCCCGAAGAGCCCGTCGAGGGCGCGGCTGACGGCCCGCCGCAGCAGTTCCTCCTTGCCCGCGACGTGGTGGTAGATCGAGGACTTCGAGATGCCCGCGGCCTTGGAGAGGTGCTCCATCGAGGTGCCGTCGTAGCCGCGCTCGTTGAAGACCTGGACGGCGACGGACAGCAGGGTCTCGGGGGTGTAGGTGTCCCGCTTGGCCGTCGTCATTCGTTCTCCCCCGTGTCGTCCCGGTCGCCTTCGTCGCCCTCGTCGCCGCCGGGCTCGTCGCCGTCCTCGTAGCCCAGTTTGAACAGGGCGAGCGAGGGTGCGTAGCGGCCGCCGGGAACGCGTTCGTCGAGGTTGTGCAGCAGGTCGTAGGCCCAGTCCTGGCCGAGCCGGTCGTGCCATTCGGCCGGCCCCACCGGGTAGTTCACACCGAGCCGCATCGCCGTGTCGATGTCCTCGGCGGTGGCCGCGCCGCGGGCGACGGCGTCGGCCGTGAGGTCGATCAGCATCGCGACGGTCCGCGCGACGATCATGCCGGGGACGTCGCCGATCACGGAGACCTGCTTGCCCAGCTTCTGGAAGAGGCCGATCGCCTCGGCGAGCGTCCGCTCGCTGGTGTCCGCGCTCGCGGAGAGCGCGATCCGGGTGGCGCCCCGGTAGTCCAGCGCGAGGTCGAAGTAGACGACGTCCGCGAATTCCACGGAGGTCTTGCCGTCCGCGAGGACCAGCTGGCCCTCGCCGGGCAGCTGGATGTACGGGCCGCCCTGCTCGGTGGCGACCACCGCGATCCCGGCCTCCTCCAGGAGGTCCACCAGATCGGCGGCGGGGCCGAGGTCACCGACGACCGTGACCTTCGCCGGGGCCTCCTCGGGCCCTGCGGTGTGCGGGAGCGCGGGCTCGGCGTCCGGACCGTACGGGTACCAGCCGTGCCCGGTCTTGCGGCCGAGGCGGCCCGACTGGACGAGGCGGCGCTGGGCGAGGGAGGGGGTGAACTTCGGGCTGCGGAAGAAGGACTCCCACACCGAGCGGGTCACGGCCTCGTTGACGTCCTGGCCGATCAGGTCGGTCAGCTGGAAGGGGCCCATCTTGAAGCCGCCGCTCTCGCGGAGCACGGCGTCGATGGTGGCCGGGTCGGCGCCTTGCTCCTCGTACACCGCGAAGGCCTCGGCGTAGAAGGGGCGGGCGATCCGGTTGACGATGAAGCCGGGGGTGTCGGCGCAGCGGACCGGCGTCTTCCCCCAGCCCAGCACGGTGCGGTACGCGAGCTCGGCGGCGGCCGGGTCGGTCGCGAAACCTCTGACCACCTCGACGAGCGGGAGCAGCGGGGCCGGGTTGAAGAAGTGCAGGCCGAGGAAGCGGCCGGGGTGCGTGAGCCCGGCGGCGAGCTCGGTGACGGAGAGGGAGGAGGTGTTGGTCGCCAGCAGCGCGTCCGGCGCGACCACCTCTTCGAGTGCGGCGAAGAGCGTCTGCTTCACGGTGACGTTCTCGACCACCGCCTCGATGACGAGGGCGGCCCCGGCGAGGTCCGCGAGGTCGCCCGCCGAAGCGATCCGGCCGATCGCCTCCTCGGCCTCGGCGCGGTCCAGCCGACCCTTGGCGGCCATCCGCTCGACCCGGTCCTGGACGATGCCGACGCCGTCGGCGGCGAGCGAGGCGTTGATGTCGTAGATCAGCACGCGGTGACCTGCGAGAAGGGCGACCTGGGCGATGCCCTGTCCCATGGTGCCGGCGCCGACGACCGCCACAGTGCGGGACCGCTCGATTGCTGTCATGCCCTGATCCTCCCGCACACACTTGTCCACAGGTCCGCCGGGCCCTCTTGTCCCGACCGATCGTTCGGTTACTCTAACTCCAGTCTGCTCTTCTTCGCCCGGCTCAACGAGGAGTTGGTCCCTGATGGCCGCCGAGCTCACCGTCCCCCAGCTGTCCGCCAAGCACCGGCCCACCCTGGACCAGGCCCTGTCGGCGATCCGCAGCCGTGCCTACTGGTCCCCGCACCCCGAACATCCCAAGGCGTACGGCGAGACCGCGCCCGCCGACGGGCTCGCCGCCTTCGAGGCCCTCCGCGGCACGCGGCTGGACCTGGGCCAGCCCGGCACCGACGGCTGGACGGGCGCCGAGGTGTCCCCGTACGGCCCGGAGCTGGGTGTCGAATACCCGCACGTGGACCCGGACGTGCTGCTGCCCGCGATGAAGGCCGGCATGGGTGCCTGGCGCGACGCGGGACCTGAGGCGCGCGCGCTGGTCTGCATCGAGATCCTGGCCCGCATCTCCGCCCGGACCCACGAGTTCGCGCACGCGGTCATGCACACCAGCGGCCAGGCCTTCATGATGGCGTTCCAGGCCGGCGGCCCGCACGCGCAGGACCGTGGCCTGGAGGCCGTGGCCTACGCGTACGAGGAGCAGACCCGCGTCCCGGGCCAGGCCGACTGGTCGAAGCCCCAGGGCAAGAAGGACCCCCTGGAGCTCGGCAAGACCTTCACGGCCGTCCCGCGCGGCATCGCCCTCATGATCGGCTGCAACACCTTCCCGACCTGGAACGGCTACCCGGGCCTCTTCGCCTCCCTCGCCACCGGAAACCCGGTGCTGGTCAAGCCGCACCCGCGGGCCGTGCTGCCGCTCGCGCTGACCGTCAAGGTCGCGCGGGAGGTCCTCGCCGAGGCGGGCTTCGACCCGAACCTGGTGGCGCTCGCCGTCGAGCACCCGGGCGAGGGCATCGCCAAGACCCTCGCGGTCCGCCCCGAGATCAAGCTGATCGACTACACCGGGTCCACGGAGTTCGGTGACTGGCTGGAGACCCACGCCCGCCAGGCGCAGGTCTACACGGAGAAGGCCGGCGTCAACACCGTCGTGCTCGACTCCACCGACAACTACAAGGGCATGCTGTCCAACCTGGCGTTCTCGCTGTCCCTGTACAGCGGCCAGATGTGCACCACCCCGCAGAACCTGCTGATCCCGCGCGACGGCATCGCGACGGACGCCGGCCACAAGACCTACGACGAGGTCGTCGCCGACCTCGCCGCCTCGGTCGGCGGCCTGCTGGGCGACGACGCCCGGGCCAACGCGCTGCTCGGCGCGCTGGTCAACCCGGACGTCAAGACCCGGCTGGAGGCCGCGGCCGCACTGGGCGAGGTCGCGCTGGCCTCCCGGGAGGTCACGAACCCCGAGTTCCCGGACGCGGTGGTCCGCACCCCCGTGATGGTCAAGCTGGACGCGGCCAAGCCGGACCCGGAGGCGCCGTACCTCTCCGAGTGCTTCGGCCCGGTCTCCTTCGCGGTGGCCGTGGACACCACGGCGGACGCCCTCGACCTGCTGCGCCGCACGGTGCGGGAGAAGGGCGCCATGACGGTGGGCGCGTACACCACGTCGGCGGACACGGAGCGGGCCATCGAGGAGGTCTGCCTGGAGGAGTCCGCGCAGCTCTCGCTGAACCTGACCGGCGGGGTGTTCGTCAACCAGACCGCCGCGTTCTCGGACTTCCACGGCTCCGGCGGCAACCCGGCGGCCAACGCGGCCCTGTGCGACGGCGCCTTCGTCGCGAACCGCTTCCGGGTGGTGGAGGTCCGCCGCCAGGCGTGACCGGGTAGCCGCATCACCGCATCACCGCAGCACCGCAGCACCGCAGATCCCCGGCCCGGGTGGACCGCGCCCTCCCGCTACTCCCGCCGTTCTTCGGCGAAGAGGCGGGAGGAGGCGTCCACCTGGGCCATCCTGCGCAGGGCCGCGAACACCGCGTCGCCCAGCACCGTGCCCACGACCACCGCCTCGACCAGATCCTCGCGGTCCGGCCGGAGGGCCGTGTACTCCAGGTCCACCCGGGCCACCCGCTCGGCCGCCTCGGCGTAGTCGTCGAGCCGTTCGGCCAAGGAGCCGTGGCCCACCCGCGCCAGTGAGGCGAGGGCGGCCGCGAGCGCGCCGGCAGCCTTGTTCCCGGCGTGGACGCGCCAGCCGCGCGCCTCGATCAGCCGCGCCACCCGCTCCCGGGCCAGCACCGCCTCGGCGTCGTCGCGGCCCTCCCCGTCGCCGTACTCGGGCACCAGCCGCTGGGCCGCGGCGCCGAGCAGCTTGTGCACCGGCTGCTCCTTGTCGTCGATGGCCACGAGGACGTCCGCGATGGCCGCCACCGACAGCCCGCCGACCTCCAGCAGGGCGCGGATCAGCCGCAGCCGCCGCTCGTGCCCGTCGTCGTAGCTGGCCTGGTTGGGGCTGCTCAGCTCGCCCGGCGGAAGCAGGCCCTCCCGGACGTAGTACTTGATCGTCGGTACCGGGACCCCGGTACGGCGGCTCAGCTCTCCGATGCGCATGGCGTGTTCACTCGATTCTCCTTGCCCCGTCACTGCACATCATAGATAGTGGGACTATCAGATAGCGGCGAGCGCCACTATCCATTCCTCTGGGGGACCCATGTCTGCGTTACGTACCTGGCACCGTCCGCTGACCGTGTTCGCCGGCGTGATGGCGGTGTGGGCCATCGGCTCGGCCGTGGGACTCGCCGTCGACGGCCGGGTGCTGGTCGGCGCCCCGATCTGGGCCAAGCCCTTCAAGTTCGCCGTCTCGTTCGTCGGCTACGCGCTCAGCCTGGCCTGGATGCACTCCCTGGCCGTCGCCGCCCGCCCTCGCCTGCGGAGGGCCGCCTGGTGGGCCGGTACCGTCGTCGTCGCGGCGAGCGCCGTGGAAATGCTGCTCATGACGGGTCAGGTGATCCGCGGCCGACAGAGCCACTTCAACCGGCAGACCCCCCTCGACGCGCAGATCTACGGCGCCATGGGCCTCACCGTGGTCGTGCTGTGGACGGCCACGCTCGTCATCGCCGTACTGCTCTTCCGCACCCGCGTGGTCGACCGGGCCACCACCTGGGCGATCCGGATCGCCGCCGTCCTCGCCCTCGCGGGCGCGGGACTCGGCTTCCTGATGACCAGCCCCACCGAGGCGCAGCTCGCGGTCGACGACGCACCGGTGGTGGGCGCCCACAGCGTGGGGGTGCCGGACGGCGGGCCCGCCATGCCGCTGACCGGATGGTCGACCACCGGCGGTGACCTGCGCATCCCGCACTTCTTCGGCATGCACGCCCTGCAACTGCTCCCGCTGCTCGTGCTCCTGCCGGCCGCGCTCGCCGGGCGCTTCGCGCTGCTGCGCCGGGAGCGGGTGCGGCTGCGGCTGACCCTGGTCGCGGCCGGGGTCTACGCGGCGGTGTTCGCCCTGCTGACCTGGCAGGCACTGCGCGGCCAGGCGCTGGTCCACCCGGACGGGGCGACGCTCGGCGCGTCCGCCGCGATCCTGGTCGGGGGCGTCCTAGGAGTCCTCGCCGCCCTGTTCGTGGGCCGGGGGGCCGCCCCAGTGGAAGAGGGTCATGGCCACGCTGGTGGCGAGGTTGTAGCTGGAGACCTGGGGGCGCATCGGCAGGGAGACGAGGTGGTCCGCCCGGGCGCGCAGCTCCGGTGAGATCCCGTGGCGCTCCGAGCCGAAGGCGAGCAGGGCGTCGTCCGGGAGGGTGAGGGCGCGGATGTCCGCGCCCTCGGGGTCGAGGGCATAGAGCGGCCCGGGGGGCAGCTCGTCCAGGGCGAGGCGCTCGACGGTGGTGGCGTAGTGCAGCCCGGCCCCGGCCCGGACCACGTTCGGGTGCCAGGGGTCGAGGTCGCCGCGGGTCACCACCCCGGTGGCGCCGAAGCCGGCGGCGAGCCGGACGACGGCTCCGACGTTGCCCAGGTTGCGGGGGTTGTCGAGCACGACGACCGGCGCCGGCCGGGGCAGCCGCCCCAGCCCGGCGATACCGGCGGTCCGGTCGGGGCGGACGGCGAGGGCCGCGACCCCGGTGGGGTGCACGCGGGGCAGCACCTCCTTGAGGTCGGCCCGTCGCGCGAGCCGCACCACGGCGGCCTCGACGTCCGGAGCCAGCTCACGGGCCAGCGCCCGTACGGCGCCGGGGTCCTCGGCGATGACCAGCCGCATGTCGGCCCCGAACCGCAGGGCGTGCTTCAGTGCGTGGAACCCGTCCAGCAGCACGAGGTCCCCCGCCCGCTCGGCCTCCCGCCATTCCCGCACCGTGTCGTCCATACCCCGACCCTACGGTCCGCCCGCGGCTGATCCGGACCCGCCCGCGTGTGAGGCACCGGGCCCGGGCGAAGCCCGTCTCCAGCCCCGCCGGCGTTCGAGGCGCAGAATCCGGGACGAAGCCCCGCCCTTCCAGCCCCGCCGGCGTTCGAGGCGCGGGGTCCGGGGCGGAGCCCCGTGGAACGGCGCCGCAGGGCACCGTCAGCGCGGCCCCGGCACGGACACCGGCTCGGCGGCATCCGGCACCGGCTCCACCGCCCGCGCCCGCGAGCCCCACCGGCCGCCCGGCCCCCGCGCAGCGACCCGTACCCCCAGCCACACCAGAAAGCCCGTCGGCAGGAACACCGCGTCCGCGGCGATCATCGCCAAGGAGAAGAACGGCAGCCCCAGCAGTACCGCGATCCCCGCGTGCTCCAGCATCATCAGCGCCAGCAGCACGTTCTTGATCCGCCGGTTGAACAGCGTGAACGGGAACGCCACCTGCACCGCCACCGTCCCGTACGACAGCAGCATCACCAGGGTCCCGCTCCCCGCCACCAGCGCCGACAGCGCCGGCCACGGGGTGAAGTAGTCCAGCCCCAGCGGGTAGTACAGGGCCGTCCCGTCCTGCCAACGGGACCCCTGGATCTTGTACCAGCCCGCCGTCGCGTAGATCAGGCAGACCTCCGCCATGATCACCAACATGCCCGCGTTGTGCAGCAGGTTGGCCAGGACGTCCAGTACCGCCCGCCCCTCGCTCTCCGGCTCGTAGCGGTCGACCAGCCACCACAGCCCGCAGACCACCCACACCGCCGCGAACGCGGCCAGCCAGCCGTAGCCGAACCCGCCGGTCGCCGCGCCGAAGGCGAACACCACGCCCAGCACGCCCCACAGCACCGGCCCGGCCGCCCCGGCCGTCGCCGTGCCGCGCGTACGGGCCCGGCGCGCGTCCAGCGACCAGACCTGCGCGCACCGGGTCAGCACCAGGTAGATCGCCATCAGGTGGATGACGTTGTCACCGCCGTCGCCCATGAACACGCTGCGGTTCTGCAGCGACAGCACGCCGACCATGAAGAGCACGGACGTCGCGCGCGTCCGCCACCCCAGCAGCAGCCCCACGCTCGCCAGCACGGACACCGCGTAGACGATCTCGAACCACAGCGTCGAGTCCGACCACATCAGCACGGTGAAGGCGTGGTTGGAGTCGACCAGCCGCTCCGCGAGGCCCCAGCTCCACGGCCCGTCCGGCCCGTACAGCTCGGCCCGGTTCGGGAACTCGCGCAGCAGGAAGAAGAGCCAGGTCGCGGAGAAGCCGATGCGGACCACGGCGCTCTGGTACGGGCCCAAGGCCTGCCCGGTGACCCGCGTGGCCGCCCGGCCCGCCGCCTCGCGGGCGCGCTTCACAGCGTCCACCACGGCAGCTCCCGGTAGTAGGTCTGGGTGTCGGTGGTCTCGGTGCTCCACTTCGGCGCGGGCACCGCCGTGGTCGCCGAGCGCAGCTGGATCCGCAGGATGGTTCCTTCCCGCAGCTGGGGGGCGAGCCGGTTCAGCGCGATGCGCCGGAGGTACTCCTCGGACAGCTGCCCGCGCTCGCCGTTCGGCCTGTTGTCCTCGTCGTGGGAGCCGGTGAAGAAGTCCCAGGCGCGGCGGAGCTCGTTCTGCCGGGTGTGGCTGGGCAGCAGGCTGTGCCGGATGGCCTCGCCGTCCTCGGCGCTCAGGTCGCGCCAGGGGGTGGTGACCAGCTCGCCGTACTCGCTCCTGACGTCCGCGCGCGCCTCCACCGCGATGTTCTGCTGCAGCGGGTTGGGGGCGAAGAGCTTCCAGTTCTGTTCGAACTCCGGATAGATCCAGCTGTCGATCGTCTTCGCGTGCTGCTGACTGACGGTGTTGCTCGGGGCCACGTGCAGGAAGACGAGCACGAGGTGCGTACAGGCGGCCACCGCGACCACCCCCAGGGCCAGGGCGGTCACGACCCGGTACGGGGTGGAAAGACCGGCTATTCCGGGCGCCCGCGGAGGTGACGGAACGGCCCCTTCGGCGGGCACGTGCTCGTTCGATTCCATCCCCACCCGATCGTCCGGCGTCCACAGGGTTGACCTCAGAGGTTGACACCCTACGGGCCGCCGACCCACCATTGAAGCGTATGAACCGAACGATCGGTCGGTCGGGCGGACGGCGGACTCTGGCAGGGGGCCGGAATGGTGGCAGTGACCCCGGAGACGGGGCCGGACACGGCTCTCGGGACGGACAGGACGGACGGGACAGGCATGACTGCTGACCTGGGCGCACAGCTCGCGGCGGCATTCGACGCGGCCGTGGCGGCCGACGAGCGGGTGGAACCGCGCGACTGGATGCCGGACGAGTACCGCGCCTCCCTGGTGCGCCAGATGGCGCAGCACGCCCATTCTGAGATCATCGGCATGCAGCCCGAAGCCAACTGGATCACCCGCGCGCCCTCGCTGCGCCGCAAGGCGATCCTGATGGCCAAGGTCCAGGACGAGGCCGGCCACGGCCTGTACCTGTACAGCGCGGCCGAGACCCTCGGCACCAGCCGCGACGAGCTGCTCGACAAGCTCCACTCGGGCAAGCAGAAGTACTCCTCGATCTTCAACTACCCCACCCTGACCTGGGCCGACGTCGGCGCCATCGGCTGGCTCGTGGACGGCGCGGCGATCACCAACCAGGTGCCGATCTGCCGCTGCTCCTACGGGCCCTACGCACGCGCCATGGTCCGGATCTGCAAGGAGGAGTCCTTCCACCAGCGCCAGGGGTACGAGCTGCTCCTCGCCCTCTCGCAGGGCACCGAGGCCCAGCACGCGATGGCCCAGGACGCGGTGGACCGGTGGTGGTGGCCGTCGCTGATGATGTTCGGCCCGCCGGACGGCGAGTCGGCCCACTCGGCCCAGTCGATGGCCTGGCGCATCAAGCGGCACTCGAACGACGAACTGCGCCAGCGGTTCGTGGACATCGCCGTCCCGCAGGCCGAGTCCCTCGGCCTGACCCTGCCCGACCCGGACCTGAAGTGGAACGAGGAGCGCGGACACCACGACTTCGGCGCCATCGACTGGGCCGAGTTCTGGGACGTCCTCAAGGGCAACGGTCCCTGCAACGAGCAGCGGATCGGCCAGCGGCGCAAGGCCCACGAGGACGGCGCCTGGGTGCGCGACGCGGCCGCCGCGTACGCGCGCAAGCAGACGGCACAGCAGGTGGCACAGCAAGCGGCGAAGCACGCCGGTCAGAACGAGGAGGCACGGGTATGACGCAGAACTGGCCCCTGTGGGAGGTCTTCGTGCGTTCGCGCCGCGGCCTCTCGCACACGCACGCGGGCAGCCTGCACGCGCCCGACGCGGAGATGGCCCTGCGCAACGCCCGCGATCTCTACACCCGGCGCAACGAGGGCATCTCGATCTGGGTGGTGCCCTCCACCGAGATCACCGCCTCCTCGCCCGACGAGCGGGACCCCTTCTTCGCGCCGTCCGCCGACAAGCCGTACCGGCACCCCACCTTCTACGACATCCCGGAGGGGGTGAGCCACCTGTGACCAGCACCGACACCACGCGCCTCACCGGCGCCGACGCCGCCGCGGCGCTCGCGCTCGGCGACGACGCGCTGATCCTCTCCCACCGCCTCGGCGAGTGGGCCGGACACGCGCCCGTGCTGGAGGAGGAGGTCGCCCTCGCCAACATCGCCCTTGACCTGCTCGGCCAGGCCCGCATCCTGCTGTCCATGGTCGGCGACGAGGACGAGCTGGCGTACCTGCGCGAGGAGCGGGCCTTCCGCAACCTCCAGCTGGTCGAGCAGCCGAACGGCGACTTCGCCCACACCATCGCGCGCCAGCTCTACTTCTCCTTCTACCAGCACGAGGTCTACGGGGAACTCGCGCGCGGGGACGGCCCGTTCGCGCCGCTGGCGGCCAAGGCCGTCAAGGAGACCGCGTACCACCGCGACCACGCCGAGCAGTGGACCCTGCGGCTCGGGGACGGCACCGAGGAGAGCCGCAACCGCATGCGGACCGCCCTCGACGCGCTGTGGAAGTTCACCGGCGAGATGTTCCAGCCGGTGGACGGCCAGAGCGGCCTGGACCTGTCCGCCGTGGAGGAGCGCTGGCTGGCCGCGCTGACCGGCGTACTGGGACGGGCCGGACTCGACCTGCCCCAGGGGCCGCGCACCGGCGCCTGGGCGGCGGGAGCCGGCCGGCAGGGCCTGCACACCGAGTCCTTCGGCCGGATGCTCGCCGAGATGCAACACCTGCACCGCAGCCACCCGGGGGCCTCATGGTGACCGCCGACGCCGTAACGACCCGCCTGGAGGCGGAACTGGCCGCGCTGGCCGGCTCCGTCCCGGACCCGGAGCTGCCCGTGCTCACCCTCGGCGAGCTCGGCGTGGTGCGCGGGGTGCGGATGCACGAGGACGGCCATGCCGAGGTCACCCTCACCCCCACCTACACCGGCTGCCCGGCCATCGAGGCCATGTCCGCCGACATCGAGCGGGCCCTGACCGGCCACGGCATCCCCGAGGTACGGGTGACGACCGTGCTGGCCCCCGCCTGGTCGACCGACGACATCAGCGCCGAGGGTCGGCGCAAGCTCGCCGAGTTCGGCATCGCCCCGCCCCGGCCGCACGCGGCCGGCGGGCCGGTCCCGGTCACCCTGTCGGTCCGCTGCCCCCACTGCGGATCGACCGACACCGAGCTGCTCAGCCGCTTCTCCTCCACCGCATGCAAGGCGCTGCGCCGCTGCACCGCCTGCCGCGAACCGTTCGACCACTTCAAGGAGCTCTAGATGGCCGCCCCCCGCCACGGCGCGTTCCACCCGCTGACGGTGGCGGCTGTCGACCGGCTCACCGACGACTCGGTGGCACTGACCCTGCGGGTTCCCGAAGAGCTGCGCGAGGACTACCGGCACGCCCCGGGCCAGCACCTGACGCTGCGCCGCACCGCCCCCGAGGGCGGCGCCGAGGTCCGCCGCACCTACTCGATCTGCTCCCCGGCACCGTCCGCGGACGGCCCGGGCCCGGAGCGGCTGCGGGTCGGGGTGCGGCTGGTGGAGGGCGGCGAGTTCTCCACCTTCGCCCACAAGGAGATCGCCGCCGGGGACGTGCTGGAGGTCATGGTCCCGGCCGGGCGCTTCGTGCTGGAGCCCACCGCGGCCCCCGCCTCGGGGCACTACGCGGCGATCGTCGGCGGCAGCGGCATCACGCCGGTGCTCTCGATCGCGGCGAGCCTGCTGGCGGCCCGGCCCGACGCCCGCTTCTGCCTCGTGCGCAGCGACCGTACGGCGGCCTCGACGATGTTCCTGGAGGAGGTCGCCGACCTCAAGGACCGGTATCCGGCACGGTTCCAGCTGGTGACGGTCCTCTCCCGGGAGGAGCAGGAGTCCGGGCTGCCCTCCGGGCGGCTGGACGAGGAGCGGCTGGCGTCGCTGCTGCCCGCGCTGCTGCCGGTGACGGAGGTGACGGGCTGGTTCCTGTGCGGCCCGTACGGCCTGGTGCAGGGTGCGGAGCGGGCGCTGGGCGCGCTCGGCGTCGCCCGGACCCGGGTGCACGAGGAGATCTTCCACGTCGAGGACACCGCGCCGACGGCCCGCCCCGCCGGTTCCGCGGCCCCCGCGCACGGGCGGGTCACCGCACGGCTGGACGGCCGCTCGGGTACCTGGCCGGTCCAGGACGGCGAGTCCCTGCTGGACGCGGTGCTCCGCAACCGCGCGGACGCCCCGTACGCCTGCAAGGGCGGGGTCTGCGGCACCTGCCGGGCCTTCGTGGTCTCGGGCGAGGTCCGGATGGAGCGGAACTTCGCGCTGGAGGCCGAGGAGACGGAGGCCGGGTTCGTCCTGGCCTGTCAGTCGCACCCGGTCACCGAGGAAGTGGAGATCGACTTCGACCGCTGAGCGGACGACGTCCCTTCGGTCAGGCCCCTGTCCCCGGACAGGGGCCTGACCCGTCTTCAGGTCCCGGCCCGCCTGCAGGGCCCCGGCCGGTATCACGGGCTTCCGGCTCCGAGGCCTGTCCATTTACCAGAACCTGCTCTATCTTGACGCACCGTCAGACGCGACACCGTCGGACCTGAACGCGCGGGAGGACAGGCAGTGGACTTCACCTTCACCGAGGAGCAGCAGGCCGCCGTCGAGGCGGCCCGGGCCGTCTTCGCGGATGTCGCGCCCGACGGCGTGCCCAGCCCGGCGTTGACCCCGGGGGCCGTCGCCGAGGACTTCGACCGCCCGCTGTGGGCCAAGCTCGCCGCATCGGACCTGCTGAGCCTGGTGCTCGCCGAGGAGCACGGCGGAGCGGGCCTGGACGCCGTCGCCCTGTGCCTGGTGCTGCGCGAGGCCGCCAGGGTGCTGGCGCGGGTGCCCCTGCTGGAGCACTGCGCCACCGCCATGGCCGTGCAGGCCCACGGCAGCCCCGAACTGGCCACCGCCCTGCTGCCCGGCGCGGGGAACGGCACGCTCGTGCTCACCGCCGCCGCCCACGGGCGCTCCGGACACGACCCGGCCGAACTCGCCGTCATCGCCCGCCGCGAGGGCGAGGCATGGATCCTCGAGGGCACGCAGACCTCGGTCCCCTGGGCGCACGGCGCGGACTGGATCGCCGTCCCCGCGCACACCGGCGAGGGTGAGGCCGTCCTCGCGCTCGTCCCGCGGGCCGCCGAAGGGCTGGCCCTCGCCGAACAGGTCTCCACGAGCGGGGAGCGGCTCGCGGAGCTGGCCCTCGACGGCGTGCGGGTGGAGGCGACGCACCTCATCGAGACCCCGGGAGCCTGGGAGCGGCTCCGTCAGCTCCTCTCCACCGGGACCTGCGCCCTGGCGCTGGGCCTCGGCGAGAACGTCCTGACCATGACCAGTGCGTACACCGGCAAGCGCGAGCAGTTCGGCTTCCCGGTGGCCACCTTCCAGGCCGTCGCCGTCCAGGCCGCCGACCGGTACATCGACCTGCGCGCCATGGAGGTCACCCTGTGGCAGGCCGCCTGGCGGCTGGACGCGGCGACCGGCGGCGCAGGTGGTCCACTGCCGAGCTCCGGTGATGTCGCGGTCGCCAAGATCTGGGCCTCGGAGGGTGTGCGCCGGGTCGTACAGACCGCCCAGCACCTGCACGGCGGATTCGGCGCCGACACCGACTACCCGCTGCACCGCTATCACGCCTGGGCGAAGCAGCTGGAGCTCCAGCTCGGCCCGGCGGCCGCGCACGAGGAGGCCCTGGGCGACCTGCTGGCCGCCCATCCCCTCGCCTGAACCGGCTCCCCGTCAGAGGACGAAGGCCGCGTTCCCGCTGTCCGTCACCATCGGGCGCCCGGCACCGTCCCAGGCCTGCATGCCACCGTCGACGTTCACCGCGTCGATCTCCTGGCGCACCAGGTACTGGGTGACCTGCGCGGAACGTCCGCCGACCCGGCACATCACGTACACCCGGCGACCGTCCTCGACAGCCTCGGTCAGCTCACCGAAGCGAGCCACGAAGTCGCTCATCGGGATGTGCAGAGCACCCTCGACGTGGCCGGCCGCCCATTCGTCGTCCTCACGGACGTCGAGGACAAAGCCTTCGGAGGGCACCGCGGTGGCGTCCACCGAGGGAAGCGGCCCGAAGTTCATAGCTGTCGCCTTCTCTCTTCACGAATCTGCTGCCAACCTATCCGACCACCCGGTACGGGCGAACCGGGCTCACTCGGCGGCGAGCTCCGCCGCCAGCTCCGCCTCGCGCTCGGAGACCTGCGCGAGAAGCTGTTCCGCGATCTCCTCCAGCAGCCGGTCGGGGTCCTCGGGCGCCATCCTCAGCATCGACCCGATCGCGCTCTCCTCCAGCTCCTTGGCCACGAGCGACAGCAGTTCCTTGCGACGGGCCAGCCACTCCAGCCGGGCGTACAGCTCGTCGCTCTCGCCCGGTACGGCCGCCTCGGGCGCCGGTCCGGCCGCCCATTCCTCGGCCAGTTCACGCAGCAGCCCCTCGTCGCCTCGCCCGTAGGCGGCGTTGACCCGCGCGATGAACGCGTCGCGCCGCTCCCGCTCGCCTTCCTCCTGGGCGAGGTCGGGATGGGCCTGACGGACCAGCTCGCGGTAGAGGCGACGCACCTCCTCCGAGGGCCGCACCCGCTCCGGCGGCCGCACAGGGCGGTCGGTCAGCATCGCGGAGGCGTCGTCGGAGATCCCGTCCGAGCCCAGCCAGTCGTGGAACAGCTCGTCCACCCCGGGCATCGGCATGACCAGCGAGCGTGCTTCCTTCGCCCGTCGCAGGTCTTCGGGATCGCCGCTGCGGGACGCCTTCGCCTCGGCGATCAGGGCGTCCAGTTCGTCGAGCCTCGTGTACATGGGGCCGAGCTTCTGGTGGTGCAGGCGGGAGAAGTTCTCCACCTCCACCCGGAAGGTCTCCACCGCGATCTCGAACTCGATCAGCGCCTGCTCGGCGGCCCGCACGGCCCGCTCCAGGCGCGCCTCCGGGCGCTCCCCACCGGTGACGGAGGAGTCACCGGATCCACCGGGGACTGTCTGCTCAGGCTGCTCGGTCTGCTCGCTCACCCGGCCAGCCTACGGCCCGCCCGCGCGGGCGATGTTTCACGTGGAACATCGCCCGCCGCGCCACGGCCCGCCGCGGCTCCGGCCGCCCCGCTCAGGCCCTGGTCGGAGCGCCCCCGGGCACCCGCAGGCACGCCCCGGACACCCGACGGCATCCGCGGACCCCTGTCAGACCCCGAGCTCCGCCGCGATCCGGCCGGCCCGCACGGCCGCCACCAGGTCGGCGTGATCGGCCTCGGTGCGGTCGGCGTAGGCCACGGCGAAGGTCGCCATCGCCTCGTCCAGCTCGTCGTTCTTCCCGCAGTACCCGGCCAGCAGCCGCGGGTCGACGCTGTGCGCGTGCGCCCGGGCCAGCAGGGCGCCGGTCATCCGCCCGTAGTCGTCGATCTGGTCGACGGCCAGCGCCGCCGGATCCACGCTGCCCTTGCGGTTGCGGAACTGCCGCACCTGGAAGGGGCGGCCCTCCACCGTGGTCCAGCCCAGCATGATGTCGGAGACCACCTGCATCCGCTTCTGCCCGGCCACCACCCGAAGGCCCTCGTGCTGCTCGGGGGCCGGCGCGAAGCCCAGCCCGGCCAGGTGCGGCAGCAGCACCGAGGGCCGCGCCTCCTTGACCTGGAGCACCAGCGGCTCGCCCCGGTGGTCCAGCAGCAGCACCACGTACGAGCGGGTGCCGACGCTCCCGGTGCCCACCACGCGGAAGGCCACGTCCTGGATCGCGTACCGGGCCAGCAGCGGCAGCCGGTCGCCCTGGAGCGTCCGCAGGTAGGGGCCGAGCGAGGCCGCCACGGCCGCCGCCTCCGCGTCCCCGACCCGGCGCAGCACGGGCAGCGCGTCGACGAAGCGGCGGCCGCCGTCCGGCCCTATCTCCGTGGACTTGGTCGCGAACCGCGCGGAGGTGTTGTTGCGGGCCTTCTCCGAGACCCGCTCCAACGTGCCCAGCAGATCGCGGGCGTCGGCGTGCGAGACCAGTTCCTCGTCCGCGATCGCGTTCCACGCGTCGAGTGCGGGCAGCTTCGACAGGAGCCGCATGGTGTGCCGGTAGGCGCCCACCGCGTCCCGGGCGGCCGCCCGGCAGGTGTCCTCGTCCGCGCCCGCCACCCGGCCCGCCAGCACCAGTGAGGCCGCCAGCCGCTTCACATCCCACTCCCACGGACCGAACACGGTCTCGTCGAAGTCGTTGAGGTCGATGACGAGCCGCCCGCGCGCGTCCCCGTACAGACCGAAGTTCGCCGCGTGCGCGTCGCCGCAGATCTGCGCGCCGACCCCGGTCACCGGACCACCGGACAGGTCGTGGGCCATCAGACCGGCCGCCCCGCGCAGGAACGCGAAGGGGTTCGCGGCCATCCGGCCGACCCGTATCGGTGTCAGTTCGGCGACCCGCCCGGCGTTGGACTCCTCCACCGCGCGCACGGCGTCCGGCCGCCCGGCCGGCGCCACGAAGGCGGCGTGCGCCGACCGCGGCAGGCGGGCGCGCAGGGCCTTGCCCTCCTCCTTCGGCGAACCGGCCGCCGCCCTCGGTGCGAAGCCCGCCACGTCCGGAATCCGCTGACCCGCAATCGCCGCCATCGACGCCGCCCCCACCCGTTCACATCATTGATCGCTTCTCGAACGGGCTGACCGTATCTACAGCCCGGCGTCCCTGGCCAGCAGCGCCGCCTGCACCCGGTTCTCGCAGTCCAGCTTCGCCAGGATCCGGCTCACGTACGTCTTCACCGTCGCCTCGCTCATGTGCAGCCGCCGGCCCGCCTCGGCGTTGGACAGGCCCTCGCCCAGCAGTGCCAGCACGCCGCGCTCACGGTCGCTGAGCTCCGCCACCTGACGCCGGGCCACCTCCCCGCGCACGGCGGCCTTTCCGGACGCCAGCTGGTCCACCACATGCCGGGTCGCCCCCGGCGAGAGGTACGCGTCCCCGGCGGCCGCCGCCCGGACCGCCCCGATCAGCTCGCCGGGCGCCGAGTCCTTCAACAGGAACCCCGCGCCGCCCTCGCCCAGCGCCCGCAGCACGTTCTCCTTCTCGCCGAAGGTGGTCAGGATCAGCGCCCGCACCTCCGGCACGGCCCGCCGCAGCTCGCCCAGCGCCGACAGCCCGTCCATCACCGGCATCTGGATGTCCAGCAACATCACGTCGGGCGCGTGCGAGCGGGCCAGATCCACCGCCTCCCTCCCGTTCGCCGCCTCCGCGACGACCTCGATGTCCGACGCCGAGGTCAGGATCATCCTGATCCCGGCCCGGATCAGTGGCTCGTCGTCGGCGATCACCACTCTGATCACTTCGGCTGTCACCCGTGCTCCTACTGCTTGACCTCGTACTCCTGCTTTTCCACGAGCTTGCCGTCCCTGAAGCAGAACCGGAAGATCCGGTCCGTTCCCAGGGCGCCCGGCTGGTCCTCGGCCAACAGGGCCAGACACTCCGAGCGCTCGGGCCTGGGCGGCCCCTTCCTGGCGGCCCCGGCCGTCATGAAGTTCTCCCCGGTCGGCAGCCGGTCGCGGACGGACTGCTCCGTCTCGCCCACGTGCACGGCATCGAACTCGTCCCGGTCGATCATCGCGTCACTCGCCGAGTCGATCAGCAGCACCACCCCGGCGCCGAACACGATCACCAGCAGCACCGCCGCCGCGAAGGCGATCCCGCAGCCCACCGCGACCCCACCGGACCGGCTGGGCATGCGCACGGCCAGCTCCCGGTCCACCGCATGCCAGTCCATCGGCTGCTCGCCGCCCCGCCCCGGCGGCGGACCGCCCGCGTACGCGTGGGCCTGCTGCCCGAAGTCGTCGGCCACGTCCGCCACGCCGGCCGGCTCCGCCCCGTACGGCAGGACCCCGGCCACCCGGAACCCGCCGCCCTCGGCGGGGCCCGCGTGCACCATCCCGCCGACCAGTCGGGCCCGCTCGCGCAGCCCCGTCAGGCCCTGCCCGCCCGACACCACCTCGTCGGCCGCCACGCCGATCGACGGCTCGTTGGCGATCTCCACGACCAGCGAGTCGTCCTCGAAGCGCAGCTCCACGGCGATCGGCGCCCCCGGCGCGTGCTTGTACGCGTTCGTCAGGGCCTCCTGCACGATCCGGTACGCGGCGTGGTCGCACGCCGCGACCAGCGGCCTCGGTCGACCCGAGGTGGTCATCCGGACGTCGGTCCCCGAACCCCGAGCCGCCTCCACCAACCCCGCGACGCCGGCCACCCCGCGCGCCGCGGGCTGGGCCTCCTCCACGGGCGCGGGCGCCTCCACCCCGTCGCGCAGGATGCCCACGACCTCGCGCAGCTCGTGCATGGCGGCCACCGAGGCCTGCCGCAGCACGCCCACCGCCTCACGCTGACGATCGGTGAGCTTCGGATCCACCTCCAGCGCGCCGGTGTGCACGGAGATCAGCGCCAGCTGGTGCCCGAGGCTGTCGTGCATGTCCTGGGCGATGCGCTGACGCTCGCGCAGCCGCGCCTGCCCGGCGACCATGGCCCGCTCGCGCAGCAGCTGCCCGTTGCGCTCCTGGAGCGCGCGCAGCAGGGTGCGCCGCTGCGACCAGTACCGGCTGGCCAGACCCGGCATCACGGTCGTCGCCAGGAACATCAGCGTGGAGAACACGATCACGAGCAGCGGCTGCATCTGTGCCCGCTGCTCCACCACGCTGCAGCCGATCGCCACCACGAAGGCCAGCGTGAAGGCGGCCAGTGCCCGGCCCACCCCGATGATCCGCCGGCCGGCCGACCAGCCCAGCAGGGGCAGGACGAAGAAGGTCCCGGGCAGGAAGGTGACCAGGCCCGAGGCGAACACGAGCAGGCTCCCCGGCAGCCTGCGGCGCATCAGCGTCAACGCGACCGAGACCACGGCTCCGAGCAGCATGCGCCGCCCGGAGGCGTTGCTGATCTCCTCGACGCCCAGGCCGATGATGGCGAGCACGCCACCGAGGGCCAGGTCCCCGACCAGCATCCGCCGGGTCCAGGGCTCCGGGCCCTTCAGCCAGTCCCAGCCGGCACGCGTCTTCGCCTTCGCATCCACGCGCCCGACCCTAGACACCCGAGCCCCCGGCCGACCGCCCTCTTTCGTCTCGCCCCGCACGACGAAAGTCGAACACCACCCCGTCCCGAGGCCCTCCCGCGGCGGGCCGCGACGTCGGCGGTGAGCACGAGCGATCGCGCACGTCCGCCGGCCACAACTGGTCTCACGATGCGAACAGTTGGCTCACCCTCACCCCGTCTTCGGACAGGACCACAGGTCAGGGGCGGCGAACAGGGACGTACGTCACACCCCTCGACCGGGGCAGAACGGGGTGGGGAAACACGAAACGGCCGCCACCGCTTTCGCAGTGACGACCGTCTCGTCGATGTGGGCGAGGGGGGATTTGAACCCCCACGTCCCGAAGGACACTGGCACCTGAAGCCAGCGCGTCTGCCGTTCCGCCACTCGCCCGAGCAGCGCCCCAGTGGATCTTCCCTTTCGGGCCTTTCCCCTGGCGACGTCGAAACATTAGCACGGAGAACGGGGTGGATTCACATCGCTTTCCCGGCACCCCCGCACCCCGTCGTGGACGGCCCCTCCCGCACTCCGCTCCCGGTGCGGGACACTGTCCCTGGAGCGCCCCTACGATCCCTTGTGAGGACCAACACTCGTCCTCACAGGAACGATGGGGAACCACCCGAATCCGCCACGCGTGGATACGATCAGTAAGCAGTACAGGGCGACAGCGACGGAGGAGGTGCCCCATGGGAGTTCTGAAGCGGTTCGAGCAGCGACTCGAAGGTCTGGTGAACGGCACCTTCGCCAAGGTGTTCAAGTCCGAGGTCCAGCCGGTGGAGATCGCCGGAGCCCTCCAGCGGGAGTGCGACAACAACGCCACCATCTGGAACCGCGAGCGGACCGTCGTCCCCAACGACTTCATCGTCGAGCTCAGCGCCGGCGACTACGACCGCCTGAGCCCCTACTCCGGGCAGCTCGGCGACGAGCTCGCGGGCCTCGTCCGCGACTACGCCAAGCAGCAGCGCTACAGCTTCATGGGCCCCATCAAGGTCCACCTGGAGAAGGCCGACGACCTCGACACCGGGCTCTACCGGGTCCGCAGCCGCACCCTCGCCTCCAGCACCTCCCAGCCGCAGGCCCCCCAGGGCGGGCAGCAGGGCGGGCAGGCGGCCCAGGGCGGCTACGGGTACCCCCCGGTCGCGGCCCCGCCCATGCCCAGCGCCCCGCCCCCGGGCGGACCCGGCGCTCGGCGGCCCGCTCCGGGCGGACCCGCCGGACCGGCCCCCACGGCCGGCCCGGGTGGCCCCCGGCGCCACTGGATCGAGATCAACGGCACCCGCCACCAGATCTCGCGCCCCACGCTCGTACTCGGCCGAAGCACGGAAGCCGACGTGCGGATCGACGACCCCGGCGTATCCCGCCGGCACTGTGAGATCCGGACCGGAACGCCCTCGACGATCCAGGATCTCGGGTCCACCAACGGCATCGTGGTGGACGGGCAGCACACCACCCGCGCTACGCTCCGCGACGGCTCGCGGATCGTCGTGGGCAGCACCACCATCATTTACCGGCAAGCCGAAGGGTGAAGCGGGGGCAATGTCAGAGCTGACCCTGACGGTCATGCGGTTGGGTTTCCTGGCCGTTCTGTGGCTGTTCGTCATCGTGGCCGTGCAGGTCATCCGCAGCGATCTCTTCGGGACGCGCGTGACCCAACGCGGCTCCCGCCGAGGTGGCGCGAGCGCCGGCGGCGGCGCCCCGCAGCAGGCGGGTGGCCGGCAGGCCGCCCCTCCGCAGCAGCGCCAGCGGCGCGGCGCACCCACCAAACTCGTCGTCTCCGAGGGCATCCTCACAGGAACCACGGTGGCCCTCGCCGGCCAGACGATCACGCTGGGCCGCGCGCACGACTCCACGATCGTGCTGGACGACGACTACGCGTCCAGCCGCCATGCCAGGATCTATCCCGACCGTGACGGCCAGTGGATCGTCGAGGATCTCGGGTCCACCAACGGCACGTATCTCGACCGGACCCGGCTGACCACCCCGACGCCCATTCCGCCGGGCGCACCGATCCGCATCGGCAAGACCGTCATCGAGCTGCGGAAGTAGTACGAGAATGAGCGAGCGGAGCGAGCGCGCGGCGGCGATCCGTCCCACCGAGGGCACGGACCCGAGCGCGCTCCCGACCGGAGGGTGGGCAGTGTGGCTCGAGACCGGTTGTACCCGGAGGCAGCTTCGTCGACAGGGCAGGTGCGCATGAGTCTGTCCTTGCGGTTCGCCGCCGGATCACACAAGGGCATGATCCGTGAGGGGAACGAGGACTCCGGCTACGCCGGTCCCCGGCTCCTCGCGATCGCCGACGGCATGGGAGGCCAGGCCGCCGGCGAGGTCGCGAGCTCCGAGGTGATCTCCACCCTCGTGCAGCTCGACGACGACGTCCCGGGCTCCGACATCCTCACCTCGCTGGCCACGGCCGTGCAGCGCGCCAACGACCAGCTGCGCGTGATGGTCGAGGAGGACCCGCAGCTCGAGGGCATGGGCACCACCCTGACCGCCCTGCTGTGGACCGGCCAGCGCCTCGGCCTCGTGCACGTCGGCGACTCCCGCGCCTATCTGCTCCGCGACGGCGTCCTCACCCAGATCACCCAGGACCACACCTGGGTGCAGCGCCTCGTCGACGAGGGGCGCATCACCGAGGAAGAGGCCACCACCCACCCGCAGCGCTCCCTGCTGATGCGCGCGCTCGGCAGCGGCGACATCGTCGAGCCCGACCTCTCCATCCGTGAGGTCCGGGCCGGTGACCGCTACCTGATCTGCTCCGACGGGCTCTCCGGCGTCGTCTCCCACCAGACCCTGGAAGAGACCCTCGCCGACTACCACGGCCCCCGCGAGACCGTGCAGTCGCTGATCCAACTCGCGCTGCGCGGCGGCGGCCCCGACAACATCACCTGCATCGTCGCCGACGTCCTCGACACCGACAGCGGCGACACCCTCGCCGCGCAGGTCAGCGACACCCCGGTGGTCGTCGGCGCGGTCGCCGAGAACCAGCACCAGCTCTTCGACGGCGGCAACGCCATGCAGTCCGCGGCCGGCCGGGCCGCCGGTCTCGGCCGCCAGGGCCGGCCCCCCGCCGGCGCCTTCGGCCCCCCCGGCAGCGGCGACGCCACCGGCTACGGCTACTCCGGTGACCAGGGCAAGGGCGCGGGCGCGTACGGCACCTTCGGCGAAGCCGACGCGTACACCCCCGACCCCGGCTACGAGGACACGTACGATCACCCCCGCAGGCGCCGCAGCAAAGGGCGCAAGTGGACCACGCGTACGCTGACCCTGCTCATCGTCGCCGGCGTCGTCGGCGGTGGCCTCTACGCCGGCTGGCGCTGGACCCAGACCCAGTTCTACGTGGGGGTGAAGGGTGAGCACGTCGCGCTCTTCCGCGGTATCAGCCCGAAGCTGGGGCCCCTGGAGCTCTCCAAGGTGGAGACCGACCGCCCCGACATCGAACTGAAGTACCTGCCGCCCTTCAAGCGGAAGCTGGTCGAAGCCACCATCAGCGAGAACAGCTTCGACGCGGCGCGCAAGAAGCTCGACGATCTCGGTGTCCAGACGTCCGCCTGCAAGAAGGACGAGGAGCGCCGCAAGGCCGAGGCGCAGAACAGCCAGACGCCCGCCCCCAGCCTGACTCCCGAGGAGCAGGCACTGGTCGGGCTGTGCGGCAAGTAGTAGACATACGCGGGCGCAGGGGGCCTGCCACACCATGAGCGTAGTCACCAACACCACCACGATCGGCGCCATCGAGCTGCCGAGCAGGCGGAACACCGAGCTCCTGCTGCTCGGCTTCGCCGTGCTCATCCCGATGTTCGCCTACGCCAACGTAGGCCTCGCGATCAACGGCAGCCTGCCCCCCGGCATGGTGCTCTACGGCCTCGGCCTCGGCGCCCTCGCCGGGATCGCGCACCTCGTCGTGCGCCGGTACGCCAAGTACGCCGACCCGCTGCTGCTGCCCCTCGCCACGCTCCTCAACGGGCTCGGCCTCGTGCTGATCTGGCGCCTGGACCAGTCCGAGCGCCTGCAGAACCTGGCGAAGCGGGCCTTCGGCGGGTTCTCCCCCTCCGCGCCCCGCCAGATGATGTACACGGCCGTCGCCATCGCCCTGTTCGCCGCCGTCCTGCTGATCCTGAAGGACCACCGCGTCCTGCAGCGGTTCACGTACATCTCGATGGCGGGCGCCCTGGTCCTGCTGATCCTGCCCGTCATCCCGGGCCTCGGTGCCGACGTCTTCGGCGCCAAGATCTGGATCAGCGTGGGCGGCTTCTCCATCCAGCCCGGTGAGTTCGCGAAGATCGTCATCGCGATCTTCTTCGCCGGCTACCTGATGGTGAAGCGCGACGCGCTCGCGCTGGCCAGCCGCCGCTTCATGGGCCTCTACCTGCCGCGTGGCCGCGACCTCGGACCGATCCTGATGATCTGGGCGATGAGCCTGCTCGTCCTCGTCTTCGAGAACGACCTCGGCACCTCGCTGCTCTTCTTCGGCATGTTCGTGATCATGCTGTACGTGGCCACCGAGCGCACCAGCTGGATCGTCATCGGCCTGCTGATGTCGGTGGGCGGCGCCGTGGTCGTCGGCACCTTCGCCAGCCACGTCCAGGCCCGTGTCAACGCCTGGCTCGACCCCTTCGCCTGCTACACCACCTCGGGCGCCTGCGAGCAGGTCGGCCAGTCGATCATGAGCTTCGGTTCCGGTGGGGTACTCGGCGCCGGCTGGGGCCAGGGCAACTCCGACCTGATCGGCTTCGCCGCCAACTCCGACTTCATCTTCTCGACCGTCGGCGAGGAACTCGGCCTCGCCGGAGTGATGGCCTTCCTGCTGCTCTACGGGCTCATCATCGAGCGCGGCGTGCGCACCGCCCTCGCCGCCCGCGACCCCTTCGGCAAGCTCTTCGCCATCGGCCTCTCCGGAGCCTTCGCGCTCCAGATCTTCGTGGTCGCCGGCGGAGTCATGGGCCTCATCCCCCTCACCGGCATGACGATGCCCTTCCTCGCGTCCGGCGGTTCCTCCGTCCTCGCGAACTGGATCCTCATCGCCATCCTCATCCGGATCAGCGACACCGCACGCCGCCCCGCACCGGCCCCCGCCCCGTCCCCCGACTCCGAGATGACCCAGGTGGTCCGTCCGTCATGAACAAGCCCCTGCGCCGCATCTCGCTGTTCTGCGGGCTGCTCGTCCTCGCCCTGCTGATCCGTACCAACTGGCTGCAGTACGTGCAGGCGGAGGAGCTCAGCACCCGCAAGGAGAACCGGCGGGTCCAGATCGCCCAGTACGCGACCGAGCGCGGCAACATCATCGTCAAGGGCGAGCCGATCACCGGTTCCAAGGTGACCGACGGCAGCGACTACAAGTTCAAGCGGACCTACACGAACGGTGAGCTCTGGGCTCCCGTCACCGGGTACGCCTCGCAGGCCTTCGGCTCCACCCAGCTGGAATCCCTCGAGGACGGCATCCTCACCGGCAACGACGACCGGCTGTTCTTCGACCGCACCATCGGCATGTTCACCGGGGAGAAGAAGCAGGGCGGCAACGTCGTCACCACGCTCAACCCCGATGCCCAGAAGGCCGCCTTCGAGGCGCTGGGCACGAAGAAGGGCGCCGTCGCGGCCATCGACCCGCGCACCGGCGCGATCCTGGCCCTGGTCTCCACGCCCTCGTACGACCCCTCGCGCTTCGCGGGCAACTCCAAGGACGACGAGAAGGCCTGGGTCGAGCTGAAGGACAGCGAGGAGAAGAACCTCGTCAACCGCGCCCTGCGCGAGACGTACCCGCCGGGCTCCACCTTCAAGGTGGTCACCGCGGCGGCCGCCCTCGAACACGGCGTCGTCCAGGACATCAACGCTCCGACGGACACCCCGGACCCGTACTTCCTGCCGGGCACCAGGACCGAGATGATCAACCACGCCAAGGGCTGCGAGAAGGCGAGCCTCAACGAGGCGCTGCGCATCTCCTGCAACTCGGTCTTCGCGAACATGGGCGACAAGGTCACCCGCGACAAGATGGTGGAGACCTCGGAGAAGTTCGGCTTCAACAACGACAAGATCGACGTTCCGGTCCGCGCGTTCGCCAGCATCTACGACAAGAAGATGGGCAAGGACGGCAACGCCCAGAGCTCCATCGGGCAGTTCAACACCGCCGCCACCCCGCTGCAGATGGCCATGGTCACCGCCGCGATCGCGAACGACGGCAAGCTGATGAAGCCGTACATGGTGGACATGCTCCAGTCGCCCAACCTGGACATCATCGAGAAGCACGAGCCGCAGGAGATGAGCCGGCCGCTCTCCGCCGCCAACGCGGAGAAGGTGCAGGAGATGATGGTCAACGTCGTCCAGAACGGCACCGGCAACAAGGCCAAGATGAGCGGTGTGACGGTCGGCGGCAAGACCGGTACGGCCCAGCACGGCGAGGGCAACAAGAAGCGCCCGTACGCCTGGTTCATCTCCTACGCCGAGACCCCGGACAAGAGCTCGCCCGTCGCGGTCGCCGTCGTGATCGAGGACAGCGAGGCGGACCGTGAGGACATCAGCGGTGGCGGTCTGGCCGCTCCCGTCGCCAAGGCGGTCATGCAGGCGGTGCTGAACAGCCAGAAGTGACCGAGGGATCACGGCCCGGAGCGCAGTGACTCAGATCACAGAATTCCGGCCGGGTCCGAGCGTACGGTACCGGTCCAGTATCAGCCTGTGGCCACGAACCGATCACGGACGATCGGCCGGTAGCCTTTGCGCGAACAGCACACCGCCGGACCACACACAGGTGCGGTCGGGACTGACGGAGAGGGCTGCAACGTTATGGAAGAGCCGCGTCGCCTCGGCGGCCGGTACGAGCTGAGCCACGTGCTCGGCCGTGGTGGCATGGCCGAGGTCTACCTCGCCCACGACACCCGGCTCGGCCGTACCGTCGCCGTCAAGACCCTGCGTGCCGATCTCGCCCGTGACCCGTCCTTCCAGGCCCGGTTCAGGCGCGAGGCGCAGTCGGCCGCGTCGCTGAACCACCCGGCGATCGTCGCGGTCTACGACACCGGCGAGGACTACGTCGACAACATCTCCATCCCGTACATCGTGATGGAGTACGTCGACGGTTCCACGCTGCGCGAGCTGCTGCACTCGGGCCGCAAGCTGCTGCCCGAGCGCACGCTGGAGATGTGCATCGGCATCCTCCAGGCCCTCGAGTACTCGCACCGCGCCGGCATCGTGCACCGCGACATCAAGCCGGCCAACGTGATGCTGACGCGCACCGGCCAGGTCAAGGTCATGGACTTCGGCATCGCCCGGGCCATGGGCGACTCCGGCATGACCATGACGCAGACGGCCGCCGTCATCGGCACCGCCCAGTACCTCTCGCCCGAGCAGGCCAAGGGCGAGCAGGTCGACGCGCGCTCCGACCTCTACTCCGCGGGCTGCCTGCTCTACGAGCTCCTCAGCGTCCGGCCCCCGTTCGTCGGTGACTCCCCCGTGGCCGTCGCCTACCAGCACGTCCGGGAAGAGCCGCAGCCGCCGTCGAACTTCGACCCCGAGATCACGCCCGAGATGGACGCCATCGTCCTCAAGGCACTGGTCAAGGACCCCGATTACCGCTACCAGTCGGCCGACGAGATGCGCGCCGACATCGAGGCCTGCCTCGACGGCCAGCCCGTCGCCGCCGCCGCCACCATGGGCGCGGCCGGCGGCTACGGCTACCCCGATCCGGGGAGCGGCTACGGACACCAGGGCTACGACCAGCCCACCACCGCCCTGCGCACCACCGACCCCGGTGCCCAGACGTCGATGATGCCGCCCATGCCCCCGGGCGACGGCGGATACGGCCACGGCGGCTACGACCAGGGCCCGGGCCGCCGCCAGAAGAAGAGCAAGGCGTCCACCGTCCTGCTCGTCGCGGCGGGCGTCCTCGTCCTGGTCGGCGCGATCCTCATCGGCCGTGCCCTCTTCGGCGAGGGCGCGGACAACCGACCCGCCGTGCCCAAGCTCATCGGCCAGACCTTCGAAGCGGCGCAGACGAGCGGCAACAACGTCGACCTCAAGGTGGTCAAGGGCCCCGACGCGCCGTGCGCCGACCAGCCCAAGGGCAACGTCTGCAAGCAGAGCCCCGCGGCCGGCGAGAAGGTCGACGAGGGCTCCACCGTCACGGTGACGGTCTCCACGGGCGCGCCCAAGGTGACGGTCATCAACGTGCAGAGCCTCAGCTTCGAGGAGGCCGAGAAGCAGCTCAAGGAGGCGGGCTTCCAGGTCGACCGCAAGCCGCAGGAGTCCGACCGGCCGGCCGGGACCGTCCTGGAGCAGAACCCGAAGAGCGGCACCGAGGCGGAGCGGAACACCGTCGTGATGCTGACCGTCGCCAAGGAGATCTCCAAGGCCACGGTGCCGGAGCTGCGCGGCAAGAAGAAGGACGACGCGGCCAAGGCCCTCACGGACGCCAAGCTCCGGCTCGGCAGCGTGACGGAGACCGAGCAGCCCGGAGCCGCTCCCGGCACGGTGATCGCCCAGCAGATCGAGGCGGGCCAGGAGCTCGAGGTGGGCAAGACGGTGAACATCACCATCGCCAAGGCCTCGGCGCAGACCACGGTGCCCAACTTCAACGGCCTCACGGTGGACCAGTACAAGGACGAGCTGCGGCGGGCCAACCTCCGGCTCGGCGTCGTCACCGGCTCGACGGACGGCAACGCGATCATCGTGCGCACCGACCCGCTGCCGGGTACCCCGATCGCCACGGGCCAGCCCGTGAACGTCATCGCCCTCGGTGGTGGCGGCCAGCAGCAGGGCGGCGGCAACAACGGCGGCAACAACGGCGGCGGCTTCTTCGGAGGCTGACGCGCCCGACGCGCCCGCCGTGGCCCCGGCCACCGGCACTACGAAAGGTCCGGCCTCCTCCCCGTTCCCGGGGCAGGAGGCCGGACCTTTCGCACGCCCGGCCGTCAGCGCCGCCGTCACGTCCCGGCGCTGTACGGCCGCGTGCGCCCGTCTCCGGGGCCGGTGGGTCCATGGGGCCCAGGAGGTGTCGGCGCCTCCCAGAGGGGCCTTCCGGGGCCCTGGTGGCGCCGGGGCCGGTCAGGTCCCCGAGAGCGCTCAGCCCAGCTCGGCCGGCGGGGTCCGCTTCGCGTCCACCTTCTCCGTGCGGACCAGTTCGCCCCACACGATGTACCGGTACTTCGAGGTGTAGACCGGCGTGCAGGTGGTGAGCGTGACGTACCGGCCGGGCGCGGTCTTCCCCGAGTCCTTGGGGACCGCGTTGATCACGTCGGTGTTGAACTTCGAGGTCTGGCGCAGCTCCGCGAAGACCTTGTAGACGTACCAGGTGTCGCGGGTCTCGAAGACGATCGCGTCGCCGTTCCTGACCTTGTCGATGTTGTGGAACTTCGCCCCGTGGCCGTCCCGGTGCGCGGCGAGCGCGAAGTTGCCCTTCTCGTCCCACGGCAGCGCCGACTTCACCGGCTCCGTGTAGTACCCGGCCACGCCGTCGTCGAGGGTGTCCGGGTCGGTCCCCGCCTTGACGAGCACCTCGCCGTTGCGCATCGCCGGTACGTGCAGGAAACCGACGCCGTCCTGGGTGTCCAGCGCCCCCGGCGGGGCGGCCTGCGGGGACGGGGCCTGCCACTGCTGTCGGATCTCGTCCCCGCGCGCCGACGCCTGTCGGTCCGCGAGCACGTTGGTCCACCACAGCGAGTAGGCCACGAACAGGCCCAGCACCAGGCCCACGGTGATCAGGACCTCGCCCAGCAGGCTCAGGAATCCGGCGAGCACACTGCGGTTGCCGGCGGGCGGGGCCGCGGCGCGGCGGCGGGCACGAGACACTGCTGATTCGTCCTTAACTGGTCAGCGCGGGCGGCGGGCCCTGGCTGCGGGGGCGTTCATCGGTCATCCTGCCCCATACGATCAACCGGTAGGTGCTGGTGAACTCCGGGGTGCAGGTGGTCAGGGTGATGTACCGGCCCTCGGATGTGAATCCCGAACCCTCCGGCACGGGCTTGATCACCGCCACGTTCGTCGGCGGTGTCTGCGCGAGCGACGAGGTCGTCTCGTACGTGTAGTACGCGTCCCGGGTCTCGACCACGACGGGATCCCCGGGCACCAGCCGGTTGATGTAGCGGAACGGCTCGCCGTGGGTGTTGCGGTGTCCGGCCAACGCGAAGTTGCCCTGCTTGTCGGCCGGCATCGCCGTCTTCAGCGCGCCCTCGCCGTAGTGCCCGACCATGCCCTTGTCGAGCACCTTCGGCTTGCTGATGCCCTCCGCCACCGGGACCTTCACGTCCAGCTTCGGGATGTGCAGGATGGCGAAGCCCTGGCCGGGCTCGAAGGCCGTCACGGGCGGTGCGGCGGCCCCGGAGCCGCCGGGATCCTTCTCCCAGTTCTGGCGCAGGGAGCCGGCGGCGCCGTTCGCCACCCGCTCCGCCAGCAAGTTCGTGTACCAGAGCTGGTAGGCGACGAACAGCAGCATCACCAGGCCCAGCGTGATGAACAGCTCTCCGCCCAGCCGGCTCGCGATGACCACCGGGCCGCCCGAGGCCGGCCGCCTGCGCCGCCGGCCGCCTCGCCTGCGGCTGCGTCGGGCGGCCTGTTTCGCGGCCTCCTGAGCGGCCCTGCGTCGCGCGGCCCGGCCCTGCGTGGGCGCGGACGGCGCGACCGCGGTCACGCGACGGCCTTGCCCACCACCGGGGCCAGCCCCACCGAGCGCTCCACGGCGCCCGCGTCACCGCAGCGCACCAGCCAGTTGGCGAGCATCCGGTGACCCCACTCGGTCAGCACCGACTCGGGGTGGAACTGCACGCCCTCGACGTCGTGCTCCCGGTGCCGCAGGCCCATGATGATCCCGTCCTCGGTGCGCGCCGTGACCTCCAGCGCGTCCGGCAGGGTCCCGGGCTCGGCGGCGAGGGAGTGGTAGCGGGTCGCGGTGAACGGCGACGGCAGGCCCTCGAACACGCCGAGCCCCTCGTGGATCACGGGTGAGGTCTTGCCGTGCAGCAGCTCGGGCGCCCGGCCGACGACGCCTCCGTAGGCGACCGCCATCGACTGCATGCCGAGGCACACGCCGAAGACGGGGACGGCCGTGCTCGCGCAGTGGCGGACCATGTCGATGCAGACGCCGGCCTGCTCCGGGGTACCGGGGCCGGGGGACAGCAGCACGCCGTCGAAGCCGTCCTGCGCGTGCGAGAGCTCGACCTCGTCGTTGCGCAGCACCTCGCATTCGGCACCGAGCTGGTAGAGGTACTGGACCAGGTTGAAGACAAAGCTGTCGTAGTTGTCCACAACCAGAATGCGCGCGCTCACGGAGTGGCTCCCGATCCCTCGTCCACCGTCACATCGTTGAACGGAAGGAGCGGCTCGGCCCACGGGAAGACGTACTGGAACAGCACGAAGACCACCGCGAGAACGAGTACGAGCGAGATCAGCGCGCGTACCCACGCGTTTCCCGGCAGGTGCCGCCAGATCCAGCCGTACATGCCGCCCGATTCCTTTTCGTCCACGTTCGTTCAACGCACCGCGGGGGCGGTACGCGAACAGACTAAAGGCAGCGGCCCGAAAGGGTGGGTCACCCGGACAAACCCTCCGGCCGCCCCTCGGCCGCGGGGCGCGTCCCGGTCAGCTCGGCCCAGACGACCAGTCGGTGGCTGTGACCCCATTCCGGATCGCAGGTCGTCAGCGTCAGATAGCGGCCGGGCGTCCGGAACGGCGATTTTTCCGGGACCGGGTCGACGACGGCGACGTCGGTGGGCAGCGTGCGCAGGGGCGCGGAGCGGAGCGTGTAGGTGTACCAGGTGCTCGCGTCCTTGAGGATCACCACGTCCCCCGGGCGCAGTCGCGGGAAGTCCTTGAAGGGATCCCCGTACGTACGCCGGTGGCCGGCCACCGAGAAGTTCCCGACCGCGCCGAGGGGGGCAGTGGCGGCGTAGTGGCCGAGGCCCTTCTTCAGCAGTTCGGGGTCGGTGCCCTCCAGGACGGGCTTGACCCAGTCCGGGCCGAAGCGCGGGACGTACATCTCGGCGAAGGCGCGGCCGGCGGGGTGCCGCTCGGCTCGCGCCGGGGGTGACGGGGCGGGGGCGGCGGCCGACGGCGTCGGGGCGGGAGCGGGGGCGGCGGCGGGGGCGGGGGCGGCCGCCCAGCGGTCGCGCATCCGGTCCATCTCCCCGTCCATGGCCAGGTCGGCCTTGACCCCGGTCCACAGCAGGACGTAGGCGACGAAGAGCACGATGAGGGTGCCCGCCGTCAGGCACACCTCGCTGAACGTCCGTACCACCAGGCGTAGTACGACGTCAGGACGGATCCGATCACGGGGTGGGCGCCACCGGCTTCGCATAGTGGAGGTCCACTGTGCCGGAGTAGCCGGGAAGTGTCAGCGCCTTGTGCTCGTCCACTTTCCAGCCGAGCCCGTACGCGTTCACGTACAGCTGGTAGTTCTGCAGGGCCGGGGAGGCGGCGAGTGCCTTCTTCAACGCGCCCGGGTCGCCGACCGCCGAGATCTTGTACGGGGGCGAGTAGACGCGGCCCTGGAGGATCAGGGTGTTGCCCACGCAGCGCACCGCGCTGGTGGAGATCAGCCGCTGGTCCATGACCTGGATGCCCTGGGCGCCGCCGCGCCAGAGAGCGTTGACCACGGCCTGCAGGTCCTGCTGGTGGATCACCAGGTCGTTGGGCTGCGGCTCGGGCACGTTGGGGATCCGGGCGGTGGCGTTCGGCGGGGCGTCGTTGAGGGTGACCGTCAGGCCCTTGCCGGTCAGCTCCTCGGTGCCGGAGGCGGCGCGCAGGGCGGCCAGCTTGGCGTCCTCGGCCTTGGTGCTGCCGTCGTCACGCTCCGCGAGGGTGTCCACCCGGCCGCGTACGGCCGCGGTGCTCTGCTCCAGCTCCGCGTTGTCCTGGCTGCGCTCCTTGATGAGGTCCGACAGCTTCAGGAGTGAGGCGTCCGTCCGGATGTTCGTACCCTTGGAGGTGTTGAAACTGGTGACGAAGAGCAGCCCGGCCAGGGCGAAGACGGCGGCCGTCAGCAGCCGGACCGGCCTGGCCCGGCGACGGGGACCCGCGGAGGAGTCGTCTGAATTGCTCAACGTACCCTTCTCCTTCAACGCCACAGGTCCACTACGCTAACGGACGCCCGGGGCAGGCAAGGTCCCCAGCGCATCGACAGGAGAGCCCCTCGTGCCGAAGTCACGTATCCGCAAGAAGGATGACTACACGCCGCCGCCGACCCGGCAGCCGCAGAGCATCCGGCTGACGAATCGCAGCTGGGTCGCCCCGGTCATGCTGGCGTTCTTCCTGATCGGACTCGCGTGGATCGTGGTTTTCTACGTGACCGAGACCCAGCTGCCGATCGAGTCTCTGGGCAATTGGAACATTGTGGTCGGTTTCGGCTTCATCGCTGCCGGATTCGGCGTATCCACGCAGTGGAAGTAGCACCCGAAAGCCCCTGAGGGAAGCTCTCCCCATGAGTTATCCACAGCGTCATCCACACCTGAGGAAAAGACAGAAGATCTGTGGATAACTCTGTGGAGAGTTGACGCCGGTGTGATCAGGTGAGTTCCGCGGTGCGGATCAGGATCAGCATCACGGCCAGCAGGAAGGCCACCGCGCAGGTACCCCACTGGACGAGCGCGCGATGCCGGCCCGCGGCGGGCATGAGCATGCCCAGACCCACCAGCGCTCCGGTGACCAGGCCACCCACATGGGCCTGCCAGGACACCGTGAGCGCGCCACCGAGCGGTACGAAGGTCAGCACCAGCATCAGCACGACCATGACGATCACCGGCCGCATCTCGTAGCGCAGCCGCTTCGCCAGGACGACGGTCGCGCCCAGCAGTCCGAAGACCGCGCCGGACGCGCCGAGGGTCGGGACGTTCGGCTCGCTCAGCAGATAGACCAGCGCGCTCCCGCCCAGGCCCGAGAGCAGGAAGACCGCGAGATAGCGGACCCGGCCCAGCGCCGCCTCCAGCGGCCCGCCGATGACCCACAGGCCGATCATGTTGCCGATGATGTGCCACCACTCGACGTGCAGGAACACCGAGGTCAGCAGCCGGTGGTACTCACCTGTGGAAACCCCGTGGACGGGGCCGGCGAGGTACGCGAACTCCCGGTACCGGCCGATCAGCTCCATCGGGACCGCGAGCGCCGGGTCGGCGAGCACCGCGAGGAACACCAGGACGTTGATCCCGATGAGGATCTTGGTGACCAGATGGGGATCGGCGGCGACCACCCCGCCCGCGATGGTGCGCGGCGCGTTCGCGCTCGGTTGGTGTCCGGTGCCGGAGCCCCCGCGGACGCACTCGGGGCACTGGAAGCCGACCGAGGCGCTGATCATGCACTCGGGGCAGATGGGGCGCTCGCAGCGGGTGCAGGTGATCCCCGTGTCGCGATCCGGGTGGCGGTAGCAGCCCGGCAGACGGTCGGTGTCCATCGGTTCCCTCGGTCGGCGGCGAGGCAGGGCGGCCCCGCCGGTACGTATCCAGTACGGACGGGCGGGGCCGGAAGGTTCCCGGGCGTCAGCGCTTCTCGACGACCACGGACTGGATGATCACGTCGTCCAGGGGGCGCTCGGTACGCGGGTTGGTGGGGCCGGCGGCGATGGCCTGCACGACCTTCTGGCTGGCCGGGTCGGTGACCTCGCCGAAGATGGTGTGCTTGCGCGTCAGCCAGGCGGTGGGCGCGACGGTGATGAAGAACTGCGAGCCGTTGGTCCCCGGGCCGGCGTTGGCCATGGCGAGCAGGAAGGGCTTGGTGAAGGCCAGGTCGGGGTGGAACTCGTCGGCGAACCGGTAGCCGGGGCCGCCGGTGCCGTTGCCGAGCGGGTCGCCGCCCTGGATCATGAAGCCGCTGATGACACGGTGGAAGACGGTGCCGTCGTACAGGGGGTCCGTGGTCTTCTGACCGTCGGTGGGGCGGGTCCACTCCCGGGCACCCGTGGCGAGCTCGACGAAGTTCCTGACGGTCTTCGGGGCGAAGTTCTCCAGCAGCTCGATCTCGATGTCGCCGCGGTTCGTCTTCAGGGTGGCGTAGAGCTTCTCGGCCACGGATCTGCCTTCCATAGTCATCACTGTCGGTCCAGATGGTCGCACGGAGCGCTCCGCGGCACTGAAATCCTCCACCCGTATGCCCTGTCACGCATGCCTGTCCGCGATATGGCAGGCATGATCCGACAAAGGGTGGAAAGGTGAACTGTGTCCGCCACCGAGGAGGAGGATCCCGTGACCGGCAAGGAGAGCATGCGCCTGGCAGCCGAGAGTGCCAGGGAGAGTGTGCGACACGCGACGGAAGTGGTGGCACCGTACGCGGAATCCGCCAGGGAAGCCGCGGTGCACTACGCCCAGGAAGCGAACGAGCGGCTGGCACCCAAGGTGTCGTACGCGGCCACCAGCGCCGCCCAGCACGCCCGTTCGACCTACGACTGCCATCTGCATCCCCGGCTCAAGGCGGCGAGGGCCCATGTCCCGCCCCCCGTGGACCGGGCGGCGACCCAGGCGCGCCGGGCGGCGCGGCAGGCCGCCGAATACACCCAGCCGAGGATCGAGAGCGCGATCGCGGCCGCCACTCCGGTGGCCGAGGAGGCCGCGTCCCGGTCGACGGCGGCCTTCGCGGCGCTGCGCGGCCAGGTGACGGCCAAGGAGGTGCAGAAGCTGGTGCGGCGTCATCAGCGTCGTGAGCGCAACGGAAAGATCCTGCGCGGCGCCGCGCTGGTCGGCGTGCTCGCGTGCGTCGCCTACGCGGCGTGGCGGTGGTGGGACCAGCAGTCGAATCCGGACTGGCTCGTCGAACCGCCGGCGGCCACCGAGCTGTCGGGGCGCGACGCGGCGCCGACCGGCTTCGACGAGGAGCTGGCCGAGAAGGAACGCGAGGCCGGGTCGGGCCCCGAGGACAAGCGGTTCTGATCGGCGCACGGGAAGGGGCCCGGATCCTGTCACCAGGATCCGGGCCCCTTTGCGCGTCCGCGGGGCGTCAGCCGGGGAGGGTGAGGACCGTGCCCGGGCGGATGAGGTCGGGGTTGGGGCCGACCGCCCCCCTGTTCATCGCGTAGAGCTCACGCCAGCGGGCCTCGTTGCCCAGTTCCTGACGGGCGATCGCGGGGAGCGAGTCGCCGGCCCGCACGGTGTACGTGCGCTTCTTCGCGGTGGACCCGGGCCCCCGCAGCGGGGCCGCCGGTACCGCCTTGTGCGCGGCCGAGTGCGGGGTGGGCGTGTGCATGGCGCCCGGCGCTGCGGGGGAGGCGGCCCCGGGCTTCGGCATCGCGGTCGGCCGGGGGGCGGCGGGCACCGCCTTGTGCGCGGCGGAGGTGGGGGTCGGGGTCGCGGGGCTGGGCCTGGGCGGCGCGGCCGCCGCCATGCGCTCGGCGGTGGCGCGGGTGGCGGAAGCGGCGTCGGCCGCCGAACCCGCGGGAGGCCTCCTGGCCTCGCCCGCCGGCTGCTGGACCTGCTCCTTCGCCTTCTCGGCGGCGTCGTGCGCCTTGTGTTTGTCGGACTTCAGGAAGTCGAAGAGTCCCATGTCTGTACGCCTCCGGCGTGCTGGTCCCCCCTGGGATCGTGCCCTTCTTCCACTGTCCTGCACCGGCCGTCCGAAGGCCCTGCGGCGGGGCCGTCCGGGGGACGCCCGGACCGGGCGCCGGCCCGCGCGGGGCTCCGGTCCACCCGGGAACGCGGCGGGAAGGGACCGGGAAGACCCGACGACACCATCGTGGGACACGATGGAGGAGATTTCTGTGATCATCAGACAGACCGCGGAGCGGGTGGTTCTGGTCAGGCCCGGACCGGGGCTCGTGAGCGCCGCGATCGTGGCGGGCCTCGACGTCTGGGTGGTGTCCGATCCCGGACCCCGCCCACCGAACGCGCGACTTCCCGCGGAGCTGCCCCCGCAGCGCGTCCTCCGGGTGGACTTCGACGACACGGCCGCACTGCGCACCCTGCTGACGGACACGGTCCGGCGGCACGGGATCGGGCAGGTCCTCCACCTCGCGAGCGATCTGGAGAAGGGCCTCGGCAGCGGGGCGGCGGCCGCCGCCGAGGAAGTACTGCGGGAACTGTCCACCGACCGCGGGAAGCCGGCCCGCGGATTGCCGGACGCGGTCACGATCCGGCGGATCCTCAACGAGAGCCGGACCTCGGCGGTGCGTGCCGAGGAGGCCCGGTCCGTCACCGAGGCCTGCTCGCTGGCGGAGGACTTCCCGCTGCCGGTGGTCATCAAGTCGGCCGACAAGGGCGGGTGTTGGTGGACCGTCGCGGTGCACGACCGGCCCGCGCTCGCCCGGTGGGCCGAACAGGCCGTCACCGCCCGGCACTCGGCCCCCTATCTCGTCGAAGAGCTGCTGACCGGGGACAAGTTCAGGGTGGAGACGCTGACCGTCGACGGCATGCATCTGGTCGCCGACATCGCCCCCGAGGGAACGGCGCCGCCGCTCCACGACGCGGAGCAGGCCCAGATCCGCTCGACCGTCCGGGCCCTGCTGGATCTGGCCGGGTACGAATCGGGCACCACGCGGACGGATGTGCTGGTCAGCGCGCGGGGATCGCGTATCGCGGCGGCCGTGGAACCGGACCGGGAACAGGCCGGGAACAGCCGTTCCCGCAGCGCGGCCACGGGCGGTATCGAGAGGGGAACGGACCGGTAAGCGCCTCGGCCACTCTTTGTCCTGTCGAGAGCGGCCACCGCACCACACGGGAGCCGCACCGGGTACACACCAGGGGGTTCAACACATGCGCAGCAAGCTGGCTGGACTGATCGGAATCACCGCGGCGGCCCTGGCGTTCGGGCTCGGTGTGACGGTCGAGAGCCCGGCCGACCCGGGTCAGCCCTCCGGCTACCAGGTCCTCGCGGAGGACAAGGGCCCCGGTGTCGCCTCCCCGGCCCCGTCCCCGGCCCCCTCCACCCGTAGGTGACCCGCTTGCCGCGCACATCACGGAACTGCCCCGCACCGGAGTCCGGTGCGGGGCAGTTCCGTGTCCGCGCTCAGTAGGTGCGGAGGTGCGCCGGCAGGCCCATGAAATCGGACAGCTCCTCGGCGGCCGCCCGGTGTCCGGCGGCGGCCGCGGGATCACCGAGCACCTCGGCCGCCAAGGCGAGGCCCACCAGCGCGGACGCCTCCTCCGCCCGAAAACTCATCGGCGCCGCGATCTTGTGGGCGTGGCCGTGCAGGGCCAGCGCCACCTCGTGCTCCCCCCACACGAGGTGGAGCCGGCCCAGGACGTTCTCGACCCTCGCGAGTCGGATCGGGGCCCCGCTCGTCCGCCCGAGCACGAGGGAGCGCTCGGCGAAGGCACGCGCCTGCAGCACGTCACCGCGCTCGTGCGCGACCTGGGCGGACAGGGCCAGTACCAGGGCAACGTCCCCCGGCGACCTGGTCTCGTCGCTCAGGTCCCGGGCCCGCTTGAGACTGGCGTCCGCGTCCGCGAACTCGCCGAGGCCCACCTGGGCGAAGGCCAGATCGGTCAGGGCCACGATCTCGTTGCTGCGGTAGCCCAGGTCACCGTCGATCTCGATCGCCCGGCGAGCGGCCTCCGCCGCTTCCGGGAAGCGACCCCACCGCTCGTACAGCGTGCTGAGGATGGTCAGGCTCTCCGACTCCGCGCGCGGATTGCCCAGTTCCTGAGCCATGGAGACGGACCGCTCCACCAGCGGTAGAGCCTCCTCGTACCGGCCGAGCATCGACATCAGCAGCCCGATGGTCGATTCGCTGTTCGCCTCGGTGTGCCGGTCCCCGGCACGGACCGCGGTGTCGCGCGCCTCACGGGCCACCTCCAGCCCCTCCTCGAAACGGCCCAGCTTCCAGCAGGCCGCGCCCAGATTGGCCAGGCTGATACCGAGGAGCGCCGGATCGTCGAGCCGACGGGCGGCGGCCACCGCGAGGTGCCCGACGCTCCAGAACTCGTCGAGCCGTCCGTGCATGTGCAGGTGGAAGCCGACGTTACGGCTCAGGCAGGCCGCGTACCGGTCGTGGCCGAACCGCTCGGCCAGTGACACGGCCGCGAGCAGCCCGCCCTGTTCCCTGTCGAACCAGCTCAGGGCCTGCTCGGTGTCCCTTAAGGACGGCCGTTCGCCCTGGTACGGCGGGATACCGGTGGGACGGCGCTCACGGCTGGGGAACAGCACCTCGCAGGCGGCGTCCGAGGTCGTCAGGTAGTAGCCGAGCAGCCGCTCGACCGCCGCCGCGTCGTCGTCCGCCGTCGCCGGCCCCCGCAGGCTCTGGGCGAAGCTGCGCACCAGGTCGTGGAAGGTGTAGAGGCCGATGTCGGGCTGCTGCACCAGATGCACGTCGAGCAGGAACTCCAGGGCGTCCTCGGCGTCCCGGACCGTCGTGCCGAGGAGCGCCGCCGCCGAATGGACGTCGGTCCCGGCACACGGGTACAGGCTGAGGATGCGGAACGCGGTCCGGTACTCCTCGTCCATCGCCAGGTAGGACAGGCGCAGGGTCGCCGCGACACTGCGCTCCCCCGAACTCAGCTCGTCCATCCGGCGCTTCTCGTCGCGCAGCCGCTCGACCAGGTAACGCACCGTCCAGCGCGGCCTGTTGCGCAGCCGGGCGGTCGCGATCCGCAGCGCCAGCGGCAGGTGCCCGCACAGCTCGGCCAGCTCCGCCGCGGCCCCCGGCTCGGCGGCCACCCGGGTGGTACCGAGGGTCTCCGCCATCAGGCTGGTGCTGTCCTCGGGCTCCATCATCCCGATCGACACCCACTCGACGCCGTCGAGGTCCAACAACCGCCCGCGGCTGGTGATCAGGGCCAAGGAGCCGGGCGAGGCCGGCAGCAGGGGCCTGATCTGCGCCGCGTCGACGGCGTTGTCGAACAGCAGCAGCATCCGCAGGCCGTCCAGCTTGGAGCGCCACACGGCGGTGCGCCCCTCCAGGTCCTCCGGGATCCGGTCGCCCGGAGTACCGAGGGTCCGCAGCAGGCCGTCGAGCGCCGCGGCCGGTGTCACGGGCTCGCGGCCCGGGGTGAATCCGTGCAGGTCGATGTGGAGCTGCCCGTCGGGATACCGGTCGGCCAGCCGGTGCGCGGCGCGCACCGCCAGGGTGGTCTTGCCCATGCCGCCCATGCCGTCGATGGCCACGATCCGGGCGTAGCGCTCGCCGCCGCGGCCCTCGTCCCGTACGTAGTCGAAGAGCTCGGCCAGTTCCTTGGCGCGGCCGGTGAAGTCGGGCAGGTCGTAGGGCAGGGTGCACGGGGCGTCGACCGGCGTGGCGCGCGTTCCCGGCTCCTCTTCCCGGTCCGCCTCCGTGCGGGCCGGGGCCTCGGGCGCCGCGCCCTCGGGCACCGCGGTCACGGGCACCGCGGTCACGGGAGGGGCCGGTTCGGGCACCGGATCCACCGCGGCCGCGGGTTCGGGCACCTGACGTACGGGGGCCACGGGCACCGGCACCGGCCGTTCGGGCGCGGCCAGCTCGGGGCTGTCCCGCAGAATCGCCTCGTACAGTTTCGCGAGCCGCGGACCCGGGTCGATGCCCAGCTCGTCCACGAGCAGCTCGCGGACCTCCCCGTACTCCTTGAGCGCCTCGGCCTGCCGCCCCGAGCGGTACAGGGCGAGCATCAGCTGGCCGCGCAGCGTCTCCCGCAGCGGGTGCTGGGTGATCAGGGCGCGCAGGCCCGAGATGAGCTCGCCGCTCTCGCCCAGTGCGAGGCACAGGTCGAAGAACTGCTCCGCGGCGGCCAGTCGGCGCTCCTCCAGCGCGGTCGCCGCGGCCTCGATCACCGGTCCGCCGGTGCCGGACAGGACCGATCCCCGCCACAGCGCGAGCGCGGCCCGCAGTGCCTCGGCGGCCGCGAACCGCTCTCCTTCCCGCAGGGCCTGGCCCGCCGCCCTGGTCAGGGCGTCGAACTCCAGCAGGTCGACCTGATCGTCCGCCACCACCACGCGGTACCCCGGCCCGTCGGTGGCGATCACCTCGGTGCCGGTGGGTATCCGCCGCCGCAGATCGGCGACGGCCTTGCGGACCTGGTGCGCCGCGGTCACCGGCGGGTCCTTCTCCCAGGTCGCCTCGACGAGGCGGGCCACGGGAACCACCCGGCCGGCTTCGAGCAGCAACATGCACAGGACCCGTTCCTGGATCGCTCCCCCCAGCCTCAGCCGTACCTCGCCGAACCATCCCTCGAGCGATCCGAGCACGTGAAAGCGCAGCCTGCCCCCCGCAGGATTCGCGCCACGTCTCTCCCCGGACTCCGCATCCGCCCCCGGCATCGGACATCCACCCCCAAATGAACATGACCCCTGGCCAGGTCAAGTCAACCGGATCATAGGGGTTCCCCCTAGCAGGCGGTAAGCATCCGGTAGCAGATCAGGAAGGGCGACACGGACAGTTCATGGGCGGCCCGGAGCAGGCAGCACACGGAGCGAGTACCGAAGGAGCAGGCTGTGGGAAGACTGGAGAGACCACTGGCCCCCGATGCCGGACCAGTCACCGCGTTCGCCCGGGAGTTGCGCAGGCTGCGGACCGCGGCCGGCAGTCCCGGCTACCGCGACATGGCCACCCGTGCCATGTTCTCCGCGTCCGTTCTCTCCGACGCGGCCGCCGGCTACCGCCTCCCGACCCTTCAGGTGGCCCTCGCCTTCGCCGAGGCCTGCGGCGGCGACCGCGCCAGCTGGGAGCGCCGTTGGCACGAGGCGGCCCGCGCCGACGGGGACGACGGAGGGGCCCGTCCGGCGGTCAAGGCGGTGCAGCAGCACCAGGAGAACGAGCTGCGGGCGGCCGACGTACGCGCCGTGCTGCCGCCGCCCTCACAGCTGCCGATGGAGGCTCATCCCCTGGTGGGACGGCGTGAGCTGCTCCAGCGGGCCCGGGCTCTGACCGCTCCCTCCTACGACGGACAGCGGCTCGCGGCGCCCCTGGTGATCAGCGGTCAGGTGGGTGTGGGCAAGACGGCCTTCGCCCTGCGCCTCGCCCACGAACTCGCCGTGAACCTGCCCGACGGACAGCTCTACGCGAACCTCGACCCGGCCGCGGACGGACGCAAGGACGCCGCCGGCATCGCGGGCGGATTCCTGGAGGCGCTCGGCATCCCCACCGACCGGATCCCGAACGATCCCGGTCAGAGAATTGGCCTGTACCGGTCGCTCCTGCACCGGCGACGGCTGCTCGTGGTGCTCGACGGCGTCCAGCACGAGCGGCAGATCCGGGAACTTCTTGTCGCGGCGCCCGAGAGCCGTGTCCTCATCACCAGCCGATCGCGTCTACTGGGCCTCGACGGAATTGGCCGGATCCGGCTGCCCGCGCTGGACCGCGACGAGTCGATGGAACTGCTCGCGCAGCTCCTCGGCGGCGACCGGGTGGGTACCGAGCCGCGCGCCTGCCTGCGCCTCGCCGACGCCTGCGGGGACCTGCCGCTGGCGCTCAACCTGGCCGGCCGGCGCATCGCGGCCCGCCCCGAGTGGATGCTCCAGGACTCCGTGTCCGAGCTGCTCGGCGACGGTCCGGGCGGGCCGGGCGGCCACCACGGACGCGACGGGCACGACGGACCGCGGGCACCCGGCCGCTTCCTGGCCCGGCTGCAGATCGGGGACGACGCACTGAGCACCCGCCTCGACAGCGCCTACCGGCTGCTGACCCCGTGGGCCCGCCTGATGCTGCGCCAGTTCGCCGGTTCCGACAATCCGCCCTCCGTGGACAACGTGGTGTACGAGTCCGCGGACGCGCTCGCCATGCTGGTCGAACGATCCGCGCAGCCGGTGGAGGACCTCCTCGAACGGCTCCTCGACGCGGGCCTGCTCGACCACTCCGACCTGCCGGGCCAGTACGGACTGACGCCGATGGCCCGGGCGTACGCGCTGACGCAGCCGGACCCCACGGAGGAGGACCCGGCGCCGGCGTCCGCGCCCGCGGCGCGGGGCCAGGCGCACGCGCGGCAGCCGAGGTAGGCCCGGCGCGCGGACGACGCCACCGGCCGGCTCAGGCCGCGTAGGTGATCGTGACGTACAGGTGCTCGTCGAGGATCTTCGCCAGGGACACCCCGGGGCGACCGATCTCGGCGCACAGGGCGGCCTCGCCGATCCCGCCGCTCTCCTCCAGCACCGTACGCGCCCAGCTCCGCCCGAGCTCCAGGTGGCGGGCGAAGGCCGCCCGGTCCCGGGCCCCGTGCAACCGCTGCGCGATGGCCGCGTCCCACGGCATGACCGAGTCGGGCCGCAGTGCGTACAGCGCCTTGGCCGCGGCGGTCGGGCCGAGGGCGCGGCGGCCGATCGGCAGCGCCGCGAGCTCCTCGTAGGCGGCGGCGAACCCGGCGATCTCCCGCGGGGTGAGCCGGGCCAGCGGCGTGTGCGCGGGCTCGTGCCGCTCCGCCCATCCGGCGAGCCCCGCGCCGAAGGTGTCGGGCTCGCCCTCGCGCGGGTAACGGATGCGGCAGCCCCAGGAGTTCAGCCAGCGGTGCAGGGCGCCGCGGTGCGCGGCGAGCGAGAGGTCGAGGGCGCGGCCGGTCTCCTCGTGCAACGCGAGCCAGCTCCGGTCCACACCCGGGAACCCGTTGAACACCTCGGCCGAGGACCGCAGCTCGGCCAGGGACGGCGCGGGAGGCAGCGCCGGCGCGGTCGGCGGGTCCAGATGGGCGCGGGCGACCTTGGCGGGCACCACCATCCGCCAGGCCTCGGTGACCAGCTCCGTCAGCTCCTCGGCGTCCAGGGCCGCCAGATGTGCCTCGACCCAGTGGAAGCGCAGATCGGACTCGCGGGGCAGGAAGAACTTGTCCGGCTCGGCGGCGACCAGCGCCGCCCGTTCCTCCTTGGGGAAGGCGAAGCCCAGTTCGCTCTCGTCCCGGGACAGGGCGAGGTAGACGATGCCGCCGATCCGGAACTTCACCCGATCCCGGATCAGGTGTTCCTCGGTCCTCGGCAGGCTCAGCGCGAGCCGCCGTACGTCGTCCACCGTTGCCACTGCCCGCTCCTCGCTCATCCTGCCGCCCCTCACAGACCCGCGAGCTGCGGGGCGTGGACGTCCAGCGGTGGCCCGTCGAGCGCACCGAGGCCGATCAGGGACGGACTCCGGCCGATCAGCCGGTCGGCCAGCGACCGTGCGATGAGCGGCGCGAACTTGAAGGATGTGCCACCGCAGGCCGCGTACGCGAATCCCGCGCCGCCGAGGGCGACCAGCAGGGGGCCGCCGGTCTCGGTGAAGGACGAGTAGTAGGCGTCCTTGGCCGCGGTGACCCAGGCCGGGCCGAAGCCGGGGAGGATGTCCCCGAACTCCTTCTCCAGCTTGCGCTGCCAGTACGGGTCGGTGGCGTGATCGGTGATCCCGTCCACCTCGCGGCAGGCGGTCGCCGAAGTCAGTTTGAGGGCCGTCCCGGCCACCGGCGGGATCAGCCAGGCGCCGCCCGCGGTGCCGAGGGCCGGTATGGCCGGAGTGGCCGCCCAGGCCTGCGACTGCTGCCGGGGCACCCGGCAGTAGAGGAGGGACTGGCGATACAGGGTCAGCCGCTCGGAGATGCTCGGCGGCAACAGGTCCCGGGACCAGGGGCCCACGGCCACCAGCACCGCGTCGCTGCGCAGCACCCGCCCGTCCACCAGCCGTACGCTTCCGCTCTCGCCGTCGACGGCGGTCACGGCGCGGTGCTCGATCAGCTCGATGCCCCGCTGCCACTTCAGCCAGCCGACGCAGGCGGCGAGGACCCGTTCGGCGAGCAGCACGCCCGCCTCGTCCTCCAGCACGGCGCCGAGGCCGCCGCCCACGTGCAGGTGCGGATAGCGGTCGGCCAGGCCGGCCGGCGTCAGTTCCCGCGCGTGGCCGCCGGCGTCGGCGAGCATCGCCGCCGCGTCCGTCGCGGCCGCGGGCGGCAGGACGGTGAGGGAGCCGACCTGCTCGTAGAACCGCGTCAGGAACAGTTCCTCCAGTTCGACCCAGCGGTGGTGGGCACGCAAGGCGGCCGCCGTGGTCCGCGGGTCCGCCGGGTGCAGGGCCCGCAGGATCCGGTGCTGGTCGAAAGAGGTGGCTCTGCTGTGCGGGATGGGGCCCTGGTCCACGACCGTGACCTTGTGTCCGTCGAGCACGCACTCGACCGCCGTGAGCAGGGCGATCACTCCGCCGCCCACTACCGTCACGCTTGTCGACATCACACACCTCCCTTCAGTTCTCGTTGAGCCGGCGGGTCAGCCGGCGAGGACGATCGTGGTCAGTGCGGCCGCCTTGGCGAGGGACTCCTCGCAGCTCAGGAAGGTGTCTCCGGCGCAGATCAGGTTGGCGTAGCGGCTGAGGTAGCCCTCGGGCGGCAGCAGCAGCCGCACTCCGGGCGACACCATCACGTTCGTCTCCAACAGCCCCGGTACGTCCGAGAGGGCGGGTACGTCGACCGAGTCGACGGTGCCGTTCTCCGGCGGGTACAGGAAGCGGATCCCCACGGTCCGGGACTCGGTCGGTTCCCAGGAGGGGCGGCGGCCTGCGGCCACCTCGGCGGCCAGCTCCCCGGGCTGCACGCCGGTGGCGAGGCTGCCGAGGTAGGGGATGAGGTCGCCGCCGAGTCGGGCGTTCACCTCGATGATCACCGGGCCGCGGGTGGTGAGCTTCACCTCCGTGTGGGTGATCCCGTAGCCGATCCCCAGCTCCCGGTGGGCGTCCCGCAGAACACCCAGCAGCTCCTCGTCGGCGAGCAGCGGGTCGGTGGCGCTGACCACGTGGCCGGTCTCCTCGAAGTAGGGCGCGAGGCCCACTTCCTTGTGCGCGAGGAACAGCGGGGTCCACTCGCCGTCGAAGACCACTCCGTCGATGCTGATCTCGGGGCCCATGACGCACTCCTCGACCAGCACCCCGCCCTCGTAGTCGCTGTTCCCGCCGCGGCTCGCGGCGTCGGCGACCTCGAAGGCGGCGCGGACACCGGAAGCGTCGTCGACCCGGATGACGCCGATGCTCGCGCCCATGCCGCGCGGCTTGAGGACGACCGGGTAGCCGAAGGAGTCGGCCGTGGCGAGGGCCTCCTCGGCGTCGGTCACGTAGGCGAAGTGCGGCTGGGGCAGGCCGGCGGCGGTCAGCAGCTGCCGGGTGTTGTGCTTGTTGCGGCAGTTGTCGGCGCCCCGGGAGGTCAGACCCGGCAGTCCGAGCCGCTCGGCCATGAGCGCGGTGGTCACCACGAGCGTCTCGTCGTAGCTGAACACGCCGACCACGCGGTGCTCGGCGGCCACCGCCTCGGCGGCCTTGATCAGGCCTTCCGTGTCGGGGACCAGGCGTTCGCGGTCGAGCAGTTCCACCGTGGTGGAGCCGCGTACGTACTCCCGCTGCCAGGTCGGGTCGGCGGCGTCCAGGATCCAGATCGGGCGGCGCCGGGCGGCGCCGGCGAGCAGGTACTCGCGGTAGGCGCGCTGTCCGCTGCCGACCAGGATCACCACGCCGTCATCGGTCGTGCGGTCGTCGTCCGTCATCTTCGTCACCTCGCGGAGTGGGTCAGGACCCGGTCGCCGGCCGTCGCGATCGCCGCGAGCTGCGGCTGGGCGAGGGCCAGGTAGTCGGGGGTGGACAGGGCCACGGAGCGGTCCAGGCGGGCCGCGTTGAAGTAGATCTCTTCGGTGAGGATCAGGCCCTCGTCGACGACGAGGTGCAGATCCGGGTGGAAGCTGAGCGGCATCACCGTGCCGCAGACGCTGCCGGCCAGGCGCTCGGCGATCTCGGGCGTCGCGAAGGCGGTCCGCCCGCCGCCGAAGAGTGCGCCGACCGCCTCCAGGTCGACCTGCCGGTCGCCGGGAACCACCGCGAGCACGTACTTGCCGACCCGCTTGGTGATGCTCACGCGGACGACGATGCATTTGGCGGCCTGGTCCAGCGGGTGGCCGCGCAGGACGCTCGCCAGGTCGGTCCGGCCCTCGGCCGGATGGTCGATCAGCCGGTAGCGGGCCTGACGGTCGTCGAGGAGGCCGATCAGTCGCTGGTACATCAGAGCACCTCGCCGACGTAGTACCAGTCCTCGGGGTTGATCAGTCCGAAGGGGTTGATCGGAGCCACGCCCTTCAGGTCCTTGGCCACTTCCAGGAGGCGGAAGGGGAAGTTGGGCATCCAGATGACCGGGACCTGCCGCGCGATGTGGTCCTGGTAGGCGTGCAGGTCCGCCAGGTCGTCGCTGACCACGGTCCGGGCGATGAGCTCGTCCGCCGTGGGGTCGCTGTAGCTGCCGAAGTTCACCGAGGAGCCGGTCGAGTAGAGCGCCTCACCGGTCGGGTAGAAGCCGGGGCCGTAACCCCAGCCGCCGTTCCAGTCGCTGAACTCCCACAGGCAGGGGCTGTCGGGGCCCGGGGTGCAGGTGGTGTCCTCCAGCACCAGGACGCTCGCCTCGACCTCGGTCAGCACGATCTCGATACCCGCCTTCGCGGCGTCGGCGGCGAACTTGCGCATGACCGCGGTCAGGGTCTCGTGGCCCTGGGCGTACCGCATCGAGAACCGCAGCGGGGTCCCTGCCGGGATGCCCTCGCCGGCCTCGCCGGGGCCGGTGCCCTCGCGGACGCAGAGCGCCGGGGTGGTGCCGGTGTCCCAGCCGTTCTCGGTCAGGAAGGCACGGGCCGCCTCGACGTCGAAGGGGTACGGGTCCTCGTGCGCGGCGGGCGAGAGCAGCGGGCTGTCCGGCAGGGCCGGGATGGGCCCGGTGGTCGGGTAGCCGTAGCCCTTGTAGACGTCGCGGATGGCGCCCCGGGAGTCGAGGCAGGACTGCAGTGCCTGGCGGAAGTAGAGCTGCTTGAAGATCTTTCCGGAGACGGTGGGGTTGTTGAAGTTGATCGGGAAGTAATGGATTTTGTAAGTGAGTTGGGGCACGAGGTCGTAGTGCTCGCCGAGCGGGTTGGGCCCACCGACCAGCGGGTCCTCGGCCGGCTCGGTGACCTCGTCGAAGGGCAGGAAGCCGATCTGCACACCGTCCAGGGCCTCCGGGCCGCGGCGGAGCATCTCGTACTGCTCGGTGTCGGAGCCGGTGGGTATCAGCCGGAACTCGTCCAGGTAGGGCTTGTTCGGGCCGCCGTAGGTCTCGTTGGGCACCAGGACGGCCTCGCCGGAGACCCCGTCGATCGTGTAACTGCTGAGCTTCCAGGGTCCGTTGACGACGCTCCAGACGGGGCTGGTGTCCCAGCTCTTACGCTCGTCGTTGCAGGCCCGCAGGTAGGCGTAGACGGCTGAGGCCTGCGCGGGGTCGTGGGTGGCGTCGGCCGGCCGGTCGTCGCCGGTGCGGTCCCAGGCCTTCGGCAGCGGGGTGATGGTGCTGAACTGGTTCATCAGCACCCAGTTGTGCGAGTAGGCACGGTCGAAGGTGAAGCTGACCTGGTCCTCGGCGACCTTCTCGTAGCCGGTCAGGTTGTCCGGGAAGAAGCCCGGCGTGTACCCCCCGAAGCTGTGCTTCTCGGCCTCCAGGAGGTGCATCCACAGCATCACGTTGTCGGCGTTGACGCTCTCGCCGTTCGACCACCGGTACGGCTTGATCGTGATCGTCGCCGTGCGGCCGTCCTCGCTCCACCGCGGGGGCTCGGCGAGGCTGCGCTCGTAGTCGACCGTCGGCTGGCCGCCGGTCCCGTACCAGTACAGCGGGCGGTACATCAGGGTCTGGAACTCGTGCAGGTTGGCCACCCCGTAGTACTCGCCCGGGGTGAAGGGGAAGATGAAGACCGGGCTGAAGCCGCTGGTGCAGGCCCAGGTCACGCTGCCCCCGCGGAGCGGGGTGGTGGGCGGGGTCATGTCGGTACCTCCTCCAGTGCGGACACGCCGCTGTCCGCGTGGGCTCCGTAGCGCTCCCAGCGCTCGTTGAGCCGGATCCGTCCGTCGTCCAGGAATTCGGGGGTGCTCCAGCACCGCCCGGCGACCACCTCGCCGTCCGCGAGGACCATCGTGTAGGCGAACTCCAGGTTCCCGTCGGGCTCCACGCGCCCGTTCAGCGAACCTCTGCGGACGGGGCCTCCGTCGAAGTCGGCCCAGAGCAGGTCGCCGTCCTGGCGGTAGTGGCCGACGGGGGCGTCCACGCCCGCCGGGTAACCGGTGTTGCGGAAACTTCTGCCGTCGTAATCGATCACGGGCGTCGTATCTCCTGAGTGATGCATTTGACCGCGCCACCGGCCTTCAGCAGCTCGGACATGTCCACGGGGTGCGGCTCGAAGCCGCGTTCGCGCAGTTCGCCGATCAGGTGCGTGGCGGTCTCCGTCACCACCACGTTCAGTCCGTCGCTCACCGCGTTGAGGCCGAAGGCGTCGGCGTCCTGGCGGGTGGCGAGGATCGCGTCCGGGTACAGCTCGCGCAGTACCCCCTGGCTCTCCTCGGAGAAGGCGGCGGGGTAGTACGCCACCAGGTCCTCGTCGAGGACGAACAGCGCGGTGTCCAGGTGGTAGAAGCGGGGGTCGGTCAGGGTCAGGCCGACCACCGGCAGGCCGAAGAACGCGGCGAGCTCCTCGTGTGCGCCCGGGTCGCTACGGAATCCCGCGCCGGCCAGGATCCGCCGGCCGGCGGGGGCGAAGTCGCCCTCGCCCTCGTTGACGTACCTCGGGAGGTGGATGTCGGTGTAGCCGCGGGCCTCGTACCAGGCCCGGTGGGCGTCGGCCTCGGCCGCCCGCTCCCGGTGGCGGAACTTCGCGATCAGCACCTTGCCGTCGACCACGGTGGCTCCGTTGGCGGAGAAGACCATGTCCGGCAGGCCCGGGACGGGGTCGATGAAGGAGACCTCGTGCCCGAGAGCGAGGTACAGGTCCCGGATCCGCTCCCACTGGGCCAGTGCCAGGTCGGCGTCCATCGGCTTCTCGGGGTTCATCCACGGGTTGATCGCGTAGGTCACCTCGAAGTGGGTCGGCCGGCACATCAGGTAGTGCCGCGGGGTGGCCGTACGGCGCGGGGTCTCAGCCATGCTCCGGCCTCATCTCGGTGCGGATGCGGCCGGCCGCGACGTGCGCGGTGGTCAGCGCCTCCGTCAGGGAGGTGCCGGTGGCGCCGATGAAACCGAGGATGTTGTTGCCCGCCGGGGGCCGCTTGACGACCGTCCCCGCCGTGGCCGTGATCTTGAGGAAGAACAGCGCCGGGTCCTCGGCGACCTCGGTCGGCACCTCGATGGACTCGACCGTGCCCGCGCCGCTGATCAGGCACATCGCGGCGGTGTGCACGCCGGTCGGCGCGTAGTGCGAGACGTCGGGCCGGATGCCGCGGGCCACGTCCGCCACGCATCGGATGGGGTCGTGGCCGGCGCTGATCCGCGCCATGTGGTCGAGCCCGCCGCCGCCGGGACGGATCGCGATCTCCAGGATGAAGGGCGCACCCTGGTGGAAGCGCACCTCGGCGTGGAGCACGGACCGGCGCAGTCCCTGGGCGTGGGCCGCGTCGCGGACCACCTCGTGGACCGCGGCGATCTGCTCGGGGGTCAGGGAGCTCGGCGCGTGGTGGACGTCGTCGTCGAAGGTGCCGCTCTCGACCGTGATCCGGTCCACGATGGAACCGAGGTACACCTCGTCGTCCCAGGCCAGCGCCTCGATGAGGTGCTCGTGGCCGTCGAGGTAGCCCTCGACGATGATCCCGTTCGGGCCGAGGTCCAGTCCGTCGGCCTCCATCAGGGCCCAGGTCATGGTCTCGATGCCGGAGGTGGCGTCCGCGAAGCGGGCCCGCATCTCCTCGGGGTCGTCGACCTTGAACACGAAGTTGCTGGCGGCGCCCAGGGTGGGCTTGAGGATCAGCGGGTACCCGAGCTCCGCACCGGCCGTCAGGGCGGCCTCGACGTCGGGGGCGTAGCGGAAGCCGGGGTGCGCGGCGCCGCCGCGCTCGTGGGCCTGGCGCATCAGGAGCTTGTTGCGGCTGGTGCGGGCGGCCTCGAAGCCGATGCTCGGCAGGCCGAGCGCCTCGGCGACGACCGCGACCGTGACGACTCCGGACTCCGAGAAGGTCAGGACCCCCTCGAACTCCTCCTCCGCGTGCCAGATCTTGGCGGCGGTGACGATGTCCTCGATCTGCTTGGAGCCGGCGATCCGGTAGCGGTCCGCGTCCCAGAAGTCCTCCGTGCCTATGCCGTTGAGGACGTGGACCTCGGCCCCGAGGGCCTCGATCTGCTGGTAGCGCGAGATGTAGTAGGTGGCGTTCTGACTGGCTTCGATCGCGAGCAGCTTCATCTGTGCCGACCCCCCTCAGACCTTGGCCGGGACGGGCTCGGCGGCTTCGGCGGCTTCGGTGACCTCGGCGGCCTCGGCGACCGGCGCGGAGACGGCCTCGGCGGCGGCCTCGGCGGCGGCGACCTCACGGTCGTGCTTGCGCAGCGAGAGGACGGTGAGGGTGGAGATGACGACGACCAGGGCGGAGAGGGCGTAGAAGCCGTTCTTCACGTGGGTGGAGTCGACCAGGAGCGAGATCAGGACGACGGAGGCGGTACCGGCGGCGAGGCCGAAGGCGTTGGTGGCGCCGAAGACGAAGCCCGTCTTCTCCTCGGGGGCCGCGCTCATCAGGGCGGTACGGGCCGAGATGCGGGCCACGCAGAAGGCGATGGCGGCGAACGGGATGACGGCCATCATGGCGTACAGGTGGATGGACTCCATGGACAGCAGCACCGCGAAGGCGAGGTAGCCGATCAGGGCGGTCTTCAGCACGGTGGCCTTGGAACTGATCTTCTTGAAGGCCCAGGCCGCGAACAGGGCGCCGATGCCGAACAGGGCGTCGACGATGCCGAGGTAGCCGGCGTTGGACTTGAAGCCCTCGATGACCAGGACCAGCATGATGCTGTTGCCGACGATGATGACGATGTTGCCGATGATGTAGAGCAGCGCGAGACGGGCCAGCGGCGGGCGGGTGGCGGTCAGGCGGGCGGTGGCGGCCGACGCGGCCTTGGCCGCGGCCTCGGTGACGGCCTGGCCGGCCGGACGACGGCCGATGAAGAACAGCAGGGCGGCGGAGAGCAGGAACGTGATCGCGTTGAAGTAGAAGAGCGACGTGGTGCCCACCCAGACGATCACCCAGCCGCCGAGGGCCGCCGAGGCGAGCGTGCCGGCCTGGATCGCGATCTCGGCGTTGCCGTTGAACTGGGCGAGCCGGGACTCCGGGATGCGCTCCTTGATCAGGGCGTTGCTGGCCGGGAAGAACAGGGCCGCGGAGATCGACAGGACGAAGCTGGCGACATAGCTGACGGTGGAGGGGTTACCGCCGAGGGCCAGCCAGACCGGCAGGGCGATCGCGGCGACCGCGCTGGCCAGGTCCGAGATCATCGCCAGCGTGCGGCGGTCGAAGCGGTCGGCGAGCTTGCCGAAGAAGAGGGACAGCGCCACCTGCGGGATGGTGACGGCGATCATCAACCAGCTGACCGCCAGCATGGTGTTGGCCTCGGTGAAGACCAGGTACGAGGCGGCGGTGAGCTGGATGCCGTTGCCCAGGTTGGTGATGAAGGTCGCGGGGATCAGCAGTCGTTCTGCCCGATTGGGAAGGGGCGGGGCGATCGTGGACACAGTGCTCCTCGGAGGTCAGGCTCGGATGACGGCCGGCTCGGCCACGGGCGCGAAGGCCCCGACCGCGGTGGACAGGAGGGGGAGTCGCAGCGGAGCGACGGGGTCGGCCGGGAAGGCACCGGCCGGCAGACTCAGATCGGCGCCGGCGCGCTCGGCCCGGGCCGCGAGGTCGACGAGCAGCGGAGCGGCGCACGCGGTCAGCGTCCGGACGGCGAGGACCAGGTCACCGAGGTCGCTCGGGACGCTCGCCACCACCCGGTCCGCCTGCTCCAGCAACCGGTCGATGTGCACGACGATCAGGTCCGCGGCCCGGTGCAGGCTGAAGCTCTCGAGCTCGTAGTGGGAGCGGAACCGCTCGACGACGATCCCCGCCTCCCGGGCACCGGTCGCGGAGACCGGCAGCGGCGCGTCCGCCGGATGCCCGGCGAGCAGCTCCGCCAGCCGGCCCGCGAGGTGGTTCCACGGATCGACCAGCCGGGTGCGCGACAGGGTGTCGAGCGCCTCCCGACTGAAGTTCGTACGGGAGTGCTCCGGCGCGGTGAGCGCCAGGTAGAAGCGCACCAGGTCGCGGGGGACCTCGGCCACCAGATCGGCGGCCCAGACCACGTGACCTTTGCTTGTGGAGAACTTCTGGTTCTCCAGTTCGTAGAACTCGTTCGACACGATGGCGTGCGGCTCGACGTACCGGTCGCCGTGCGCCATCAGCAGGGCCAGGTGCGTCATTCCCCAGAAGTAGACGTTGTCGAATCCGAGGAAGTACACAAGGTCGATGCCGTGCTCGGACAGCCAGTGCTCGTCGAAGCGGTCGGCGTGCTCACCGAGCTGCTCCGCCGCGTACCAGGTGCAGTACATCGACGCGGCCATGCCCTCGGCCCAGGCGTTGAGGACCTGGCCCGGCGTCTCGGTGAACGGCGCCGGGATGCCCCACGCGGTCGGGTAGGTGATCGGGAAGTCCGGCAGCGGCCGGTCCAGCGCCTCCCGGACGAGCTGCGCGGTGTGCGGGCGCAGCACGTCCCGGTGCCGGACGTAGTAGTCGGCGAGCCGGTCGCGGTACTCCTCCATCGGCAGCACGAGGATCTGCGCCTCGCGGTGCGTGACGACGGCGTCCGGGTCGACGGTGGAGCGCGGTCGCAGCAGCTCGTCGAAGTTGTTGGGGTGGCCGCAGGACTCGCACAGTCCGCCGCGGCTCTCCACGAGGCACACCGGGCAGTCGCCGGCGACCAGGCCCTCCATCAGGTACTCGCCGGTGGCCTCGACGTACGGCAGCAGCACCGTCTTCAGGCGGAAGGCGCCCTCGCTGTGGAGGTCGGTGACGAAGTCGATGACGGTCTGGCGGTAGCCCTTGTCGAAGGGGGCGAAGCCGTCGACGGAGACGCCGGCCGCCTCCAGGGTGGCGCGGATCTGCGTGGCGGAGCGCAGGGCCAGCTCCTCCGGGGTCAGACCGGCCCGGGCGGCGCTGGCCACCACGTAGGTCTGGCTGTCGTCGGTACCGCTGGTGAAGATCACCGGCCGGTCCGACGCCCGCAGGTAGCGTGCGTACACGTCGCCCGCCAGGTACGGGCCCGCCAGGTGTCCGGTGTGCAGGTCCCCGTTGGGGGTCGGCGGCGGCGCGATGATGACCGTACGGCGTGTCATGCCTGGGCTCCTTCGTGGCGAGCTGCGAACCGCTGTGTCATGTCGAGGTCCCACCAGACGCTGTACATCTCGAAGTCCTCGTCGGACTCGTTGATCACCCGGTGGTCGGAGCCCGGGGTGAAGTGCACGATGTCCCCGGTCGTGAAGGGCTTGCGGACGCCCTGGGACTCCAGGACGGCGGAGCCGGCGACGGCGATGAAGATCTCGTACTCGTGGTGGGCGTGGGCGGTGGACGCCGTGCCGGGCCGGATCACGCACCAGGACCCCTCGAAGGGGGCGTTGAGCTCGGGCCAGGGCAGCAGCCGCTGCGCGTCGAGGCCGTTCTCGTGCGTCAGTCCTTCGCGGTCGAGTGGCTGGGTGAGCATGTGCTTCGTTCTCTCCTCGGCTGGCGGGTACGGCTGGTGAGGGGTGCGCGGGTCTCAGACCGCGCCGGCGAGCGCGAGCTCCCGCGGGGCCGTGGCCTCGGCGGATCGGCTCCGGCGATGCGCCAGGATGTCCTCGGTGATCTCGGCGGAGCGGCCCGCGAGCACGCTGAGCAGCGAGTCGGCGATGCCGTGGGTGGCCTCGTTGACGCCCTGGAGGTAGCAGGCGGCGGTCGCGGGGCGGCCGAGGTCGAGCCGGTAGTTGCGGCTGACGTTGATCTCCTCGACACCGATCGACTCCGCGAGGGCCTTGACCGCCCACGGCATCTCCCGGACGAAGCCGGTGCCCAGGAGCACCAGGTCCGTGCGCATCTCCCGTTCGGCTCCCGACTTGCGGTCGACGAGGGTCAGGACGACCTCGTCGCCGTCCATGCGGGCGCCGGTCACGTCCGTCATGGGGTGCATGCCCAGGCGCTCCTGGCCGGAGCGACGGTCCTGGTAGAACTGCCGGTACAGGCCGTCCAGGGTGGCCGGGGAGAGACCGCCGTAGTTGGAGCGGTACATCTCGCCGAGGAGCTGGCGGCGGGCCTCGGGCGAGGATGCGTAGAACTCGTCGATGAAGGACGTGTAGTAGAGCTCGTTGGTGAACTTGCTGCTCTCGTAGCCGTTCAGACCGATGGAGCGCATGATCATCGTCGGCTTGCACTCGGGCAGGTCCCGCAGCGCGGCGCCGAACAGCTCGGCCGCGCTCTGGGCGCCGCCGATCACCGCGACGCGGTGCGGCAGGTCGGCCCGCACATCGGCGATGCGTTGCGTGTACTGCGTGCTGTGGATGACGCGCTCGGCCGGCAGGCCGTCGAACACGGCGGGGATGTGGGCGTCACGGCCCGCACCGATCACGAGGTAGCGGCACCCGATGGTGTCGCCGTCGGCAAGGGTGACCAGCCAGCCGGCCAGCTCGCCGTCGTCGCCCGTCACCGCTTCGACGCCGGCGCATTCGCGGCCGTATTCGACCTGCACCGTGGCGAGTTCGTCGGCGACCCACTGCAGATATTCGGATATCTCGCTGCGGTAAGGAACGAAACTCGCGAGGTTGACGAAAGCGTCGAGACGTTTCTGCGAGTGAAGGAAATTGACGAACGAGAATCTGCTGGTCGGATTGCGCATGGTGACCAGGTCCTTGAGGAAGGACACCTGGCTGAGCGCGTCGGGCAGCAGCATGCCGCGCTGCCACACGATGTCCTGCTCGCGCTCGATCAACAGGGTGTCACCGGCCAGCTCGGGTGCGAGCTCCTCGACGGCGACCGCCAGCGCCAGGTTCGCCGGGCCTGCGCCGACTGCGAGCAGTTCGACATTGCGATGCGCCATGGAAGTACCTCCAGATGGAACAGGTGGACAGGTTCGTACGGTCAGGCAGGACGGTTCGCGTCCTTGCGTTGCCTCCCGGGTGATGTCCACATTCCATGGCAGCGCCCGATTGCCCGGAAGGCGTCCCGGCCACGGACAATCAACTCGGCGGCAGCCCTCGCGGGCGGGTTGATTGGCCGGTACCACCGATTACTTCCGGTCAATGCGAAGCCCCCTTTCCATGGGGCCACGTGATCAGTTGCGTCACACGCATCCGGCTGGCCGAACCATCCCTCGGACAGCCGGGCTTCCATCGAAACCCCATGAGAAGGAGCCCTCGTGCCGCTCACCGAGCCCATCACCCCTGCCGGCGCCCTCTACCGTTCCGAGAGCCCCACCCGGGTCGCCACGCGCCGACGTCTGCTGATGTGCCGGCCCCGGCACTACGACGTCACGTACTCGATCAACCCGTGGATGAACCCGCAGCACGCGACGGACAACGCGCTCGCGGTCAGCCAGTGGGAGGGGCTGCGCGACCTGTACCTCGAACTCGGGCACGTGGTCGAGGAGATAGACCCCATCGAGGGCCTGCCCGACATGGTGTTCGCGGCCAACGGCGCCACCGTCGTCGACGGCAAGGTCTACGGGGCCCGCTTCCGGCACGCGGAACGCACCGCCGAGGGACCGGCATACCTGCGGTGGCTGGAGGGACGCGGCTACACGGACTCCCTCTGGCCCGAGTTCGTCAACGAGGGCGAGGGCGACATCCTCACCGTCGGCCGGCGCCTCCTGGCCGGTACCGGCTTCCGCACCGACCCGCGGTCCCACTTGGAGGCGCAGGAGTTCTTCGGCCTCCCGGTCACCTCGCTGACCTTGGTGAACCCGGAGTACTACCACCTGGACACCGCGCTCTCCGTGCTGTCCGAGGACGAGGTCATGTACTACCCGGCCGCCTTCTCCCAGGGCAGCCAGGCCGTACTGCGCGCGATGTTCCCCACCGCGATCCTGGCCTCCGCCGAGGACGCGGCCGTCTTCGGCCTCAACGCCTTCTCCGACGGGCGCCACGTGCTGCTGCCGGCCGCGGCCACCGGCCTGCACGCCAAGCTGCGGGCGCGCGGTTTCGAGCCGATCGGGGTCGAGCTCTCCGAGCTGCTCAAGGCCGGCGGCAGCGTCAAGTGCTGCACGCTGGAACTGCGCGACCGCTGACCGCGCAACCCTTTCGGCGGCGACGGTGTTTCTACCGTCGCCGCACGGCCCTGGCGGTGGGCCGGGTCGTGACGGACGAGGATCATGACGAACGAAGGAGTCCCGCCATGCCGACCCCCGGTCCGCTCAGCGCCGCCACCGCCACGGTGGCGATCCATCCCACGGCCTTGGGCCCGCTCGTGCTGGCGGCGACGGACGACGCGCTCGTGCTGTGCTGCTACGGCACCACCGAAGCGGCCGCGGAGCGCCTGGCCCGGGGCGGACTGCGCCCGGCCGGACCGGGGGACGCGAGCGGACCGGGGCAGAAGGTCCTGGACGAGGCCCGGGAGCAGATCGCCGCCTATCTGGCCGGGACGCGCCGGGACTTCACCGTCGCGACGGACCTGCGGCTCGCCACCCCGTTCAGCCGGCGCACGAACCTGATGCTGGCCGAGTTCGTGCCGTACGGGCGCACCGCGACCTACGCGGACCTCGCCCGGGCGCTGGAGCGGCCCGGCGCCGCGCGTGCCGTCGGCACGGCGCTGGGCGCGAATCCGCTGTGCGTGGTGCTGCCCTGCCACCGGATCATCGGCTCCACGGGCAGCCTCAGCGGCTACGCGGGAGGGCTGGAGGCCAAGCGCCATCTGCTCGTCCTCGAAGCCGCCGCGCCGGCCGCCTGAATCCGCCCTCCCCTCCGCAGAAAGCAGAGCATGTGAGCGCGTACGAGCCGTCCCAGCTCCCGGGCCTCGAACTCCCCGGCCCGACCTTCGCCCCACCCGCGCCCGGAAACCTGGACTGGCAGCGGCTGGCCGCGGAACTGAACACCGAGGGGGTGGCGGTGACCCCGCCACTGCTGTCGCCCGAGCAGTGTGCGCAGCTGCGGGACCTCTTCGACCACCCCACGGCCTTCCGCAGCACCGTGACGATGGCGCGGCACCGCTTCGGTGAGGGCCTCTACCGCTACTTCGCCTACCCGTTGCCGGAACTGGTCCAGGACCTGCGGGAGCGGCTGTACCCGCCGCTCGCCCTGATCGCCAACGAATGGGCCCGGCGCCTGGGGCAGCCGGCCTTCCCCTCCGACCACGAGGGACTGCTCGGGGCGTGCGCGGCCGCCGGGCAGCACCGCCCGACCCCCCTCCTGCTCCGGTACGGGCGGGGCGGCTACAACTGCCTGCACCAGGACGTCTACGGCGACCTGACCTTCCCGCTCCAGGTGGCGATCATGCTCGACCGGCCGGACGAGGACTTCACCGGCGGGGAGAGCGTGTTCGTCGAGCAGCGCCCGCGCGCGCAGTCCCGCCCGCTCGTCAGGCGGCCGACCCAGGGCCAGGGCCTGATCTTCACGGTCGACCACCGCCCGGTGCGCTCGGTGCGCGGCTGGAGCCGGGTGACGCTGCGGCACGGGGTGAGCGCCGTCCTCAGCGGGGAGCGCCACGTGCTGGGCGTCATCTTCCACGACGCGCGCTGAGGGCCGTCCCGTAGGCCGTCCCTATACCGGGAGGCGGCGGAATCTACCGGTCCGAGGACCCGGTTTCTGCCGCCCCGTTCCAGCGGACCGGCACGGCGGGCGGGTTCCCGCGGGTCAGCGTCCCGTACGGCGGGCCCGCGCCCGGCAGAACCGCCGCTCGCACTGAAGTTCCGCTGGAGTTCCGCCCCATCACGTTTCCGTACGGTCGCCTTGCGACGGAGCGCCGATCTTGACGAGCCGTCGTGCACCTCGGCTGATCGGGCGGTCCAACGTGAGGAGCGGTGGCGAACATGCAGCACGTCCAGGGCGCACAGGTCGCGACATCAGGGCACGATCCCGGACCCGAAGGTCCGAGCCTGTCGCTCAACAGCTCTCAACACCGGCTCATCACCGCGTCCCTGCAATCGCTGGCGCAGGAGATGAACGACATCGCCGAGCAGGCGTCCGCACTGCTCACGACACCCGCGGGCCGTCCGTCCACCGACTCCGAGGTCTTCACCCGGATCGCCCGCAGAACCGTTCCCCGCTGGCACTTCGCCATGCTGAACGACACCGAGCGCAATGACGCCCTGGCCGGCGCCTTGGCTCGGGGCATCCCGTCCGGAGCGACCGTGCTGGACATCGGGTCGGGGAGCGGACTGCTCGCCATGGCGGCGGCCCGGGCCGGCGCGGCCCGCGTCATCACCTGCGAGATGAATCCGCTGCTCGCGGAGGTGGCCCGGCAGGTGATCGACGCCCACGGCTACGGCGACGTCATCACGGTGATCGGAAAGCCGTCGACCTCGCTGGAGATCGGCCGTGACCTCGACGGCCCGGTGGACGTCCTCGTCTCGGAGATCGTCGACTGCGGACTCATCGGCGAGGGGCTGCTGCCGTCGATCCGGCACGCCCGCCGGCATCTGCTGAAGCCCGGCGGGATCATGTTCCCCTCCGCGGCCCGGATCCTCGGCCGGCTGGTCAGCAGCGAGGACATCCTGCGGCTCAACCAGGTCACGACGGCGAGCGGCTTCGACGTCTCGCTCATGAACACCCTGTCCACCCGCGGCCACCTCCCGGTGCGCCTGGGCACCTGGCCCCACCGGTTCCTGTCCGAGACCGCCACGGTCCTGGACTTCGACCTGGCCGAGGACGCCCTGGAGCCGGGGGAGCGCCAGATCGACCTCACCGCGAGCACCGACGGCGAGGCGCACGCCCTGGTCGTCTGGTTCGAGCTGGACATGGCGGCCGGCACCACACTGACCAACTCCCCCGAGAACACCCGCTCGCACTGGATGCAGGGCTGGGTCCCGCTCGAGAAGTCCGTCCCGGTGAAGGCGGGCGAAAGCGTCCCGCTCCGGCTCCGGTGGAGCGACTTCTCCCTCGGCGTGCACGTCTGACCCACACCACCGGCGGGCCCACCCCGTACCGCCGGTCGTACCTCCTGCGCATCCGGACCAAGGAGAACGCAATGAGTCACGTACCCGAGCACGTCCCGTTCGAGCTCAGCGGCACCGCACTGCGCGACGCGATCGTGCAGTACGCCACGAACCCGATCTTCCTCGACAACCTGGACTGGCAGAACGACGACAACCCCTACCGTCGCCAGCTGCGCCCCCAGGTCCTGCCGCACCTCGACTTCGACAAGGTGCCGGGCCGGGAGAACATCCTCGACTACACGAGCCTGGCCGTGCAGCGCCTGCTCACCTCCGTCTACGAAGCCGACCTGGTGTTCTTCCCCAAGTCCGGCCTGGAGGGCAAGGAGGAGGACTTCCGCGCGTTCTACAGTCCGGCCAACCGGGCGCTCGGGGAGCGAATACGTCCGGCTCTGGAGCGGTACGCCTTCGGTTTCCTCGACGACGAGGTCGAGACGTCCGGGAAGTGGACGAAGGCGAGCCTGGACAGTTACCTCGACTCGCTCGACATGGGCGGCGGCGAGGAGCTGTCACCGATCGAGGCCGCCGTCACCGGCTCCACCGACCCCGAGCGCGCCGCCCGTATGTGGCTGGTGCAGTTCGCCCCGGACTTCCTCTCCGAGGCGTCGCCGATGATGCGCAACGTCCTGGGCTACTACGGGCCGGTCCAGTCCGAATGGTTCAAGGTCGTCATCGACGAGTACGGCTACGGCGTGCACGACACCAAGCACAGCACGCTGTTCGAGCGGACCATGGAGTCGGTCGGCCTGAAGTCCGACCTCCACCGGTACTGGCAGTACTACCTCAACAGCAGCCTGCTGCTGAACAATTACTTCCACTACCTGGGCAAGAACCACGAGCTGTTCTTCCGCTACGTCGGCGCCCTGTTCTACACGGAGAGCTCGCTCGTCGACTTCTGCCGGCGGGCCGATCGCCTGCTGCACGGCGTCTTCGGCGACTCCGTCGACACCACGTACTTCACCGAGCACGTGCACATCGACCAGCACCACGGCCGGATGGCGCGCGAGAAGATCATCGCCCCGCTCATCGAGGCCCACGGCGAGGGGATCATCCCCGAGATCGTGCGCGGGATCGAGGAGTACCGGGTGTTGCTGGAGGTCGCCGACAAGGACTTCGTCGCGCAGATCTCCTGGATGGACGACCAGCCTGAGCTCAAGAAGCTGCACGGTCCCGTCTACGAGGCCATCAAGGAGGGCCGGGTCCAGGCGCCGGTGGCGCACCTGGTCGAGCCGTTCAACGAGCTCTCCAACACGCACTGCCACGAGGGCGACGAGCTCTGCCACATCGTCTCCGGAACCATGCGGTTCGAGAGCGGGCTCGGCTCGTCGCTGACGCTGGAGGCGGGCGAGGGGGTCGTGATCCGGCGCAACCGGCTGCACGGCGCCGACATTCTGTCCGAGGAGTGCGTCTACGAGATCCACTCGGTGGGGGATTACCGCAAATGCCTGTAGTGAGCTTCCCGGTCGCGGGGCGGGAGAACTGCGTGGTCGTCTCCGGGACGGCCTACGTGTACGCCACGGTCGACGGCCGCGGCTTCGTGATGAACGCCCAGTGCCCCCACCGCGGCGGCCCGCTCCACCTGGCCGGTGTGACACCGGACGCCGGCCGGCTGATCTGCCCCTGGCACGACCGCAAAACGTCCGCGGCGCGGCTGCGGGGCGAGATCCCGGCCGTGCGGACCGGGAACCGGGTCACGGCGGTCTTCCCCGACCGTCCCGCCCGCCCCACGGGGGCCCCGGCCGACGTATGCGGCCGCACCAGCCGTGAGTACCGGCCATTGTCGGCCGAACTCGCCCGCCCGGGCGCCGCGGTCTGATCCCATCCCGTTGCACCCGGCGTCGGACATCCGGCGCCGGGTGCAACGGCCTGCACCGACCCGGTGTTCTACAGGTGGCGGCGCACCGGCCGAAGGCATCACGACGAACGAGGAGTGTGGACCATGGCGTGGGACGGCGAGAAGCCGCTTCTGCTGTTGATCGGAAGCAGCGGTCAGCGCAGCAGGGAGTTCATTCTGCGGACGGTGAGCACGCGTTACGCGTTATGGCTGCTCCAGCCGGCACCGGTGAGCTGGGAGGAGCCGTACGTCGTGGGCTCCACGACCGTGGACAACACCGACCCGGACGCGCTGACGGATGCCGCCCGGCAGGTGGCCGCCGCGCACGAGGTGGCCGGTGTGTTCTGCTACGACGAGGGGCTCGTCACTCCCGCCGCGCATGTGTCCCGGGCCCTCGGGCTGCCGGGCAACTCCCCCGAGTCCGTCATCGCCTGCCGGGACAAGGCCGCCACGCGGGCCGCGCTGGAGACGGCCCGCGTGCCCCAGCCGGCCTCGATCGGCGTACGGTCCCTGGCCGAGGCCCGAGCGGCGGCGGAGAAGATCGGCTTCCCCGTCGTGCTGAAGCCGCGCGGGCTGGCCGGCGGAATGGGCGTGCGCAAGGCCGACGGCCCCGAGGACGTGGAGAGCGCCTACCGGGCGGCGTCCGGCGCCTCCTACCCCGGTGTTCCCGTCTTCGACGTGTCGGTGCTCGTCGAGGAGTTCGCCGACGGCCCCGAGATCAGCGTCGACGCGGTCTTCTTCGACGGGGAGTGCGTACCGCTCGTCGTCGCCCGCAAACAGGTCGGCCTGGCGCCCTTCTTCGAGGAGACGGGTCACGAGGTCGACGGCGCCGACCCGCTGCTGACCGATCCCGAGCTGCTGAACGCGCTGCGAGCCGCGCACGCCGCCCTGGACTTCCACACCGGCGTCAGCCACACCGAGTTCCGCATCACCGCCGGCGGACTGCGTCTGATGGAGGTCAACGCCCGCCTCGGCGGCGACATGATCCCCTACCTCGGGGAGCTCGCCACCGGTGTCGACGTCGCGATGGCGGCGGCGGACACCGCCGCAGGGGTCCGCCCGGACACCGAGGTCCGCCACCGCAAGGCCGCGGCCATAGCCTTCCTGTACCCGGAGCAGGACATCGAGATCGACGCCGTGACCGTCCACGAGGACCGCTTCCCGGCCGATGTCCACAGCGCCGACGCGATGGCGGGTCCCGGCGCGGTGCTGCGACTGCCGCCGCGCGGCTACATCTCCCGCTACGCCCGCGTGATCGCCCTCGCCGACTCGGTGGAGCGGGCCCGCGCAGCCCTGCTGACCGCCCCCGAGATCGTGGAGCTCGACGCCCGCCCGGCGGAGGTACCCGCTCCGTGACGAACACCGGACACGACTCCCCGGAGGGCCGCAAGGCCGCCCGGCCGTCCGTCGTACAGACCCTGCGCGGGATCCCGGGACCGATCTGGCTGGTCCTGGTCGGCATGCTGATCAACCGGCTGGGCAACTTCCTCCAGATCTACCTGGTGCTCTACCTCACCGACAAGGGCTTCAGCACCTCCGCGGCCGCCTTCGCCCTCGGCGCGTACGGGGTGGGCTCGGTCGTCGGCGTCCTGGCGGGCGGCTCGATCTCGGACCGGGTCGGCTACGCGTGGACCATCGTCGGCTCCATGGCCCTCGCCGGCCTGCTCACCCTCAGCCTGGTCTTCCTCGACAACCTGCCCGTGGTGATCACGGTGGCCGCGGTGATCGGCATCGCCGCCCAGGCCTACCGGCCCGCCTCCTCGGCGCTGCTGGTGGAGGCCACCCCCGAGGAACACCACGTGATGGTGTTCGCGGTCTACCGCATGGCGTTCAACCTGGGCACCACCGCGGGCCCGCTGCTCGGCGCCCTGCTCATCAGCTACTCGTACGACCTGATGTTCTACATCGACGCGGTGACGTCCGTCGGCTTCGCCCTCTTCGCCCTGGTCCTGGTCCGCACGGGGACGACCGCCGGCTCCGGCACCCGGGATCCGCAGGCCGACGGCGCCTCGTACCTGGCCGTACTCCGCGACCGTCGCTACCTGCTCTTCCTGCTGGCGCTGTTCCTCAACGCCGTCGTCTACATCCAGCACACCTCCGCGCTGCCGCTCCAGCTCAAGGCCGACGGCCACGGGCCGACCTTCTACTCCACCCTCCTCTCCCTGAACGCGGCCATGGTCATCTGCCTGGAGCTGCTGTTCACCAAGTACGTGCAGCACCTGCCCGGACGGTTCGCGGTCGCGCTGGGCGTCGGCCTGGTCGGCGTCGGCATGAACCTCTACGTCGCCGGTCCCGGCATGGCCATGTTCGTGATCGCGACGGTGGTCTGGACGGTCGGCGAGATGATCGGTACCCCGACCGCCTCCGCCTGGCCCGGCAAGGTCGCCCCCGCGCACCTGCGGGGCCGCTACATCGCCGCCTCCGCCTTCCCGATGCAGATCGGCTACGCGGTCGGGCCCGTGATCGGCATCGCGGCCTGGCAGGCCTCGGCCGCCTCCGTGTGGTGGCTGTGCGGGGCGCTGACCGCCGTCGCCGTCGTCGTCACCCTGATCGGCATGGCCGAGCCCCCCGCCGACAAGCGGCGGCCGGCCGCGGACGCCGAACCGTCGGCCACGCCAGCACCCGCCGAAACACCCTGAGCCCCCTCCCCCGTGCCGCGGTTCTCCGGCACGCCGTGATCCGGAAGTGAGCGAAGCTGCCCATGGCCTACGCAGACGGCATCGAGAATTTCGTGAAGACCGTCGACGGCGCCCTGCCGCCGGACTTCTACACCTACCCCGTCGAACGACAGCGCGCCCTGTACGACGGGCTGACCGAGGTCCTCCCGATCCCCGTGCCCGAGGGCGTGACCCACCGGGACGCGAGCGTCACCCACGGCGGACGGACCGCCCGGATCCGCATCTACGAGCCGGCCCGGCGCACGGGCGACGCCGTGCTCTTCTACATACGCGGCGGCGGCTTCGTCATCGGCTCCCTGCACAGCCACCACAGCCTGGTCGCCGAACTCGCCGACCGCACCGGCCTGGTGGCGATCGCCCTCGACTTCGGCATGGCCCCGGAGAACCCGCACCCCGGCCCGCTGGAGGACTGTTACGCCGGACTGTGCGGCACCCTGGCCGACCTGCCCGCCCTCGGCCTCGACTTCATCGACCCCGAGGCCGCGGTGCTCTGCGGGGAGAGCTCCGGCGCCAACATGGCCGTCGTCCTCTCGATGATCGCCCGCGACCGGGGCGGCCCCCGGCTGCGCGGCCAGGCGGTCATCAGCCCGGTGCTCGACTTCACCCGGTGGCGGCACGGCGGCGAGGACGCGCCCCTGCTCTCCGGCGGGGAGATGGAGTTCTACACCGCCTGCTACTGCCCCGAGCCCGGACAGGCGGAACTCCCGTACGTCTCCCCGCTGCTCACCGGCACCTTCCACGACCTGCCGCCCGCGTACGTGGTGGGCTGCGAGATGGACTCGCTGCGCGTGGACGCCGAGAAGTACACGGCCCGACTGCGCCAGAACGGCACGCCGGTGACGTACGTGATGGAGGAGGGGATGGTGCACGCCCCGGTGCGCGCCCGCCGGATCAGCGAGCCGGCCGGCCGGTTCTTCGCGCGCTACTGCGACGCCGTCGCCGCCCTCGCGGCCGGAGAGGCGGTCGACCGTGACGCGCGCTGAGCGGATCCCGGAGGCGCCGCAGGGCCCCTGCGTGATCGTCGACCCGTACTCCTCGGGCGCCCTGTTCGCGCAGACGCTGGCCGACCACGGCGTCCCGGCGGTGGCGGTGGTCACCGGCCCCCGGCCCCCGGAGGCCTACGCCGGCTCCTACCGGCCGCAGGACTTCCCCGAGATCATCGTCCACGAGGGCGACCTGGAGGCCGTCGTGGAGCGGCTGCGGGCGCTGGACCCGCGCTGTGTCGTGGCGGGCTGCGAGTCCGGGGTGGAACTGGCCGAACGGCTCGCCCCGCTCGTGACGCCCGAGCGGTGCAACGTACCCGAACTCGCCGACGCCCGCCGGGACAAGAGCGCCATGGCCGCCGCCGTCGCGGCGGCCGGCCTGCCGGTCATCCCGCAGCTCTGCACCGACGACGCGGACGAGGTGGCGGCCTGGCTGGAGCGCGAGGGCCTGGCCGGGGCGGACCTGGTCGTCAAACCGCCCAAGAGCGCCAGCACCGACGGTGTGATCAAGCTGGTCGGCGGCGAGGACTGGCGGGCGGTGTTCGCGCGCCAGCTCGGCCGGGTCAACCAGTTCGGCGAGGTCGACGACCGGCTCCTGGTCCAGAAGTTCGTCACCGGCACCGAGTACGTGATCGACACCTTCAGCCACGACGGCAAGCACGCCGTGGTCGACGTGTGCGCCTACCGCAAGGTCGACAACGGTCCGCACATGGCCGTCTACGACACCATGCGCTGGCTCCCCCCGGACGATCCGGCCCTGCCCGGCCTCACCGAGTACGTCTTCGGCGTCCTGGACGCGGTGGGTCTGCGCTTCGGCTCCGCCCATGTCGAGGTGATGGGGACGGCGGAGGGACCGCTGCTCATCGAGCTCGGTGCCCGGCCGCACGGCGGCGGCCAGCCGCGCTTCAACCGCAACGCCACCGGCGACAGCCAGATCGACCGGACCGTGCGCTGGCTGACCGGGGGCGAACTCCCGCAGGGGTACGAGCTGCTCGTCCACCAGATGTGCGTCTTCCACATCGCGCCCCGCTCCGGAACGGTCAGCGGCACGGCCGCCCTGGACGGGGTCCGCGACCTCCCCAGCCACCACTTCTCGATCCAGAACCTGAGCGACGGAGACCACGTCCCCGCCACCCGGGACCTGGTCGACAGCCTCAACTTCGGATTCGTGATCCTCGCCCACCCCGACGCCGAACAGATCCAGCGGGACTACGAGGCCGTCCGGGCCGCGGAGCGCCTGCTTTCCATCGAGGAGCAGCGATCAACACCGCCGCTTTCCTGATCAGTTCCCTGGTGGTGATCATGACGCCCGGACCCGACCTCGTCATGATCACCAACCTGGTGCTGAACGGCTCCCTACGGGTGGCCACCGCCGCCGCCCTCGGCATGATCACCGCGGGAGCCGTACAGGCCGGACTCGGCGCGGCCGGGCTGGCCGCCCTCCTCACGGCCAGCCCGGGGCTCTTCGCGGCCTTCCGCTGGGCCGGCGCGGTCGTGCTGCTCGGCTGGGCCGTGCTCGCCGTGCGGCGGGCCACCGCCCGGGTCGGCGCCGGGGCCCCCGCGCCGAGCGCCGAGGTCACGGCCGTCCCCGCACCCGCGGCGGGTGAACCCTCGGTGCGCCAGGCCTTCGGGCAGGGCCTGCTGTGCACCGGGTCCAACCCCAAAGTGGGCATCTTCCTGATGGCCTTCCTGCCCCAGTTCGTGCCCGTGGGCATGGCTCCCGAGATCGGTGTCCCGCTGCTGGCCGCCTGCTATCTGGCCCTGGGCCTGCTCTGGCTCCTCACCTGGATGCGGCTGGTCCACCGGCTCGCCCCGCACCTGAGGTCCCCGCGGGTGCTGCGGATCACCGACGGCCTCACCGCCGTCGTGTTCGGGCTGTTCGCGGTCCGGCTGGCACTGGGCGGGTGACCCGGCCTCCCGCCCCCTGCGGTCACACCGACCGCAGCGGGCACTGCGCGTCCTCCCGCAGCGCCAGTCTGCGCGCATAGCGCAGCAGCGGTGCGGGGAGGGAGAAGCGGTTGGGCGCGCACTCGCGCAGCAGGCTCACCCCGACCAGGCGGCGCAGGGCGCGGGTCGCCTCCAGCGGGGTGGTGCCCGCCAGGTCCGCCATGGCGTAGCCGCTGACGAGCCGTCCCTCGGTCCGGGCGAACAGCCGGAACCAGCGGCGCAGGGGCTCGGGCATGGACACGTAGGAGAGTTCGAACGCCGCGTGGACCGCGGTGAACAGGTCGTCGCTGTCGACCGGCAGTTCCCGGAACGCCCCGGCTTCCTGCAACTCCACGCAGAGCTGGGCGATTCCGACCCGGGGGTGCTCCTCCAGCCGTGCCGCGAGCAGCCGGATCGCCAGCGGCAGACCTCCGCACCGCCGGTTCAGCGCCCGTGCGGCCAGCGGCTCGGCGTCCACCCGCCCGCTGCGCAGCAGCCGGGCCAGCAGGGTGAACGCCTCGTCCTCACCGAGCACGTCGAGGTCGAGCCGCGGCACCCCGTCCCGGGCCACCAGTCCGGGCAGGGTGTCACGGCTGGTGACGAGGACCGCGCAGCCTGCCGCGCCCGGGACGAGCGGACGGATCTGGCTCTCCTGACGCGCGTTGTCCAGCACGATCAGCATCCGCCGGTCCGACAGCAGGGTGCGGTACAGGTTCGCGGCCTCGTCGAGGGACCGGGGGAGCTCCCCGTCGGGGACGCCCAGGGCGCGCAGGAAGGAGGCGAGCACCTCCTGCGGGTGCAGCGGCCGCCGTTCGGCGTACCCGTGCAGGTCGACGTACAGCTGGCCGTCGGGGAACCGGTCGCGCACCCGGTGCGCCCAGCGCACGGCCAGCGCCGTCTTGCCCACGCCGGGAAACCCCGTGACCAGCACGGCCGGGACCTGCCCGACCTGCTCACCGGTGGGCAGGAGCAGCCGGTCCAGCCGTTTCAGTTCGGCGGCGCGGCCGACGAAGCCCGTGCTCACCGCCGGTGTCTGGGAGGGCCGGGGTCTCGGCGGGGGCGCGGCCGGTCGGGGCGGGGGCGCGGGCGCCGCGTCGAACGCGGCCCACGCGGCGGCCGGACCCGTCCGCGGCCAGGGCAGCTCCTGGTGCAGGATCCGCAGGTGGGCGCGGCGCAGTTCGTCACCCGGCTGGACACCCAGCTCCCGGTCGAGCCGGCGGGCCACCTCGGAGTAGATCCGCAGGGCCTCCCGCTGCTCCCCGCAGCTCGCCAGCACCAGCATCAGCCGTGCCTGGAGGCCCTCGTGCAGCGGTTCCTCCTCGGTGGCGGCGCGCAGGGCTCCCAGTACCCGCTCGGGGCGGCGCACCTGCAGCGAGAGGTCGGTGTACAGCAGCAGGCTCTCCACCCGCTGCCGGGCGGCCGCCATGGCGGCGGGGTGGTGCGGCAGCAGCGGTTCGCCGGCCAGCAGCGGGCCGCGCCAGCAGCCGTAGGCGCGTTCGGCCAGCTCGTGGGCCGCCTCCGCGTCCCCGGCCCCGTGCGCCTGCCGCGCCCGTTCCCACAGGTCCTGGAACTGCGTCAGGTCGACCTGGTCGCGCTCCAGTTCCAGCACGTAGCCCGTGTGGGTGCGTGCCAGGAACGAGGGGGCCGGTGCCCCCGCTTCGCCGCCGGGGAGCAGCAGCACCCGGCGTGCCTGGCTGACGTAGGTGTGCACCAGGTTCTGGTACGACCGCGGCGGGTCCTTCGGCCACAGCGCGTGCGTGATCTCCCCCAGGCCGGCCGCCTCCGGGTAGCGCACGGCGAGCAGGGCCAGCAGGCGCCGCACCTTGGCGGCATGGACATGGGTCTCGACACCGCGGTACCGGACGGACAGCGGGCCGAGGATGCCGATGTGGAGTCGCTCGCTCCCGGGGCGTACGGCCTCCCGCGCGGGAGGCGCCAGCTGTCGCGCGGTGTCCGCGTCCAGGCCCAGGACCCGGGCCAGGAGCCGTACGGTCCGCGTCTGGGGCCGGTGCACCCGGCCGTGCTCGATGTCGCGCAGGACCCGCACGCTCACCCCGGCGCGTTCCGCCAGTTCGCGCTGCGTCAGTCCCTCGCGTCCCCGGAACGAGAGAAGCCGTTCACCGAAGGACCAACTGCCGCCGCGTAAGTCTTCGTCCGCGGGCGCCGTGCCGCGGACGCGGTTCCCCATCATGCCGGGAATGCGGGTACGGACGAAAGGAGGACCTGAAGGCGAGGTCTTGTGAATCGTTTTTCCATTGCTGTGAGCAGAACGGTCGCCACCACGCCTCCCCCGAGACCTCACCGGATCTTGAGCGACCCGGACCGTGAGCGACCCGGCTGTGCGCCCACAACTCGTTCGCAACTCTAGCTTCGCGGTGCGACCACTGGTCAAGGGGCTCGCCCCCTTTTGTTCCGAACCGGTCACATCGCACCCCTTGCACCTCCGACTTCGGCAATCCTGCGAATATCGGCCAAGTGGCGAAAAATGTTCAGCAGTTCATGATCCTGTTCGCCCACGATCTCCACCCCGCCCGGGAAGATCGCATCAGCCCGCCCGATATCCGGCCGACATAAAGGGAACGGATATCACACCGAAAGCGAATGGCAGGCAAAGGAAAAGAATTTTCGCGACAGCTGCAACGTTCTCGCGCGACCCGGTGTTCACAAGGAGGATGGACGAGACGACTCCCCAGCTGACGGAACTACTGGCGACCGACCTGGACGACGGGTTCACCGAACTCGTACGCACCCAGGCCGGCACCGTGCGCGCCGTCCTGCTGCGTCTCTCCGGCTCCGCGCGGGACGCCGACGACCTGGGTCAGGAAACGTTCCTGCGCGCCTACTCCGCCCTGCGCGGGTACTCGTCCGAGCGCCGCGGGCAGCTCCAGCCGCGCGCCTGGCTGCTCACCATCGCGGCGAACGTATGGCGCAACCACCTCCGCACCCTGAGCCGGCGGCCCGGCGTCGCCGACGGTGTCGAGGTGACGGCCATCGAGATCCCGGACGGCTCGCCCGGGCCGGAGCAGCTCGCGCTCGACGGCGCGCGCCGGGCCCGGCTGGTGGCCGCGCTGTCCGGGCTGCCGGACCACCACCGGCTGCCCGTGGTCCTGCGGCACATCGGAGAGCTGAGCTACCAGGAGGTGGCCGGGATCCTGGACTGCCCGGTCGGCACGGTGAAGGCCCAGGTGTCGCGGGGGCTCGCCGCCCTGCGTGCGGAGCCCGGCCTGGCCCCCGACCGTACGGCGGCCGGAGCGGCGGGAGCGGCCGGAGCGGCACCCGGGGGAACGACGGCGAGGACGGCACACGACCCGGCCAGGACGGAAAGGAAGGAGGCGACGGGATGAGACTGCCCGACGAGTTGGACACGTTGCGCGAGGCGGCACCCGCGGGGTTCGCGGCGCGCGTGCTGGAGCACGTCGGCGTTCCGGCACATCGCTACGACTGCTACGTGCGGGCCGATTCCCCGGTCGGCCCCCTCTACGTCGCCCACGGTCGGGGCGCGGTGACCGGCGCCGCCGCCACGGACTGGTACGCCGACGACCGGGCGTTCGAGGACGCCTACCGGGCCCGGACCCGCCGGTCGGCGGTTTCCGGGATCAAGCCCCCGCCGGGTCTGGCACGGGCCCTGCGCGGCCGGGACCGGACCCTGCGTTACGACTTCGGGCCGCTCCCCGACGAACAGCGGGCCGTCCTGCGGGCCACCCGGGCCGTCCCGTTCGGGCAGCTCCGTCCGGCGGCCTGGCTGGCCCGCGAGGCCGGACTGCCGGACCTCGCGCCCGAGGCGGTCCTGGCGGCGGTCCGGGCCAACCCCGTCCCCGTGCTCGTCCCGGCGCACCGGCTGTGCACGGACGACGGGCTCCCGGCGGACTGCGGACTGCCGGCCGGGTTCGAGGAGCGGCTGCGGGAGTGGGAGGGCGTGGACGCCGAGCGGGTGGAGCGGTTCGTGCGGGCGGGCGCCCGGTTCCTGGGCAGCGGCACCACCCGGATCTTCTGCTATCCGACCTGCGCGCACGCGCGCCGCATCACCGCCCGCCACGAGGTGCCCTTCACCTCGGCGGACGAGGCGTGTGCCGCCGGATTCCGGGGCTGCCTCAGCTGCCGACCGGCCGTGGTCTGACCTCCTTCGTCGCCGAACGGCCGGCCGTCACTCGCTCAGCGCTCGGCGGTGATCAGGTCGAGCAGGCCGGGGAAACGCCGGTCCAGGTCCGCGCGCCGCAGCGTGGCCGCCCGGCTGTTGCCCCGGTCCACCTGCCGCACCAGGCCCGCCTCGCGCAGGACCCGGAAGTGGTGGGTGGTCGTCGACTTGGAGACCGGGAGTGCGAAGGAGGCGCAGGTGCGCTCCGCCCCCACCGGTTCCCTCAGCAGCTCGCTCACGACGGCGTAGCGCAGCGGATCGGCGAGCGCGGTCAGCACGGCCTGCAGGCTCATCTCCTCCGGCGAGGGGTGGCCGTCCTCGTCGGGCATCGCACCCTCCTCCCTTAGGTACGTCTTGCATCATACCTCTCTCCTGTGCCAGCTTAAGGTTCGATCAAAACCGAACCTGGCTGTCAATGAGCCGGGCCGAACCTGGAGTTGTGCCCCCATGAGTACGCAGACCACGTCGCCGCCCACGCCGCCGGCACGGGAGCAACGGCGGCCGGGCAGCACCGTCACGCTGGCCGCGGTACTCCTCGCGGTGTTCGTCGTCCCGATGTCGATCTCCGGCACGGCCGTCGCGCTCCCCGAGATCGGCGCCGACACCCACGCCGGCCTCGCCCCTCTGCAGTGGGTGGTGAACGCCTTCAACGTCGCCTTCGCCTGCTTCACCCTCGTCTGGGGTTCCGTCGCCGACATCGTCGGCCGGGTCAAGGCCTTCGCCGCCGGCGCCGCCGTGTACGCCGTGGCCTCGCTGGGCGGCGCGCTCGCCACCGACGTGCTGTGGCTGGACGCCACCCGCGCACTCGCCGGGATCGGCGGCGCGGCGATCTTCTCCTGCGGCGCCGCGATCATCGCGACCGTGTTCGACGGACCGGCGCGCGCCCGGGCCTTCGCCCTGTTCGGCACCGTCGCGGGCGCCGGGGTGGCGATCGGTCCCTCGCTGGCCGGGGCGCTCGTCCAAGCCCTCGGCTGGCGCTGGGTGTTCGCGGTGCACGCGCTCGCCCTGCTGCTGGTGCTGCTCGCGGTACCCGCCATCGCCGGGGCCGTACCCTCCGACGGCGGCAGCGGGGCCCGCGTCGACGTGCCGGGCAGCGCGCTGTTCGTCGTCGCCATGGTGCTCATGACCACGGCCGTCGTGCAGGGCTCGCAGTGGGGCTGGGGCAGCCCCGGCGTCCTCGGGCTGTTCGCGGGCGCGGCCCTGGTCCTCGCGGTCTTCGCCGCCGTCGAGAACCGCCGCGAGCACCCCGTGCTGGACCTGGGCCTGCTGCGGAACCGGCGCTTCGTCGGCCTGTGCCTGGTACCGGTCGCCGCGTCCTTCGGGTTCGTCACCATGCTCACGTACCTGCCGAGCTACCTGAGCGCGGCCACCGGCCGCGACAGCGGCGCGGCCGGGCTGACCATGCTGTTGCTCACCGCGCCCGTGCTGGTCTGCCCGATGGTCGCCGCGAAGCTGGTCACCCGCGGGGTCCCCGCGCTCACCCTCGTCCTCGTCAGCCTCGCCTGCCTGGTCGTCGGAGATCTGGCGCTCACCCTGTTCTCGCCCGACGTGACGACCCTCGTCGTCGCCCTGCCGATGCTCGTCACCGGCGCCGGCATGGGCCTGTCGGCGGGGCTCGTGGACGGCCGGGCGCTCGAACTGGTCGACCCGGCCAAGGCGGGCATGGCGGCCGGCTTCCTCAACACCCTGCGGCTCGGCAGCGAGGCCATCGCCGTGGCGGTGTACGGATCGGTCCTCGCGACCGTGCTCCGCGGCCGCGTCGAGGACGGCATCGGCGGCCACCACGGCGCCGCGCAGGCGGACCGGGTCGCCGACCGGGCAGCGGGCGGCGACCTCGCCCGGGCCACCGAACTGTCCGGCGCGGTGGACACCGAGGGCTTCACCCGCTTCCTCGCCCGGTCCTACGACTCCGCCTTCCACACCGTCCTGTGGGGACTCACCGCGGTCTGCGCCGTCCTGTGCGCCGTGATCGCCACCCTGCTGCGCGGCGGCTCCCCCAGGAGGACCGCATGACACACACCCAGGTACTGGTCGTCGGCGGCGGGCCCGTCGGGATGCTCGTCGCCGCCGAACTCGGGCACCACGGCGTCGCCACCGTCGTCCTCGAGGCCGAGCCGCGGACCGTCGTCCGACCCAAGGCCGGCACCCTGCACGCCCGCACCGTGCAGGGCCTGGCCCGGCGCGGCCATCTGCCCGCGCCCGTCGCGACCGAGGACCTGCTGCGTCGGGGCTCGGCCGACACGTTCCACTTCGCGGGGGCGCCGGGCCTGGTCATCACCGCCCCGGGCACCGAGCCCGGACCCCTGGTCGGCCGCTCCCAGGCCGACCTGGAACGGGACTTCGAGCGGCGGGCCCGCGAACGGGGCGTCACGGTGTTGCGCGAGCACCGCGTGACCGACGTCGTCCAGGACCCCGACGTCGTCCGGGTCACCGCGCGGGGACCGGACGGCTTACGGGAGTTCACCGCCGAGTACGTGGTCGGCGCGGACGGCGCCCGCAGCACCGTGCGCGAGCGGCTCGGCTTCACCGCGGACACCCATCCGGCCACCGTCGCCGCCCTGCTCGGCCTGGTACGGCTGACCGACCCCGACACCGTGCCGTACGGCTGGCACCGCACCCCGCGCGGCTGGACGGTCGCGGGCGTCTCCCCGTACGGGCACAGCCGGTTGATCACGATGGACTTCCGCGGCCCGCACCCCGACCGGCACGCCCCGCTCACCCTCGACGAGCTGCGCCGGGAGGGCGAGCGCATCGTCGGCCACCACCTGCCGATGACCGACGCGCGACACCTCTCCCGCTTCAGCGACTTCGCCCGGCTGGTGCGCACCTTCCGCCAGGGCCGCGTGTTCCTCGCCGGCGACGCCGCCCACATCCACTTCCCGGTGGGCGGGCAGGGTCTCAATCTGGGTCTGCAGGACGCTCTCAACCTGTCCTGGAAGCTCGCGCACACCCTCGCGGGCGCCGCCGGCAAGGACCTGCTCGACACCTACGACACCGAACGCCGGCCCGCCGCGCGGCGCGTCATCGACAACACCCGGGCCCAGGTCGCCCTGATGCGGCCGGACCCCGGGCTCGATCCCCTGCGCGACCTCTTCGCCGAACTCCTCGAACTCGACGCGGTGAACACCCACATCGGCGGGATGATCAGCGCCCAGGAGACGGTGTACCCCGGCCGCACCGGGCGCGGCTCGCACTGGGAGGGCCGGTTCCTGCCGAACCTGCCGCTCACCACCGCCGACGGCCCCACCGACCTGACCCGGCTGCTGCTGCCCGGCCGTCCCGTCCTGCTCCTGCTCGGGGAGGCGGGCCGGGCCCGCCTCGGGCAGGGCGCGGGCTGGGCCCACGCGGTGCGCACGGTGTCCGCGACCAGCGCGCGGCCGCTGCCCTGGGACGCCGTCCTCGTCCGGCCCGACGGGTACGTCGCCTGGACCCCGGCCGGCGACTCCCTGGGCGGCGCCCTGCGCGACTGGTTCGGCGAGCCCCGCCGACAGGCATGAAAAAATGCCCTCCGACCTGCGTTTCCGCAGGTCGGAGGGCATTTGACTGTGGAGCCTAGGAGATTCGAACTCCTGACATCTGCCTTGCAAAGGCAGCGCTCTACCAACTGAGCTAAGGCCCCTCGGAAGTGGACGCACCCCTCCCGTGCGGGCGGTGTGGTCGTTCCGCAGAACAGAGTACCGGGTGTACCCCCTCATCTCGCAAAATGATAGGGACTCCCGCCGTGCGACCACTCTCCGTAAGATGCTCGCGAGGTTCGCACCAGCGAAGGGGAGTAGTAAGAGTGGACGCGGTACAACAAGAGGCCACGGCCAGAGCCAGAGAGCTTCAGCGCAGTTGGTACGGGGAGCCGCTGGGAGCGCTCTTCCGCCGGCTCATAGATGACCTCGGCTTGAACCAGGCCCGCCTCGCTGCCGTCCTCGGACTGTCGGCGCCCATGCTGTCCCAGCTGATGAGCGGCCAGCGAGCCAAGATCGGGAACCCGGCCGTGGTCCAGCGCGTCCAGGCCCTCCAGGATCTCGCCGGCCAGGTCGCCGACGGAAGCGTCAGCGCGGGGGAGGCCACCGACCGGATGGACGAGATCAAGAAGACCCAGGGGGGTTCCGTCCTCAGCAACAGCGGCCAGACCACCACCGGCTCCGGCGCACCCACGGTCAAGCGGGTCGTCCGCGAGATCCAGTCGCTGCTGCGCTCGGTCTCCGCGGCCGGCGACATCATCGACGCGGCGAACACCCTCGCCCCCAGCCATCCGGAACTGGCAGAGTTCCTCCGGGTGTACGGCGCGGGCCGCACCGCCGACGCGGTCGCGCACTACGAGGCCCACCAGAACTGACACGCACGAAGGCGGACGACGGGTGACGGGGGACGGGCGCAGCGATGGGTGAGGTGTTCGCCGGTCGGTACGAGCTGATCGATCCGATCGGACGCGGTGGCGCGGGTGCCGTATGGCGGGCCTGGGACCACCGCCGTCGCCGCTATGTCGCCGCGAAGGTCCTCCTGCAGAGCGACGCCCACACGCTCCTGCGGTTCGTACGGGAGCAGGCACTGCGGATCGACCATCCGCACGTACTGGCTCCGGCCAGCTGGGCGGCCGACGACGACAAGGTCCTCTTCACCATGGACCTGATCGGCGGCGGCTCGCTCGGCCATGTGATCGGGGACTACGGTCCCCTGCCGCCCCGTTTCGTGTGCGCCCTGCTCGACCAGCTCCTGTCGGGGCTCGCGGCGGTGCACGCGGAGGGCGTGGTGCACCGCGACATCAAACCGGCCAACATCCTGATGGAGGCCACCGGAACCGGGCGGCCGCACCTGCGGCTGTCCGACTTCGGCATCTCCATGCGCAAGGGCGAGCCGCGGCTGACCGAGACCGATTACGTGGTCGGCACGCCGGGCTACTTCGCCCCCGAACAACTCCTGGGCGCCGAGCCCGACTTCCCCGCCGACCTCTTCGCCGTGGGGCTGGTCGCCCTGTACCTCCTCCAGGGCCGCAAGCCCGATTCCCAGGCGCTGGTGGAGCACTTCTTCGCGCAGGGCACCCCGGGCGCCCCCGAAGGCGTTCCCGCACCGCTCTGGGACGTGATCGCCGGCCTCCTGCAGCCGGACCCCCAGAGCCGCTTCCGGACGGCCACGGGGGCGCGCAAGGCCCTTGCCGAGGCCGTGGAGCTGCTGCCGCCGCCCGCCCCGGACGAGGAACCGCTGGAGGTGTTCGACCAACTCGGCCCGCTGCCGCCCGGATTCGGCCCCCAGGGCCCGCTGAGCACGGCGGCCGCGCCCCCGCGGGCGCCCGCCGCCGAGGGGGCGACGCCGGGGGCCTCCGCCTCCGTGACGGTGCCTGCGGAGCCCGCCCGGCCCGACCCGCGCGGTACGGCGCGCACCGCTCCGGCGGCCCTGCCCACGCCGACGACCCCGTACCCGGCCGCCCCGGTCCCCGCCGTGCCGGCCGTCCCGGCCCAGGCGCCCGGGTACGGGCCCTCGGAGACGGGCAGTTTCCACCTCCCGCCGCCGACGACACCGGCCGCGCCGGTCCCCTCGGCGCCGGCCACCGCGCCGGTGCGGCCCGGCCGCGGGATCGCCCCGCCCCCGGCGAAGGCGGTGGCGGGGCTGCTCGCCGCGGCGCTGCTCTGCTTCGCGGTGGGCGTCTGGGCCCTCACGCAGCTGTAGGGCCGCGCCCCCGACGCCGCCCGAGCAGCGTCCAGCCGCCCAGCACCAGCAGCAGGACCGTCCCGGTGCCGAAGCCGGCGCCCGCCACGATCCGCATCGTGGAGTGCCGCTCGGCGGCCTCGGCCGCCTCCGGGGCGGTGAGCCCCTCCTCGGCCGCGACCCGGTCCGCGTCGCCCACCCCGAAGCCGCCCGCGGCCGGACTGCCCTGGTACGCGGGCCCCTTGGCCGGCGTACCCGCGACGTCCAGGCGCAGGGTCAGCGGCACGGGCACCGCGTCCTCGGTGAAGTCGGCGACCTTCGCGCCCATGGTCACGGCGACGTAGTACCAGCCCGCGACGGAGACGGGTTGCACGGTCCCGGCGCTCGCGAAGCGGTTCTCGTAGGTGACGGGCGGGGTCTTCTCCAGGGTGATCCCGGCCTGCTTGCCGTCGTACGAGACGTCCTTGTCGGAGATCAGGCCCCGGTACGGGCTGTAGAGGGAGACGGTGAGCCCGCCCGAGGCCGAGCCGTAGGTCTTGGTCATCTTCGCGGCGGCCAGTTCGGCGCCGAGGCCCAGTTGCTGTCCCCAGTCCAGCGGGACCCGGTAGAAGCGGGTCTGCCCGGGGCGCATCTCGTCGCGCCACACGCCGGCGTCCAGGGCGCGGGCGTCGTTGAATCCGGTGCCGCCGCTGCGGGGCACCGCCTGGGTGCCGGGCAGCACGGGGGCCCCCGAGGGCCAGGCGTCGGGCGCGGCGGTGGGGGCGCCCGGGCCGCGGCCGGGCTCCCGCTGGACCTTGATCTCCAGTGGCCAGGGGCTCTGGTCGTAGCCCTTGGCCGAGGTCCGCGTGACCTTGGCGTAGTACACGCCCGCGGGCGCGCAGTCCTCGTCCTCGGAACCCCTGCGGACACCGGCGGCGGCGATCGGGTAGGCGTCGTAGCCGAAGTTCGCCCGGCCGCCGCCGCGCGGGCAGGAGCGCCCGGCGGTGGTCATGATCTCCACGTCGATGCCGTCGCCGCCGGAGACCTTGGCGCCCGTGGCGGGGCGGACCACGGCGGATACGTAGACGTCGGACCCGTCCTTGTCGAGGACCAGCCGGTACAGGCGTTCGCCCGGCCCGAGCGTGTCCTCGTAGACGTTCCCGGCCTCGATCAGCGGGGCGTCCGCCGTGGAGGGCTTGCCCTCGACGGCCTTGGCCCCGTCGGCGGCCCGATAGGGCGGCAGGGGTCCGGGCGCGGCCCCGTCGGCGTAGGCGACCCCCGGCAGCCCCGCCACCAGGCCCAGGGCCGCCGCCCACACTGCCGTCCGTCCCCGAACCATCACGCCCACCCCGGATTTGCTCACGCAAGCCAAATATTTACATAACGGAAGTTTTCGTCACAGAGCAGCACAAAGCCCCGGCGGCAGCGGCAGCCGGGGCTTCATGGGATCAGCCTTGGGTCTCACACACCGGAACCAGAGGGCACGGAGTCAGTCGCCTCCGTCCACAGGTCCTGCTCGGCGCGGTCCGCCTGGATCTGGCGGTACACGAGGAGCCCGCCGATGGCGGCCAGTGCGACCAGGAGCAGCTTCTTCACCGCGCGACCTCGTCTTTCGTTGACGTAGGGGACTTCTGGCGCCCAACAATACACACCGACCGATATCCGATCGCCGGCCTTCCGAGCAGCACGGCCCACCAACTGGCCCAACGACAAAGACCCCCAGGCCTTGGCCTGGGGGTCTTCGACACTGTGGGGCTAACAGGATTTGAACCTGTGGCCTCATCCTTATCAGGGATGCGCTCTAACCAACTGAGCTATAGCCCCATCCGCGCTGCGCGCTGACTCCTGAAGATTAGCGCACAGACCCGGTCAGGCCAAAATCCGTTGCCCGGGGGCGTCTGCGCAGGTCATCCGACCCGTCGCGGGCGCCCGGACGGAGGGCCTACTCGTCCTCGGCGAGGGTGAGCTCCACACCGCCGACGAAGCCCGCCGACAGGTTGTAGATGAACGCGCCCAGCGTCGCCAGTGCCGTCGCCAGCACCACGTCGATCACCGCGATGACCGACGTGAAGATCAGAACGCGCGGCAGCGACAGGAACGACTGGAGGTCGAAGCCGTTGCCCTCGTTCGAACCGGTCGCCTCGCTGATCGTGCCGCCGACGGTCGAGAAGACGCCCATCGCGTCCATGACCATCCACAGCACGGCCGCCGCCACGATCGTGCAGATGCCGAGCGCGATCGACAGCAGGAAGCTGACCTTCATGACCGACCACGGGTCGGCCTTGGCCACCCGCAGTCGCGCCTTGCGCGTGCGGGGGGCCGTACGGACCCCCGTGCGCGGCTTGCGCTGCGCGCCCGCTCCCTTGCCGCCGCCCGTCCCCGGGCCCGAGGGCGCCGGGTAGGCCTGCGGCGGGTGGTACGGCTGTGCGGGCTTGTCCTGGCCGGCGTCCGCGCCGACCGAAGGCTTCGGTCCTCGGGTGTCCGTCACGGTTCCCCCCTGGGAGTCCGCGGCAGGGCCACGGGCACCGTTCGCTCCAGTCTTGGCCGGTCCGGCGCCCGTGGCTCCACTCACGACTTACTCCTCGTGCTCCCCGGCCGAGGGCTGCGTGCCCTCGGCGGCCTCGGCGACCTGTCCGTCGGCCACCTCGGTGTCGTTCTCGTCGGCCTCGACCTCGTCAGCTTCCTGACCGGCCTCGGCGTTCCGGGCGATGCCGACCACGGCATCGCGCTTACCCAGGTTGATCAGCTGGACGCCCATGGTGTCACGGCCGGTCTCCCTGACTTCGTTGACGCGCGTACGAATCACACCACCGCCGAGCGTGATGGCGAGAATCTCGTCCGTTTCGTCGACCACGAGTGCCCCGACGAGCGAACCGCGGTCCTCCACGATCTTGGCGGCCTTGATACCCAGACCGCCACGGCCCTGGACGCGGTACTCGTCGACCGGCGTCCGCTTGGCGTAGCCGCCGTCGGTCGCGGTGAAGACGAACGTACCCGGCCTCACAACGCTCATGGACAGCAGTTCGTCACCTTCGCGGAAACTCATGCCCTTCACGCCCGAGGTGGCGCGGCCCATCGGGCGCAGCGCCTCGTCGGTCGCCGTGAAGCGGATCGACTGCGCCTTCTTGCTGATCAGCAGCAGGTCGTCCTCGGCGGACACCAGCTCCGCGCCGATCAGCTCGTCATCGCTACCGTCCTCCGTCTCCCGGAGGTTGATCGCGATGACGCCGCCCGAGCGGGGCGAGTCGTAGTCCTTGAGCGCCGTCTTCTTCACCAGGCCGCCCTTGGTGGCCAGGATCAGGTACGGCGCCGCCTCGTAGTCACGGATCGCGAGGATCTGGGCGATCTTCTCGTCCGGCTGGAAGGCCAGCAGGTTCGCCACGTGCTGCCCGCGGGCGTCACGGCCGGCGTCCGGCAGCTCGTACGCCTTGGAGCGGTAGACCCGGCCCTTGTTCGTGAAGAACAGCAGCCAGTGGTGCGTGGTGGAGACGAAGAAGTGGTCGACCAGGTCGTCCTGCTTCAGCTTGGTGCCGCGCACGCCCTTGCCGCCGCGCTTCTGCGAGCGGTAGTCCTCGGTCTTGGTGCGCTTGACGTAGCCGCCGTGCGTGATCGTGACGACGATGTCCTCTTCGGCGATGAGGTCCTCGATGGACATGTCACCGTCGAAGGGCACCAGCTTGGAACGCCGGTCGTCGCCGAACTTCTCGACGATCGCCGCCAGTTCCTCGCTGACGATGGAGCGCTGACGCTCCTCCGAGGCCAGGATGGCGTTGTACTCGTTGATCTTGGCCTGGAGCTCGTCGTGCTCGGCGACGATCTTCTGGCGCTCCAGGGCCGCGAGGCGGCGGAGCTGCATCTCCAGGATCGCGTTCGCCTGGATCTCGTCGATCTCCAAGAGGCCCATCAGGCCCTCGCGCGCGATCTCGACCGTGTTGCTGCGTCGGATCAGCGCGATGACCTCGTCGATCGCGTCCAGCGCCTTGAGCAGGCCGCGCAGGATGTGGGCGCGCTCCTCCGCCTTGCGCAGGCGGAACTTCGTACGCCGGACGATGACCTCGATCTGGTGCGTCACCCAGTGGCGGATGAAGGCGTCGATCGACAGCGTGCGGGGCACGCCGTCCACCAGCGCCAGCATGTTCGCGCCGAAGTTCGTCTGCAGCTCGGTGTGCTTGTAGAGGTTGTTCAGCACGACCTTGGCGACGGCGTCGCGCTTGAGCACGATCACCAGGCGCTGGCCGGTCCGCGACGAGGTCTCGTCACGGACGTCGGCGATACCGCCGACCTTGCCGTCCTTGACCAGGTCCGCGATCTTCTGCGCGAGGTTGTCGGGGTTGGTCTGGTACGGGAGCTCCGTGACCACCAGGCACTGGCGGTTCTGGATCTCCTCGACCTCCACCACCGCGCGCATCGTGATGGAGCCGCGACCGGTCCGGTAGGCCTCCTCGATGCCCTTGCGGCCCACGACCAGGGCGCCCGACGGGAAGTCCGGGCCCTTGATCCGCTCGATCAGCGCGTCCTGGAGCTCCTCGTGCGAGGCCTCCGGGTGCTCCAGCGCCCACTGCGCACCGGCCGCGACCTCGCGGAGGTTGTGCGGCGGGATGTTGGTCGCCATGCCGACGGCGATGCCGGCGCTGCCGTTGACCAGCAGGTTCGGGAAGCGCGCCGGGAGCACGGTGGGCTCCTGGTTGCGACCGTCGTAGTTGTCCTGGAAGTCGACGGTCTCCTCGTCGATGTCCCGGAGCATCTCCATGGCCTGCGGCATGAGCTTGCACTCGGTGTAGCGCATCGCGGCCGCCGGGTCGTTGCCCGGGGAGCCGAAGTTGCCGTTGGAGTCCACCAGCGGCATGCGCATCGACCACGGCTGGGCCAGGCGGACCAGGGCGTCGTAGATCGAGCTGTCACCGTGCGGGTGGTAGGTACCCATGACGTCGCCCACGACGCGGGCACACTTGTAGAAGCCCTTCTCGGGCCGGTAGCCGCCGTCGTACATCGCGTACAGCACGCGGCGGTGCACCGGCTTGAGGCCGTCGCGCACGTCCGGCAGGGCGCGCGAGACGATGACGGACATCGCGTAGTCGAGGTAGGAGCGCTGCATCTCCGTCTCGAGCCCGACGGGCTCGATGCGCAGCATGGGCTGCTCCTCCGCGGGATTCTCTGCGGTGGGGGTGGTTTCGTCGGCCATTGCTGGTCAGAAGTCCTTTCAGGCGGCGGTCAGCGGAGCCGACTCAGATGTCGAGGAAGCGGACGTCCTTGGCGTTGCGCTGGATGAAGGAGCGCCGCGCCTCGACGTCCTCACCCATCAGCACCGAGAACAGGTCGTCGGCCTGCGCGGCGTCGTCCAGGGTGACCTGGCCGAGCACGCGGTGGTCGACGTCCATGGTGGTGACGCGCAGTTCCTCGGCGTTCATCTCGCCCAGACCCTTGAAGCGCTGGATCGAGTCTTCCTTGATCCGCTTGCCGTTCTGCTTGCCGAGCTCCACCAGCGCGTCGCGCTCGCGGTCCGAGTACGCGTACTCGAAGTCGTCCCGACCCCACTTGATCTTGTAGAGCGGCGGGCGCGACAGGTACACGTGCCCGGCCTCGACCAGCGGCCGCATGAAGCGGAAGAGGAAGGTCAGCAGCAGGGTGTTGATGTGCTGGCCGTCGACGTCGGCGTCCGCCATCAGGATGATCTTGTGATAGCGGAGCTTCTCGATGTCGAAGTCCTCGTGCACACCGGTACCGAAGGCACTGATCAGCGCCTGGACCTCGGTGTTCTGGAGGATCTTGTCGATCCGCGCCTTCTCGACGTTCAGGATCTTGCCTCGGATCGGCAGGATGGCCTGGTACATCGGGTTGCGGCCGGACTTCGCGGAGCCACCGGCCGAGTCACCCTCGACGATGAAGATCTCACACTTGGTCGGATCGTTCGACTGGCAGTCGGACAGCTTGCCCGGCAGCGAGGCGCTCTCCAGCAGACCCTTGCGACGGGTGAGGTCACGGGCCTTACGGGCCGCGACGCGCGCCGTGGCCGCCTGGATCGACTTGCGGATGATGTCCGCGGCCTCGACCGGGTTGCGGTCGAACCAGTCGTTCAGGTGCTCGTGGACGACCTTCTGCACGAAGGTCTTGGCCTCCGTGTTGCCCAGCTTGGTCTTCGTCTGACCCTCGAACTGGGGCTCGCCCAGCTTGACCGAGATGATCGCCGTCAGACCCTCGCGGATGTCCTCGCCGGCGAGGTTGTCGTCCTTCTCGCGCAGCAGCTTCTTGTCGCGCGCGTAACGGTTCACCAGACCCGTCAGGGCCGCACGGAAGCCTTCCTCGTGCGTACCGCCCTCGTGCGTGTGGATCGTGTTCGCGAAGGAGTAGACACCCTCGGTGTACTGCGAGTTCCACTGCATCGCGATCTCGACCGAGAGCATGCGCTCCTTGTCCTCGGCCTCGACGTCGATGACGGTCGGGTGGATCAGCTCGCCCTTGCGCGAGTTGAGGTACTTCACGAAGTCGACGATGCCGCCCTCGTAGTAGTACTTCACCGTGCGCGCGGTGGGCTCCGCCGCGTCCGCGTCGGGGTCGTCCGCACCGACGGTCGCCTTGGCCGAGTCGCGCTCGTCGGTCAGCGACAGGGTGAGGCCCTTGTTGAGGAAGGCCATCTCCTGGAAGCGCCGCGACAGCGTCTCGAAGGAGTACTCGGTCGTCTCGAAGATGTCGCCGTCGGCCCAGAAGGTGACCGTGGTGCCGGTCTCGGCGGTCTCCTCGTTCTTGGCCAGCGGGGCCGTCGGCACGCCCAGCTTGTAGTCCTGGGTCCAGCGGTGGCCGTCCGTCTTGACCTCGACCGCGACCTTCGTCGACAGGGCGTTCACGACGGACACACCGACACCGTGCAGACCACCGGAGACGGCGTAACCGCCGCCGCCGAACTTGCCGCCCGCGTGCAGGACCGTCAGGACGACCTCGACGGCCGGCTTGCCCTCGGACGGCACGATGCCGACCGGGATGCCGCGGCCGTTGTCGACCACGCGCACCCCGCCGTCGGCGAGGATCGTCACGTCGATGGTGTCCGCGTGCCCGGCCAACGCCTCGTCGACCGAGTTGTCGACGACCTCGTAGACGAGGTGGTGCAGACCACGCTCGCCCGTCGAGCCGATGTACATACCCGGCCGCTTGCGGACGGCGTCCAGGCCCTCGAGGACCTGGATCGCACTGGCGTCGTAATTCTTCTCGTTGGAGTCGCCGGAATCGGCCACGAAGCGCCCTTTCTGGCACAGCGCAGCCCGTACTCCGGACCAGCCAAATGCGCCGGCGGAGCGGCCGCGTCGATCTGCGTTGTCTGCGTGATCCCGCGAACGGGCGGGATTCGCTCCAGTCTACCGGTACCACGGACATGAATGGGGGTTTGCCGGTACCTGAGTCCGCATGTGCCGCCCTGAACCTCCTCTCTCCGACTCCCCACATCCGGGGAGGGGCTCAAAGAGGCTCACACGGGCACCCAGCGCTTCGGCCTGTCAACCTCCGGCTACCGTGAGGGACGCCACCCGCCGGACCGCCTACTCACCCGTAGGTGTCGCCCGGGCCCTTGCTGCCCGGCGCCCGCCACGGCCCGTAGCCCTTCGGCCGTCCGCCGGGCCCCTGGACCTTGATCAGGCGTACGGTTCCCTGCCCCAGATCCGCGTTCAGCCGCGCGACCAGCTGCGGAGCCAGCAGCTTCAGCTGCGCCGCCCACGCCGAGGAATCGCACCGCACGACAAGCTCACGGTCCTCGTACCGTTCCGGTTCACAGTGGGCCGCGATCTCCGGGCCGACGATCTCCGGCCAGCGCTCCATCACGCCCGCCACCGCCATCGGCATCTCCCAGCCGCGTTCGGTGCGCAGCCGGTCCAGCGCGGCCATGAGCGGCATCGGGTCCCGGCCGTCCGCACGGGCCCCCGAGCGCAGCCCCGGCTGCCGGCGGTTCTTCCCGCCGCCGACCGCGTTGCCCCGGGCCCGGGCCTGCTCGCGCGCCGCCGCGAGGGCCTGGCGCGCGAGGTCCACCCCGGAGACCTCCGGGGTACCGCGACCCTCCTGCGGGTCCTTGGCGTGCTCGTTCACAGCCGGGTCACCTCACCGCCGGACACCCCGAACCGCGTTCCGACCAGCACCCCCGGGACGTCGTCGTCCACCGCCGCCGTCACCAGGACCTGCTCGCCGGGGGCCACCAGCTCGGCCAACCGCTCCCGACGCCGGGTGTCCAGTTCCGCGAACACGTCGTCCAGGATCAGCACGGGCTCGCTGCCCTCCGAGCGCAGCAGCTCGTACGAGGCCAGCCGCAGCGCCAGCGCGTACGACCACGACTCCCCGTGGCTCGCGTACCCCTTCGCGGGCAGCTCCCCGAGGCGCAGCACCACGTCGTCGCGGTGCGGACCCACCAGGGTCACACCGCGCTCGATCTCCTGCTTGCGCACCTCGGCCAGCGCGGCCAGCAGCACCTCGTAGAGGGCCTCGCGGGTGCGCGCCGCACCGCTGTCCACCGGCTCGCCGACCGAGGACTTGTACGCCAGGCCCAGCGGGCCGCCTCCGGGCGCGAGCTGCTCGTAGGCCTTGTCGGCCTGCGGCAACAGGGTCGCGATCAGGTCCAGCCGCTGGGCGAGCAGCTCGGCGCCCACGCGCGCGAGGTGCTGGTCCCACACGTCGAGGGTGGACAGGTCCAGGGAGCGCCCGCCGTGCCGGCGGGCCATCGCCGCCGACTTCAGGAGGGTGTTGCGCTGCTTGAGCACCCGCTCGTAGTCGGAGCGGACGGCGGCCATCCGCGGCGAGCGCGCGGTGACCAGTTCGTCCAGGAACCGACGCCGCTCGCCCGGGTCGCCCTTGACCAGGGCCAGGTCCTCCGGGGCGAACAGCACCGTCCGTATGATCCCCAGCACGTCCCGCGGCCGGACCTGCGAGGAACGGTTGATCCGGGCCCGGTTCGCCCGGCCGGGATTGAGTTCCAGCTCCACCAGTTGCTGCCGCTCGCCCTGGGTGACGGCGGCCCGGACGATCGCGCGGTCCGCTCCCATCCGCACGAGCGGGGCGTCCGAGGAGACCCGGTGGCTGCCCAGGGTCGCGAGGTAGCCGATCGCCTCGACGAGGTTGGTCTTCCCCTGACCGTTGGGGCCCACGAAAGCGGTGACGCCCGGGTCGAGGGGAACCTCGGCCCGGGCGTACGAGCGGAAGTCGGCCAATGAGAGATGCGAAACGTGCATACGGCGCCGACCTCCCCCGGCTTCCCACTACTCGCTGTGGTGCTGTGCTGCTGTGGTGCGGTGCCTCGGGGCCGCCGGGCCCCGGGCCGCGACGGACTACTTCTTCTCGACCGCGTGGCCGCCGAACTGGTTGCGCAGGGCGGCGATCATCTTCATCTGCGGGGAGTCGTCCTGCCGCGAGGCGAAGCGCGCGAACAACGACGCGGTGATCGCGGGCAGCGGTACGGCGTTGTCGATCGCCGCCTCCACCGTCCAGCGTCCCTCGCCGGAGTCCTGGGCGAAGCCGCGCAGCTGCTCCAGGTGCTCGTCCTCGTCGAGGGCGTTCACGGCCAGGTCCAGCAGCCAGGAGCGGATGACGGTGCCTTCCTGCCAGGAGCGGAAGACCTCGCGGACGTCGGTGACCGAGTCCACCTTCTCCAGGAGCTCCCAGCCCTCGGCGTAGGCCTGCATCATGGCGTACTCGATGCCGTTGTGGACCATCTTCGCGAAGTGGCCCGCGCCGACCTTGCCGGCGTGCACGGCGCCGAACTCGCCCTCGGGCTTGAGGGCGTCGAAGACCGGCTGTACCCGGGCCACGTCCTCGGCGGCGCCGCCGTACATGAGCGCGTAGCCGTTCTCCAGGCCCCAGACGCCGCCGGAGACACCGCAGTCGACGAAGCCGATGCCCTTGGCCTTCAGCTCCTCGGCGTGCTTCTCGTCGTCGGTCCAGCGGGAGTTCCCGCCGTCGACGACGATGTCACCGGGCGACAGCAGCTCGGCGAGCTCGTCGACCGTGGACTGGGTGGCCGCACCGGCCGGGACCATGACCCACACGACGCGGGGGGCCTGCAGGCTGTCCACAAGTTCCTGCAGGCTGTGGACATCCGCGAGGTCCGGGTTGCGGTCGAATCCGATGACGGTGTGGCCTGCGCGGCGGATGCGCTCGCGCATGTTGCCGCCCATCTTGCCGAGACCGACGAGACCAAGCTCCATCAGGTGGTTCCTTAAGCGTTGTGGCCGTCTTTGCCGGGGCTTCCCCGGCCGTGTCCGTGCCGGACGCGCAGGGGGTCGCCCACCGGATCCGAGCCTACGCCGGGCCGTGGCGGCGGGCCCTGCGGGCGCTCCATGGCGGCCGGTCCGGCTTTACGGGTTTCCGGGCTTCCCCGGAATCCGGGCTTCGCCGGTTTCCGGCGTGCGGGGCTTCCGGGTCGTCCCCGGCGGATCCCCACCCTGTGGACGACGTCGGGCCCGGTCCCGCGGCGTGCGAGACCGGGCCCGGCGTCCACAGGTGGAGCGTCAGCCGGACAGTCGCACCGGCATGATCAGGTACTTGTAGGCCTCGTCCGCCTCCGCGTCGATCGCCGGGCGGCCGCTGAGCAGCGCCGGCTTGGTCGACGTGGTGAAGCTGAGCTGGGCCACCGGGGAGGCGATCGCGCTCAGGCCGTCCAGCAGGAAGGTCGGGTTGAAGGCGATCGAGATGTCGTCGCCGTCCAGCTGGGCGTCGACCCTCTCCACAGCCTGTGCGTCGTCGGAGGAACCGGCCTCCAGGATCAGCACGCCCTTCTCGAAGCTGAGGCGGACCGGGGTGTTGCGCTCGGCCACCAGGGCCACGCGCTTGACGGCCTCGACGAAGGGCGCGGTCTCGATCACGGCGATCGAGTTGAACTCCGTCGGGAACAGCGTCCGGTACTTGGGGAGGTCGCCCTCGAGCAGCCGGGTGGTGGTGCGGCGGCCGGCGCCCTCGAAACCGATCAGGCCCTCGCCCGCACCGGAGCCGGACAGTGCCAGGGTGACGGTGTCACCGCTGGTCAGCGAGTTGGCGATCTCCTGGAGCGTCTTGGCGGGCACCAGGGCCACGGCCGACGCCTCCGGGTTCTCCGGCTTCCACAGGAACTCGCGGACCGCGAAGCGGTAGCGGTCGGTGGAGGCCAGGGTGACGCGGTCGCCCTCGATCTCGATGCGGACACCGGTCAGCACCGGCAGCGTGTCGTCACGGCCGGCGGCGGTGGCCACCTGCTTGGCGGCGGAGGCGAAGACCTCGCCCGCGACGGTGCCGGTGGCGGTCGGCATCTGCGGCAGTGCCGGGTACTCCTCCACAGGCAGGGTGTGGAGTGTGAATCGCGAGGAGCCGCAGACCACGGTCGCCCGTACACCGTCTGTGGAAATCTCCACCGGGCGGTTGGGGAGGGCGCGGCAGATGTCGGCGAGCAGTCGGCCGGAGACCAGGACGGTGCCGTCCTCCTCCACGTCCGCCTCGACCGAGACCCGCGCCGAGACCTCGTAGTCGAAGCCGGAGAGGCTCAGGGTGCCTTCCTCGGCCTTGAGCAGCAGGCCCGCGAGGACGGGCACCGGCGGCCGGGCCGGGAGGCTACGGGCCGCCCAGGCCACCGCCTCCGCGAGTACGTCGCGCTCCACCCGGATCTTCACCGGAACCGCCTCCTGCTGTTGCTCGCTCGTCTGCCGGCCTTCGTCGTCGGCTCGTCGATGCCTCGACCGATGCCGGGGACCAGTCTGACGTACGGCGCCGACACTCGGTGCGGCCGGCGGTCAAGTCGGGAGCGAGGCGTCGGGGCGGGCGATCGACGAGTTGTGCACAGGACCCGCTTGAAAACCGAAACCGGCCTAACTCTCCATGGGGGTAGTAGTAGGGCCTGTGGAAACGGTGGATAAGCCCGTTCTCGCAGGTCAACCCCGGTTTTTTATCCACCGACCCTGTGGGTGGCACCGGTGGACAACCCCGTGTCTCTGTGGAGAACGAAAAGTTCTGCACAGGCTGTCCCCAGGTGACCCCGATTACTCCACAGGTGCGTCCCCAGCTTTCCCCCGGTACTCCACAACCCAAACGTCTACATCCGTGTGACCGCTTTCACTCCGGGCGGTGAGAGGGGGTGGTGTGTTGCCGAACAGTGGACAAGGGTGTGGAGAAGGCCGCGCATCCTGTGCACAGGACGTGGAAACCTGTGGGCCGACGGTGGACAACGCCGTGGACAGCGCTGTGGACGAAATATTTGTCCACAGCCTGTGGATGATGTTTGTGCACAATTCCACAGGGGTCTGACCTGCCCTGATGGAGCCTCACCCCGCATGCCTGTGGACAGATTGTGGGTGACGCGACCCGTCCCCAGGGTGTGGACGGAAGAAAGTCTCCCAATCTGTGGATGAGTTGCTCCGGCGGGGGCGTATTCGAACAGGTCAGGGGCGCGCGAACGAAGAAGGGCGCCCCCGTTGTGGACCGGGAGCGCCCTCTGGATGCGTTTGAAGGGGCCCTGAAGCGGCCCCGAACCGGGTGTCGGGGGGCCGCGCTCAGGCGTTCTTGATGCGGTTGGTGAGCTCGGTGACCTGGTTGTAGATAGAGCGGCGCTCGGCCATCAGAGCGCGGATCTTGCGGTCCGCGTGCATGACGGTCGTGTGGTCGCGGCCGCCGAACTGCGCCCCGATCTTGGGCAGGGAGAGGTCGGTGAGCTCCCGGCACAGGTACATGGCGATCTGCCGGGCGGTGACCAGGACCCGGCTGCGCGAGGAGCCGCACAGGTCGTCCACGGTCAGGCCGAAGTAGTCGGCGGTGGCCGCCATGATGTCGGAGGCCGTGATCTCCGGGGCGCTGTCCTCGCCGCCCGGGATCAGGTTCTTCAGGACGTCCTCGGTCAGGCCCAGGTCGACCGGCTGCCGGTTGAGGCTCGCGAAGGCCGTGACCCGGATCAGCGCCCCCTCCAGCTCGCGGATGTTGCGCGAGATGCGGGAGGCGATGAACTCCAGTACCTCCGGCGGGGCGTTGAGCTGCTCCTGGACGGCCTTCTTGCGCAGGATCGCGATACGGGTCTCCAGCTCGGGCGGCTGGACGTCCGTGATCAGGCCCCACTCGAAGCGGTTGCGGAGCCGGTCCTCCAGGGTGACCAGCTGCTTGGGCGGCCGGTCGGAGGAGAGCACGATCTGCTTGTTGGCGTTGTGGAGCGTGTTGAAGGTGTGGAAGAACTCCTCCTGCGTCGACTCCTTGCTCGCGAGGAACTGGATGTCGTCGACGAGCAGGATGTCCATCTCGCGGTAGCGCTTGCGGAACGCGTCGCCCTTGCCGTCGCGGATCGAGTTGATGAACTCGTTGGTGAACTCCTCGGAGCTCACGTACCGCACCCGGGTGCCGGGGTAGAGGCTCCGCGCGTAGTGCCCGATGGCGTGCAGCAGGTGCGTCTTGCCGAGGCCCGACTCCCCGTAGACGAAAAGGGGGTTGTAGGCCTTCGCGGGCGCCTCGGCGACGGCCACCGCGGCGGCGTGCGCGAAGCGGTTGGACGCGCCGATGACGAAGGTGTCGAAGAGGTACTTGGGGTTCAGCCGCGCGGTCGGCTCCAGCGGGCCAGAGGTGGAGCCGCCGGACGGCGCCGAGGGCCGGCCGGGGGCCTGCCGCGGCGCCGGCTGCTCGTACTGCTGGGGCTCGTACTGCTTCGCCTCGTACGACTGCTGCTCGTATTGATGGGACTGGTGCTGCTGCTGCGGCTCGTACGGGGACTGCTCGTACTTCTGCTGCTCGTAGGACCCCTGGTCGTAGCCGGAGGGCTCGGACTGCTGGAGGTAGCCCGGCTGCGGGGAGGCGTACGGGTCGCGCTCGGGGAATCCGCCGAGGCGCGGCTGCTGCCAGCCGTAGTCGTCCTGTTGGCCACCGCGGGGCCAGGCGCCGGGCTCGGGGCGCTGCTGCTGGTAGTCCGGATAGGCCGGGCGGGCGGTGGGGAGCTGGTCGTCACCCGGGCCGCCGCCGGGGCGCTGGCCGCCGTACGGCTCGTACCCGCCCTGCTGCTGGACGGGCGGGGCGGGGGGCGCGGGCTCGCCGGCGGAGTCGTCCACGGTGATGGCGATCCGGATGGGCCGGCCGCACTCACGGCTGAGCGCGTCACTGATCAGCGGGGCGAGGCGGCCCTCGAGGACGCGCTTGCCCCATTCATTGGGGACGGCCAGCAACGCGGTGTCGGCGACGAGCGCCAGGGGCTGACAACGCTCCACCCACTGCTTGTCCTTGGGCTCGATCCCCGGCTGTCCCTCCCCGAGGAGCTTTTCGAGCACCCTTGGCCACACTGCGGCAAGATCGGCAGGTACGTCAGCCACAGAGCACGCTCTCTCACAGGGGTCCCACGAATGTGTGGTTCTTTGGGACGGTCGGGACAAAAAATCCGGGGTCAGGCAACGGTAGTCAGGCCAACGGGTACGGTTCAAGTCGTTGTCCACAGCCTGTGCACAGTGTGGGGCCATGCCGGCTCGGTTTGACCGGATGGCGTAGCCGCGCGTACCGTAACGAGGTCGAGTTGTCGATGGCTGCTGCCGCCTGCCTACCGATGGGCGAAGGTCACTGATAGTGATCATTTAGCGGTGCCACTCGGGCGAACACGCGAGTTTCCTCGTGGGCGCACGGTGACAGCCAGGCGATGTCCCGCCACAACGATTCATTCTCTGGAGCCCCCGAGTGAGCAAGCGCACCTTCCAGCCGAACAACCGCCGTCGTGCCAAGACCCACGGCTTCCGCCTGCGGATGCGTACCCGTGCCGGTCGCGCGATCCTCGCGAACCGTCGTGGCAAGGGCCGCGCCGCCCTTTCCGCGTAACCACACGCAGGTCGTGACGTCGTGCTGTCTCCCGAGAATCGGCTGAGGCGGCGCGAGGACTTCGCGAGCGCGGTACGTCGAGGTCGTCGGGCTGGTCGCCCGCTCCTCGTCGTCCATCTACGTACAAGCGGTGCAACGGACCCGCACGAGTCGGGGGAGATCGATCCCTCGTCGCGTGCGGGTTTCGTCGTCAGCAAGGCTGTCGGCAACGCCGTCGTACGTAACCGGGTCAAGCGCCGTCTGCGCCATCTGGTCCGCGAGCGGCTGTCCCAGCTGCCCGCCGGTAGCCTGGTGGTGGTACGCGCGTTGCCCGGAGCGGGTGATGCCGGCCCCGACGAGCTGGCCCGGGACCTGGATGCCGCTCTGGTGCGGCTCCTGGGAGGCGTGGCTCGATGAAGTACCCGCTGCTCGCTTTGATCAAGCTGTACCAGTGGACGATCAGTCCGCTGCTCGGGCCGGTGTGCCGCTACTACCCGTCGTGTTCGCACTACGGGTACACGGCCATCGACCGGCATGGTGCGGTGAAGGGGACGGCCCTGACCGCCTGGCGGATCCTGCGGTGCAATCCGTGGTCCCCGGGTGGCGTGGACCATGTCCCACCCCGTAAACGCCCGCGTTGGCACGAGCAGCTGCGCAGTGCGTTGCGTAGATCTCGCAATGCTCAAGGAGCCTGATTAGTGGACACGATTGCCAGTCTGTTCAGCTTTATCACTTACCCCGTCTCGTGGATCATCGTCCAGTTCCACTCGATGTACGGGGCGATCTTCGGTGAGTCGAGTGGGTGGGCCTGGGGCCTGTCCATCGTGTCCCTGGTGATCTTGATCCGTATCTGTCTGATCCCGCTCTTCGTGAAGCAGATCAAGGCGACGCGGGGTATGCAGGCGCTCCAGCCGAAGATGAAGGCGATCCAGGAGCGCTACAAGAACGACAAGCAGCGTCAGTCCGAAGAGATGATGAAGCTGTACAAGGAGACGGGTACCAACCCGCTCTCCTCGTGCCTGCCCATCCTGGCGCAGTCCCCGTTCTTCTTCGCGCTGTACCACGTGCTGTCGAACATCGCCGACGGCAAGGCGGTCGGCGCGATGGACCAGCAGCTGGTCGACAGCGCCCGCGCGGCCAAGATCTTCGGTGCGCCGATCGCCGCGAAGTTCATGGACAGCCCGGAGAAGGTCGCCGCTCTCGGCGCCACCCTCACGGACGTCCGGATCGTCACCGCGGTCATGATCATCATGATGTCGCTGTCGCAGTTCTACACCCAGCGTCAGCTGATGCAGAAGAACGTCGACCTCTCGGTCAAGACGCCGTTCATGCAGCAGCAGAAGATGCTGATGTACATCTTCCCGGTGATCTTCGCGGTCATGGGCATCAACTTCCCCGTCGGTGTTCTCGTCTACTGGCTGACCACGAACGTGTGGACCATGGGCCAGCAGATGTACGTGATCAACCAGAACCCGACGCCGGGCAGCAAGGCGCAGGACCAGTACCTGACCCGCCTGCTGAAGCAGATCACCTCGCACGGTGAGCTCAAGGGCCGGGGCAAGAAGCGGGTCGTCTCGGCGATCGTCGCCAAGGGCCCGGACCGCAACGACAACGAGCGCAAGTTCGTCGCCGCCCTGAGCAAGCAGGGCATGGCCGCCCAGGCGGACGGCTCCGTGATCAAGAGTGTCGAGGCCACGGCGGACTCGGATGCGGCGAGCGGCGGTGCCGCGAAGCGGCAGCAGCCGAAGCGCCAGTCGAAGTCGCAGCGTCAGACCCCCAGCAAGCCCGCTCCCAAGAAGTAAGAAGGAGTCCCTCCCGTGACGGAAGGCACCACCACCGCCGCCGCTGAGAGTGGCGACACCCTGACCCGCCTCGAGCAGGAGGGTGAGATCGCGGCTGACTACCTCGAGGGTCTGCTGGACATCGCCGACCTGGACGGCGACATCGACATGGACGTCGAGGCCGACCGGGCCGCGGTGTCGATCGTCAGTGACTCCGCCAGCCGTGATCTGCAGAAGCTCGTGGGCCACGACGGTGAGGTCCTGGAGGCTCTGCAGGAGCTGACCCGCCTCGCCGTGCACCGGGAGACCGGGGACCGCAGCCGGCTGATGCTGGACATCGCCGGGTTCCGCGCGAAGAAGCGCGAGGAGCTGGCGGCGCTGGGCGCTCAGGCCGCGGCGGACGTGAAGGCGTCCGGCGAGCCGCTGAAGCTGGCTCCGATGACCCCGTTCGAGCGGAAGGTCGTCCACGACGCCGTGGCGGCCGCCGGTCTGCGCAGCGAGTCGGAGGGCGAGGAGCCGCAGCGCTTCGTCGTTGTGCTCCCGGCCTGATCGTCGACGCGAGTTGTCTCGGCCCCGTCTGTGTCGCAGGCGGGGCCGATGTTTGTCAGCCTGGCCTGACAGGTGAACGACGCCTCATCTTGAAGTCGTGGTTTTTCAGAACCATGCGGTACGGAAGGACGGTCCCCGTGACGGAGGCAGCTGAGCTTCCCCCGGCGCCTGAAGAGGCGCGCGCGGTGTTCGGTGAGTTTTTCCCGGAAGCTGTGCGGTACGCGGAGCTGCTGGCGGACGCAGGAGTCAAGCGGGGCCTGATCGGGCCGCGTGAGGTGCCGCGCCTGTGGGAGCGGCACCTGCTGAACTGCGCGGTGCTGTCGGAGGTGGTCCCTCAGGGGGTCACCGTGTGCGATGTGGGCTCGGGTGCGGGTCTGCCCGGTATCCCGCTCGCCTTGGTGCGCCGTGATCTCAAGATCACGCTGTTGGAACCGCTGCTGCGGCGTACGACCTTCCTCCAGGAGGCCGTCGAGCTGCTGGGCCTGGACCACGTCACGGTGGTGCGGGGGCGGGCCGAGGAGGTCCTGGGCAAGCTGCAGCCGGTGCATGTGGTGACGGCGCGGGCGGTGGCCCCGCTGGACCGGCTGGCCGGCTGGGGTGTGCCGCTGCTGCGGCCGTACGGCGAGATGCTGGCCCTGAAGGGCGACACCGCGGACGAGGAATTGGTGTCGGCGAAGACGGCGCTGGCGAAGCTGGGTGTGGTGAAGACCTCGGTGCTGCACGTGGGCGAGGGTCTGGTGGATCCTCTGTCGACGGTCGTGCGGGTCGAAGTCGGAGAAAGCCCTGGAGGGGTGAGGTTCGCGGCCAAGCGGGCTAAGGCGGCGCGGGTGGGACGTACCCGCCGTCGCCGGTGATCCTCCGCTGATTCGCCGAGAGCCGGGGCCCACACGGGAGTTTTCCTCCGTGTTGGGCCCTATAGGTATGGATTTCGGAGTGTCGTAGAGGCCGGGGGACTCCCTCCGGGCATCGTGTTTCACGTGAAACGTCGCTCTCTGCTGCACGGAATCATCAGCCGCGGTCGTGCGGCTGCGTCGCCCCTTCAGCGCAAGGACGCAAGGGGGACAGAGTTGTCCACAACGGTGGATTCATCCACAGGAGTACGGGCCCCGCTGGTTCGCGACCCGGGTGACATGGGAGGCTCTGTTCATCGCGAGCCTGATGTCGAGGAGAGTGACACCGTGCGGTCCGACGCCAACCTCGCGGGGCCCATGGCCGATCCGGTCCCCGGTCCCCGCTCTGAATCGGCGGGTGAGGATGTTTCACGTGAAACATTGCCACCGCCTCTTGTAGACAACGACACCCCCATCGGCCGAGCTGCCCAGCAGGCGGTCGAGACGTTGGGGCGCGCCGGTGAGAGGCTGCCCCGCCCGAATCAGACCCGGGTGATCGTGGTCGCCAACCAGAAGGGCGGCGTGGGTAAGACCACGACGACCGTGAACCTGGCGGCCTCACTCGCGCTGCACGGTGCACGGGTCCTGGTGGTCGACCTCGACCCGCAAGGCAACGCGTCCACGGCGCTGGGCATCGACCACCACGCCGATGTGCCGTCCATCTACGACGTGCTCGTGGACAGCCGGCCCCTGCTGGAGGTTGTCCAACCGGTGGTGGACGTGGAGGGGCTCTTCTGTGCCCCGGCCACGATCGACCTGGCGGGCGCCGAGATCGAGCTGGTGTCGCTCGTGGCACGGGAGAGCCGCCTGCAGCGGGCGATCCAGGCGTACGACCAGCCCCTCGACTACATCCTGATCGACTGTCCTCCCTCGCTCGGACTGCTGACGGTGAACGCCCTGGTGGCCGGCGCGGAGGTGCTGATCCCGATCCAGTGCGAGTACTACGCGCTGGAGGGCCTGGGGCAGCTGCTGCGCAATGTCGATCTGGTGCGGGCCCACCTCAATCCGACGCTCCACGTGTCGACCATCCTGTTGACGATGTACGACGGCAGGACGCGGCTGGCCTCGCAGGTGGCGGAGGAGGTACGCAGCCACTTCGGCAAGGAGGTGCTGCGGACGAGCATCCCCCGGTCGGTGCGCATTTCCGAGGCGCCCAGCTATGGGCAGACGGTGCTCACGTACGACCCGGGTTCCAGTGGTTCCCTCTCCTACCTGGAGGCAGCGCGAGAGATCGCGTATCGGGGGGTCGGCATTCAGTACGAGGCTCGGCACGCCCATCTGGGCCCGGGCACGAACAGCACGCAGAGTGTGGCGGAGGGGATCCAGTGAGTGATCGACGTAGGGGTCTGGGGCGGGGGCTCGGTGCGCTGATCCCCGCGGCTCCGCAGGAGAAGACGCCCCCGGTGATCGGTGCCGGTTCGACGTCCCCGTCGGCGGTGCCGACGCTGGCTTCGGAGCGGGGGGTCGCGGCGGCGAAGCTCGCTGCGCTCGTACAGGCCGATGTTTCACGTGAAACATCGCTCGCGATCGTCCCGGAGGCCGGTCCGGAGCCTCAGCCCGAGAACGAGATCGAGAGCAATACGGTCGCGGGGGCCACGTTCGCGGAGCTCCCGATGGACGCGATCACGCCGAACCCGCGCCAGCCGCGCGAGGTCTTCGACGAGGACGCGCTCGCCGAGCTGGTGACCTCCATCCAGGAGGTGGGCCTGCTCCAGCCGGTGGTGGTGCGGCAGTCGGCCCCCGGCCGCTATGAGCTGATCATGGGTGAGCGTCGCTGGCGCGCCTGCCGCGAGGCCGGGCTGGAGGCCATTCCGGCGATCATCCGCGCGACGGACGACGAGAAGCTGCTGCTGGACGCGCTGCTGGAGAACCTGCACCGGGCTCAGCTGAACCCGCTGGAGGAAGCCGCGGCCTACGACCAGCTGCTGCGTGACTTCAAATGCACCCACGACCAGCTGGCCGACCGGATCGGGCGCTCGCGTCCCCAGGTGTCGAACACACTGCGGCTCCTGAAGCTGTCCCCCTCGGTGCAGCGCCGGGTCGCCGCGGGTGTGCTGTCGGCCGGGCATGCGCGTGCGCTGCTCTCGGTGGAGGACTCCGAGGCGCAGGACAAGCTGGCACACCGGATCGTGGCCGAGGGCCTGTCGGTGCGCGCGGTCGAGGAGATCGTGACGCTGATGGCCTCGGAGCCGTCGAGTGTGGTGAAGCCGAAGGGCCCGCGCGCGGGTGCCCGGGTGGCTCCGGCGCTCAACGAGCTGGCGACGCGACTGTCGGACCGGTTCGAGACGCGGGTGAAGGTCGATCTGGGCCAGAAGAAGGGCAAGATCACCGTTGAGTTCGCCTCGATGGAGGATCTGGAGCGGATTCTGGGGACGCTGGCGCCGGGCGAGGGTCGGGTGCTGGATCAGGGTCTTGCCGGGGAGTGATCCCCGGGCCGCCGAGGGGCGGATCGCAGCGGTGCGAACCGGTGCGATCCGCCCCTTCGCTTTGCTGTCGAAGAACGATGGACCAGTGGATACGATGCGGTCATGGGTCGTCGGCTGGTACCGCTCACGCTGGACAACCTCCAGGACCTGCCCCGTCGTTGCCGGTCCTGCGTCTTCTGGGAGCTGGACCCGGTCAGCGGCGAGGCCGCCGTGAAGGCCGGTACTCCGGCGCAGGAGAAAGAGGCGTGGATCTCCGCCGTTCTGCTGGAGTGGGGTTCGTGCGGCCGAGTGGTCTACGTGGACGAGGTTCCGGTGGGCTTCGTCCTCTACGCGCCGCCGGCGTACGTGCCGCGGGCCACTGCCTTTCCGACCAGCCCGGTCTCGCCCGATGCCGTGCAGCTGATCACCGCCTGGATCATGCCGGGGTATCAGGGGCAGGGGCTCGGACGGGTCATGGTCCAGACGGTGGCCAAGGACCTGCTGCGGCGAGGATTCCGGGCGATCGAGGCGTTCGGGGACGCGCACTGGGAGGGGCCCGCCTGTCTCCTGCCCGCAGACCATCTCCTGGCGGTGGGCTTCAAGACCGTACGGCCGCATCCGGTGCATCCGCGGCTGCGGCTGGAGCTGCGCTCGACGTTGTCCTGGAAGGAAGACGTGGAGCTCGCGCTGGATCGGCTGCTGGGCGCGGCGCGCAAGGAGCCTGCGCTGCGGCCGCTGTGAGCGCGAGACGCGGAACAGGGCCGCCCCCTGGAGGGGCGGCCCCGTTTCACGTGAAACATCGAGCGCGTCAGGCGGTCTTGACCTCGACGAACTCGTTGAGGTCGCGCAGGATGGCGGCCTTCGGCTTCGCACCGACGATGGTCTTGGCGACCTCGCCGCCCTGGTAGACGTTCAGCGTCGGGATGGACATGACGCCGTACTTGGCGGCCGTGGCCGGGTTCTCGTCGATGTTGAGCTTGACGATCTCGATCTGGTCGCCGTACTCGGCGGCGATGGCCTCGAGGGACGGCGCGATCTGGCGGCACGGTCCGCACCAGGCGGCCCAGAAGTCCACCAGTACGGGCTTGTCGCTCCTGAGAACCTGCTCGTCGAAGTCAGCGTCGGTCACGTTCTTGAGGGTGCCGGCCACAGCGGCCTCCTTCTTCTTTCCTGCGGGGTGTGGGGTGGGGCGGAGTGGGGGTCAGACCGGTCAGACCGCTGCGTGGACCTTCTCGGCGTCCGCGAGCGCCGCGAGGAAGCGCTCGGCGTCGAGGGCGGCGGAGCAGCCGGTGCCCGCAGCGGTGATGGCCTGACGGTAGGTGTGGTCCACGACGTCGCCGGCGCCGAACACGCCGGTGGCGCTGGTCCGGGTGGAGGGGGCCTCGACCTTGAGGTAGCCCTCCTCGTCGAGGTCGAGCTGGCCCTTGAAGAGCTCGGTGCGCGGGTCGTGGCCGACGGCGATGAAGAGGCCGGTCACGGGCAGCTCGGAGGTCTCACCGGTCTTGGTGTTGCGCAGGGTGAGGCCGGAGAGCTTCTGGTCGCCGTGGATCTCCGCGACCTCGCTGTCCCAGGCGAACTTGATCTTCGGGTCGGCGAAGGCGCGGTCCTGCATGGCCTTCGAGGCGCGCAGGCTGTCGCGGCGGTGGACGATCGTGACGGACTTGGCGAAGCGCGAGAGGAAGGTGGCCTCCTCGATCGCGGTGTCGCCGCCGCCGACGACGGCGATGTCGTGGTCCTTGAAGAAGAACCCGTCGCAGGTGGCGCACCAGGAGACACCGCGGCCGGAGAGGGCGTCCTCGTTGGGGAGGCCGAGCTTGCGGTGCTGCGAACCGGTGGTGACGATGACGGCCTTCGCGCGGTGCACGGTGCCGGCGGTGTCGGTGACGGTCTTGATCTCACCGCTGAGGTCCACGGCCACGACGTCGTCCGAGATCAGCTCGGCGCCGAAGCGCTCGGCCTGGGCACGCATGTTGTCCATGAGGTCGGGGCCCATGATGCCGTCCTGGAAGCCCGGGAAGTTCTCCACCTCGGTGGTGTTCATCAGGGCGCCACCCGCGGTGACGGCTCCTTCGAAGACCAGGGGCTTGAGCGAAGCGCGTGCGGTGTACAGGGCGGCGGTGTAACCGGCCGGCCCGGAGCCGATGATGATCACGTTTCGGACGTCGCTCACGGGTTTCTTCCTCGTCTCTGCGGACTGCGTACTGCCTACCGGGGGCCGGTGCGGACTCTCACCCCACCCAACGGATCCTACGGCGCATGCATTCCCCGCTTGTCCCACCACGGCCCTGAACGCCTCGGCTACCGCGCGTAGGTGTTCGTCAGAAGGACCTTTCCGGGGCTGTCCGAACCGGTCTGCTCGCATGCCGTGTCGACGAGGTAGGCGTCCACGCGGGCGGAGTCGGCAGGGTGCGGCAGGACGAGGAGGTAGACGGGGGTGCCCTGGTAGCTGCCGCGTTCGGCGCCGAGCGGGGCGTCGGGCCGGCCGGTGGCCTGTTGGACGCAGGCCGGGACGGACGTCGCTCCCCGCTTGTCCCCCGGGGCGGGTGCGGTGTTCTCCAGCCCGAGGGTGTTGTTCTGCTCCTGGGGAACGTTCTTGGCGCCCGGGCCGCCCGCGATGAGCTGCCGGACGCTGTCCGGGAGTCCTTGAGCGGTGTACGTGTCCCCGCCCGAGGCAGCGGCGGACGGCCGCTCGGCGGAGTCGGACGCCTGGCCACTCGTGGCGGTTTCGTGGGTGGGCGGGCCCGAGAAGTCGCCGAACAGGAAGATGCCCAGGGCGCAGGCCGCGGCTCCGGCCAGCCCGGTGAGGACGGCGATCCGGCGACGCGCGCGCCGTCGCCCCGGTCCGGTTGGGCCGGTCGGGTGACCGGCGGGCGCTGTTCCACGTGAAACATCGCGGTCGGGTGTACGGGGACGGTCGGCCGGTACGTCGCGCACCCGCGGCCGGGTGGAATCGAGAAGGGCCTCCGCGGCGAGGGCCGCGTCGATGCGTCCGGCGATGTCGGAGGGCATCCGGGCCGGGCCCGGGAGGGTGCCGAGGAGGGAGCGGATCTCCTCCAAGGAAGCGAGGACATCGGCGCACAGGGCGCAGTCGTCGAGATGGCGCCGGATCTCGGCGGTACGGGACGGGGAGAGGAGACCTTCGGTCAGGTCGGAGATCTCCGAGACGTCCGGGTGCCGGATCGTGCCGGTCGTGCCGGACATGCCAGTGGGCGGGGTCATGATCGTCCACCTCCGCCCTTCACAGCGTCTGGGTCTGGATGCCTGGGTTCTGCCGCTGGTGGGACGGGCGGGCCCGGCGTCCGGTTCCTTCCCCGCTCGGTGGCGGTGTTATCCCCGGCATTCGTGCGCAGATGAGTGAGGAGTGGCACGAGTTTCGCCCGGCCGCGCGCGCACCGGCTCTTGACGGTGCCGGTGGGCACGTCGAGGAGCCGGGCGGCCTCGGCGACGGGGTATCCCTGCATGTCGACGAGGACCAGCGCGGCCCGCTGATCGGCCGGGAGGGTACTCAGAGCGGCCAGGAGCTGGCGATGGAGGTCCTGGCGTTCCGCCGGGGCCTCCGCGGACTCATGGGGCTCCAGAAGGCGCTCCAGGCGGTCCGTGTCCTCGATGGGCGAGGTCCGGCGGGAGGCGGCCTTGCGGGCCCGGTCCAGGCAGGCGTTGACGGTGATCCGGTGCAGCCAGGTGGTGACGGCGGAATCCCCGCGGAAAGTGTGGGCGGCCCGGTAGGCGGAGACCAGGGCGTCCTGTACGGCGTCCGCGGCTTCCTCCCGGTCCCCGAGGGTCCGCAGCGCCACGGCCCACAGCCGGTCGCGGTGACGCCGGACGAGCTCACCGAAGGCCTCGGGATCCCCGGCCACGTGCTGCGCCAGGAGCTCCTGGTCGCTGCGGCCTTCCGTGGTTCCTTCTCGCATCACACCCCTGCTTCCTCCCCGGACGGAGCCTAGGGGCGCCGGCCGGGCGCGTAAAGAATCACGCGGCCCGCCCGGCGAGCGGGCCGCGTGCGGCCGATGGGAGTGCGCTCAGGACGACGAGCCGAGCACCTTGATCTCGTTGATCCCGCCCCGGTAGCCGCCGCCGGAAGAGGGCAGCTCGGTGATGTGGATCAGCACGTAGCGGGCACGGATCGGGGTGTCGAGCGTGGTCTCGATCTTCTTGTCGGTGCGCTTCAGCTCGGTTATCCGCTGGGCGAAGCCGGAGACGGAGCCAGGGGCGGCGCTGTCTGCGGTGGCGGCGAGGATCTCGACCGTCTGTCCCGGCAGATACATGTCGATGTCGAGCCCGGACACGTACCGGACCTCGCCCAGGTCGACGATGATCCCGCTGCCGTCGTTCTCCGTCTCCAGACGGCCGAAGTTGGCGTAGTTGTAGTACTCGGGGGTGATCCAGGCGGATCCGGGGTCCCCGTCGATGGTCTTCGGAGCCAAGGCGGGCTTCACCGAGCCCCCGAGCACGGAGACGTCCCGGATCTTCAGTTCCTTGCCGGGTTCGGGCTGCTTCGGGTTGTCCTCGGTACCGGTCTGCGGGTTGTTGTTGGTGCCGCTGTTGCCCTGCTGGCCCCTGTGGTCCAGGAGCTTGTCGGCCAGCTGCCAGCTGCCCAGGCCGAGGGCGGCGATGAGCAGGGCGGCGACGCCCCACTTGAGCGCCCGGCCGGTACGGCTCTGCAGCGGGGGCGGCGGGGGTACGACGGGCCGGCTCTGCGCGGTGTTCACGCCGGGAGGCGTGGGACGGCCGTAGTTCCCCTGCTGGTAGGTGGTGTGCTGGTACTCCGGCGGCGCGGTGAAGGCGGGCTCCGGCGGCCGGATGCGGGGCATCGCGGCCACGGCCTTGGCCAGCTCGTCGGGGGTGGTGCAGGCGGGTTCCTGACGGGAGGCGGTGGCCCCGTCGTTGGCGAGTGCGCGCATGGCGAGTTCGCCCAGGCCCCGGTGCACACCGGCGCGTACCTGGTCGGGGGCGATCAGGCCGACGCCCTTGGGCAGGCCGGTGAGGCCGTACGCGTCGCTCTCGTACGGCCAGCGCTGGGTGAGGGCGGCGTACAGCAGGGCGCCGATGGCCTCGGTGTCGGCCCGCTGCGGAGTCTCGCTGGTGATGCCGCGCAGGGCGGCGTTCACGGCGAGGCCACGGATGCGGTACTGGCCGGTGGAGGTGCGCAGTATCGCGCTCGGCGTCAGCCGCAGATGGGCGAGACCTTCACGGTGTGCGGCGGCCATGGCCTGGGAGACCTGGCTGACGAGCTGGTAGGCCTCGTGGGCCTCCAGGGGGCCGAGGGCGAGGAGGGCGGTGAGTTCGGTGGCGTCGGGCAGCCACTCGTGGACGACGTAGACGAGGTCGTTCTCCTCCACGGCGTCCAGGACCTGGACGAACCGCGGGTCGCCGAGCAGGGCGGAGGACCGTGCGGCGGCCAGGACGGAGCGGGCGCGCGCGTGGTCGGCGGGCATCAGGTGCACACCCACGGCTCGGCGCAGTTTCTCGTCCATCGCGCGCCAACTGCTGAATCCGTCCACACGGGTGACGCACTCTTCCAGCCGATAGCGTCTGGCGAGCTTGTGTCCGCTGTGCAGTTCGGGTGCGGCCGCAGGGGCCGCGTTGGTGCGTTCGCCGTCCTTGTCGGGCATGGGTCCGTCCGCGGCTCGTCCGTTCTGGGTGTCCACCCCGTCGGACGTGGCCTGTGCCGCCTGAGCGGTCAGCGGCTCATTGCCGCTGTCGGCCACGTCGACGGCAGCCGTGCTACGTTCCGCCACCGTCGTTCCCGCCTCCCCATCCGTTGCGCGCTGTCGGCCAGTCTGCGAAGCCATGCCAATTGTGCCCACAGTCCGACGCTAAGCACGACACACGAAAGGGGGCGACGGTTGTGCGCATCAGCGCCCCAAACGTCCGCGGACCATTCCGACCATCGCGTTGAGCTCTTCGATCCGCATCCGCTTGGCGGCGATGAGGAACACCGCGGCCAGGGCGATCCCGCCGGCGACGAGGGACGCGGCGGAGCCGGTGACTCCGCTGCCCAGCCACTGGGTGACCCCGTAGGCGGCGGCGCCGGCCACGGCGGCGGCCGGGACGCAGGCACCGGTGAGACGGGCGTAGGTGCGCATCACGTGCGCCCCGTCGAGGTCGCCACCGAGCCGGGCACGCAGCCGGCGCCAGGCCACTCCGACGCCGACGGCGTAGCCGAGCCCGTAGGCGGCGGCCATGCCGACCACCGCCCACCGGGCGGGGAGCACGAAGAAGGAGAGCGTGGAGACCGCCGCGTTGACGGCGGCGACGATGCAGGTGTTGTAGAAGGGCGTGCGGGTGTCCTCGTAGGCGTAGAAGCCGCGCAGGACCACGTACTGGATCGAGTACGGGATCAGGCCGAGGCCGAACGCCATCAGGATGTAGCCGATGTTCTGGGCGCCCGAGCCCGAGCCGGCGTAGAGCAGGGTGGCCATCGGGACACCGAGGGCGAGGAACGCGAAGGCGCAGGGCACGATCGCGACGGCCGAGGTGCGCAGCCCGTACGAGATGTCGTCGCGGACCGCGGCGGCGTCGCCGTCGTGGGCGGAGCGGGAGATGCGGGGCAGGACGGCCGTCATGACGGAGACGGTGATGATGGCCTGCGGCATCTGCCACAGCAGCAGCGCGTAGTTGTAGGCGGTGATGCCGGTACCGGGGTGGCCCTGCTTCTCCGCCACGGAACCGGCCCAGGTGGCGAGCTGGGTGACGACCACGAGGCCGACCTGGTTGGCGAGGACGAAGAAGAACGTCCACTTGGCCAGGCCGGCGGCCTTGCCGAGGCCGTGGCCCCGCCAGTCGAAGCGCAGGCGCGGCTTGAAGCCCGCGTCGCGCAGGTACGGCAGCATCGCGAGGGCCTGGACGGTGAGGCCGAGCAGGGTGCCCAGGCCCAGCAGGCGCACCCCCTCGGGGGTGACGGTGGTGGCGTTGACGCCGGAGGTGGTGAAGCCGCCGAAGGCCCAGATGAAGGCGCCGAAGGTGGCGATGACCACGATGTTGTTGAGGACCGGGGTCCACATCATCGCGCCGAAGCGGCCGCGGGCGTTGAGGATCTGACCCAGGACCACGTGGATGCCCATGAAGAACATGGTGGGCAGGCAGTAGCGGGCGAAGGCGACCGCGACGTCCATCTGTTGCGGGTCGGAGGCGATCTTCGGCGACATCATCGTGATGAACACCGGTGCGGCCAGGACACAGATGGTGGTGATGCCCGCCAACAGCACCACGACGAGGGTGAGCAGCCGGTTGGCGTACGCCTGTCCGCCGTCGTCGTCGTTCTTCATGGCCCGGACGAGCTGCGGGATGAAGACGGCGTTCAGGGCGCCGCCGCCGACCAGCACGTAGATCATCGTGGGCAGGGTGTTGGCGATCTGGTACGTGTCGTTGAAGGTGCCGACACCGATGGCACCGGCGATGACCAGGGTCCGCAAGAAGCCGGTGATGCGGGACACGATGGTGCCCGCGGCCATCAGCGCGCTGGACTTCAGCAGGCCGGAGGCCCGTCCGGCGGGCTTGCTCGGCGCCGGTGCGGCGACGGGCGCCTCCTCGGCGGGGGTGCGGGGCGCCGCCTCCTGGTCCCGGTACAGGTGCGCGAAGGCGTCGGGTTCGAGCTGCTCTTCCGAGGCGTTGGTGACCAGGGAGTCCACGCCGACGAACTGGGTGGTCGTGGCGTGGTCGCCGTACGGCAGGTGGCGGGAGGGGCCGTCCGGCTCCGGCGGTGGGGTCTGGGCCCAGACGTGCGGGTCGGGAGAGTACGCGGGCGCGGTCGGCGCGGCGTAGAGCGGGCCGGGCTCCTGGTAGGTGCCGGGCGGCGGCGGCGGGTGCGAGGCCCGGTCGTAGAGCACCTCGGCGACGGGGTCCTGGGCCGACAGGTCCTGGGCCCGGTACGGGTCGTGGTCGTAGGCGTCCTGGACATACGGGTCACGCTCCGGCGCGGGCGCAGGCGCGGGAACCTGCCCGGGCACCGGGGTGCCCGGGGCAGTGCCCTGGGAGGGCGCAGGCCCACCAGTGCCCTGCGCGCGGTCACCGTCGTACGGCGCGTTCATCGAAACCCCACCTCATCGTCCCCAGGCCGACCGGCCACGGCGTCAATCAACGGTCCACTGTCTCACTCGTGCCGGACCCCTCGGTGCTTTGCGCTGCGGTGTCCGGGGACTCGTCACTCGGCTGCGTGCTCTCCTCGGCGGCCGCGCGTGCTGCGACGCGCTTGCGACTGGCGTACATCTTGATGCCTGCCAGGACCAGGAGGAGCACACCGCCGGCGATGACGAGCATCACGGTGGGCGTGATCTCGGTGGCCTCGACGGTGAACTTGCGTTCCTTGCCGTAGGGGACGCCGTCCTTGGTGAACAGCTGCGCCGTCACCTCGACGGGGCCGCTCGCCGTGGCGTTGGCGGTGAACTTGACCGTCTGGGTGTGGTCGCCCTGGACGGTGACCTGCTGCTCGGCCTCGCCCTTGTCGCCGAACATCAAGCGGGTCGGGTTGGCGGACTTCACACGCAGGACGAGGTCGTGGACGTCCTGGACCAGGCTGTTCTGGACGCTGACCGGGATGGTGGCGCTGTGTCCGGACAAGGTGGCGTCCGACTTCGGGATGACCTTGACCTTCTCGGTGAGACCGATCAGGTAGTTCTGCACCTCGTCCCGGTACAGGCGGGCCTCGTCGGGGCGGCCGCGCCAGGAGGTGGACATCTCCCGGTTGGTGGTGTTGCCGAAGGGGATCACCACGCGGTCGGGCGCGGCGAGGATCACCTTGAAGCGGTCGAGGGTGTTCTGCGTCGTGCGGATCTTCTCGAAGGCCGCCACCGGCATCTCCTGCTTGCGCAGGGCCTCGGGGTACTGACCGGCGCCCGGCACCTGGGTGGTGGCTCCGGGGTCGGGCTTGGCCGCGGCCGCGGCCTCGAGGTCCGTCGGCTGGGTCCAGCGGCCCGCCTGGAGGCCGCGTACGGCAGCGGCCATCGACTGGACCTGGCTGACGCTGGGCGTCCGCTGAGGGGCGACGACGAAGCTGCGCGGCTCGTCGGTGCCCTGCAGGTTCAGGGCGAGGCTGTGGGCGAGGAACCGCTGCACGGCGAGCGTGGAGGTCCCGGCGTTCAGCATGTCGCCCTCGAAGGCGGTGGACAGGTCGGCGTCGGCGACGACGGCAGTGGTGCCGGCGCCGATGGGGCGGGCGGCCGAGGGCGTGTAGCCGAGGGCTCCGCTCTCCACGAGGCTGTCACTACGGGTGAGGACGTTGTGCGCGCCGGCCGAGGTGGCGACGTTCACGATCGACGGATCGATGGCGCCGTCCACGGGCCAGGAGAAGTCGGTGGACGCGGGGACGTGCAGGACCGTCTCGACGGCCTGCTTCGCCTTGTCGGTGGCGGGGCGCAGCTGGCCCAGGGTGCCCGAGACGTCCTTGCCGTGGTGGGCCAAGGAGGCGAGGTCCGGGTCGGCGAACGGCAGGGCGACGACCTTCTTGCCCTGGACGGCCGCCTCCAAGGAGCTCAGCCACTGCTCGGCGACGGCCTTGCTCTTGCCCTGGACGGGCTTGCCGCCCGGGCTGCGGACCCGGTAGCCCTTGGTCATCGCGTCGACCGTGTAGAGCAGGTCGGGGTCGATGACCCAGGTGATCGGCAGGTCCTTGCCGAGGGTGACCATCTGCTCCAGGCGCCCGCCCGGCCTGAGCTCATCGGCGAGGGAGTCGTCGAGGAACACGGGGGTCTGGAGCTCGTCGGAGCCGGTCTCCGCCGTCACGCGGGTGCTGGAGATCAGCGGCCAGGCATAGGTGAGCTGGGAGCGCTTGGCGGCGGCCTCCGGCTGCCAGGGCAGGAAGGTCCGCTTGATGCCCATCACCTGCTCGGACGGGCGGCTGTCGGTCACCCCGGACAGGGAGACGCCGAGCTGGTAGACGCCGTCCTTGTCGAGCTCCAGCTTGTTCACCGGGATGGTCAGCGTGAATTCCTGGCTGACCTTCGACGGCAGGGAGTCGATCTTCACCGCGTAGGCCGGGTCGATCTCACCCGGGTCGGCGCCGGCCCGGAAGCCGGTGCGCTCCGCCGCTTCGTCGATGGACGAGCGGTCCGCGAGCGCGGGCCCGACCCGCAGACCGACGTGTGCGCCGGTGATCTTCTCAGGGCCGGTGTTGAGTACGGTGCCCTTGATGGTCAGGGTGTCGCCCTTGACCGGTGCCGTGGGGGCCATGGAGGTCAGCTGGACGTCCACGGACGCGGCCTGAGCGGCCTCGGCCCGGGGGGCGGGCGAGTAGATCAGGGCAGCCAGCACGGGCGTCCCGGCGAGCAGGACGATCGCCCGCCGCAGCCACCTACGCCGGGCAGGAGCGGGGGACGCCCCCTGGTTGTCTGCCGCCTCGGCCACGCGCTAGCCCGTCCCTCGAAGTGTCAGTGGTCGTCTTTTGTGCGTCCACGCATGGTAACGAGGCCCGCTGTGTGCGAGTGCCGCGCCTTGCTCCACATGATCGGCTCAGGGGCCCGGTGGTCGGGTACCGGGGTGGCCGCAAAACGGGGCGGCCCCTGGGGGGACGGGCACGTACCCTTTTCAGTTGTGCCGAACGCCAACGAAGACAACCCCAGTGCCCTGAGTCAGGTGCAGCGCCGCGCGGTCAGTGAACTGCTGCGGGTCGCTCCTGTCGCCGACGAGCTCGGCCGCCGTTTCCAGGAGGCGGGCTTCCGCCTCGCCCTGGTCGGTGGGTCCGTCCGCGACGCGCTGCTGGGGCGTCTCGGCAACGATCTCGACTTCACCACCGATGCCCGCCCCGAGGACGTTCTGAAGATCGTCCGGCCGTGGGCGGACTCGGTGTGGGACGTCGGTATCGCTTTCGGCACCGTCGGGGCGCAGAAGAGCGCCCGCTCCGGGGACGTCGTACGGAATTTCCAGATCGAGGTGACGACGTACCGGTCGGAGGCCTACGACCGTACGTCGCGCAAGCCCGAGGTCTCCTACGGCGACTCGATCGACGAGGACCTGGTCCGGCGTGACTTCACGGTCAACGCCATGGCCCTGGCTCTGCCCGAGCAGGAGTTCATCGACCCGCACGGCGGTCTGGAGGACCTGGCCGCCGGCGTGCTGCGCACTCCCGGAACCCCGGAGGAGTCCTTCTCCGACGACCCGCTGCGGATGCTGCGGGCGGCACGGTTCGCCGCGCAGCTGGACTTCGAGGTCGACCTCGAGGTCGTCGCGGCCATGAAGGCGATGTCCGAGCGGATCGAGATCGTTTCCGCGGAGCGGATCCAGGGCGAGCTGAACAAGCTGATCCTCTCCGCCCACCCGCGCAAGGGTCTGGGGCTGCTGGTGGACACCGGACTCGCCGACCGGGTGCTCCCCGAGCTGCCCGCGCTGCGGTTGGAGAGTGACGAGCACCACCGGCACAAGGACGTCTACGACCACTCGCTGATCGTGCTGGAGCAGGCGATCGCGCTGGAGGAGGACGGCCCGGACCTGGTCCTGCGGCTCGCGGCCCTGCTCCACGACATCGGCAAGCCCCGCACCCGCCGGTTCGAGAGCGACGGCCGGGTCTCCTTCCACCACCACGAGGTGGTGGGCGCGAAGATGACCAAGAAGCGGCTCACCGCTCTGAAGTACTCCAACGACATGATCAAGGACGTGTCCCGGCTCGTGGAGCTGCACCTGCGCTTCCACGGTTACGGCGACGGGGAGTGGACCGACTCCGCGGTGCGGCGCTACGTCCGCGATGCCGGGCCGCTGCTGGAACGTCTGCACAAGCTGACCCGGTCCGACTGCACCACGCGCAACAAGCGCAAGGCCAATGCCCTCTCCCGGACCTACGACGGGCTGGAGGAGCGCATCGCGCAGCTGCAGGAGCAGGAGGAGCTGGACGCGATTCGGCCCGATCTGGACGGCAACGAGATCATGCAGGTGCTCGACGTGGGCCCCGGTCCGGTGATCGGCAAGGCCTACGCCTTCCTGCTGGAGCTGCGGCTGGAGAACGGCCCGATGGGCCGTGACGCCGCTGTCGTCGCGCTGAAGGAGTGGTGGGCCGCGCAGGCCTGAGTCACGGATCACGGGGTCGATGTTTCACGTGAAACATCGACCCCGTGATCCGTCGGCGCTGATGTTTCACGTGAAACGTCGTTCGCCCCGGGCCAGCAGCACGGCGGTCGCGGCGTAGAGGACGGACACGATGAGGACCAGGGCCACGGACCGCCCGTCGGCGGGCAGCATCAGGGAGGCCACCGCCGCCGCGCCGACGAACGCGACGTTGAAGAGCACGTCGTAGACGGAGAAGACGCGGCCGCGGTAGTCGTCGTCCACCCGGGATTGCACTTCGGTATCGGTGGCGATCTTGGCGCCCTGGGTGGCGAGGCCGAGCACGAAGGCGGCGGCCAGCATCGGTTCCGGGGCGAAGAACAGCCCGAGGGCGGGCACCAGGACCGCGGCGCCCGCGGAGCAGGCGGTGATCCAGCCCAGCGGGCCCAACCGGCCCACCAGCCAAGGGGTCACCACGGCGGCGGCGAAGAAGCCGGCCCCGGAGGCGCCGACGGCGATGCCCAGCAGGGCCAGCCCGTCGGACTCGTTGTCCGACCAGGCGTAGCGGCAGAGCATCAGGAGCATGACGAACAGGGCCCCGTAGCAGAACCGCATCATGGTCATCGCGGCGAGCGCGCGGGCGGCCTCGCGCCGGGATGCGAGGTGGCGCAGGCCCTCGGCCATCCCCCGCACCGTGAGGGCCACGCCTTCGGCGACCGAGGGATGGGCCCGGCCGGCGGGGTGGTCCGGGCCGAGGAGGCCGATGGCCAGCTGTAGGGAGACCAGGGCGGCGGACAGGTAGAGCCCGGCACCCAGGAGCACCACGAGGGCGTTGGAGTCGGAGGCCAGCAGCCGAACGAGGAAGGCCAGCCCGCCCCCCGCCACCGCCGCGAGGGTTCCGGCGGTGGGGGAGAGAGCGTTCGCGGTGACCAGCTGATCGGGCCCGACGACATGGGGCAGCGAGGCGGCGAGCCCGGACAGCACGAAGCGGTTGACGGCGGTCACGGACAGGGCCGAGGCGTAGAAGAGCCAGTCGGGCACCTGCGCGACGATCAGCATCCCGGTGACGCAGGCGAGGAAGGCCCGCAGGAGATTGCCGTAGAGGAAGACCTGGCGGCGCCGCCAGCGGTCGAGCAGCACCCCGGCGAAGGGGCCGATCGCCGAATACGGCAGCAGCAGTACCGCCATGGCGGAGGCGATGGCCGCCGGGGAGGTCTGCTTCTCCGGGGAGAAGATGACGTAGGTGGCGAGTGCGACCTGGTAGACGCCGTCCGCGGCTTGGGAGAGCAGCCGTACGGCGAGCAGGTTGCGGAAATCTTTCAGGCGCAGGAGTACGCGCAGATCACGTACGACAGGCATGAGGGCAAGGGTCACATACGCGGAGGGTCCCCGGGCACATTGCCCGGGGACCCTCCGCGGAAGAACTGCCGAAGTCCAGGTGTCGTGTCGACCCTTGGGTTCGGTTAGCGCTCGACCTCGCCCTTGATGAACTTCTCGACGTTGGCCAGGGCCTCGTCGTCGAAGTACTGGACCGGCGGGGACTTCATGAAGTAGCTGGACGCCGACAGGATCGGGCCGCCGATACCGCGGTCCTTGGCGATCTTCGCGGCGCGCAGGGCGTCGATGATGACACCGGCCGAGTTCGGGGAGTCCCACACCTCGAGCTTGTACTCGAGGTTCAGCGGGACGTCGCCGAAGGCGCGGCCCTCGAGGCGGACGTAGGCCCACTTGCGGTCGTCGAGCCACGCGACATAGTCGGACGGGCCGATGTGGACGTTCTTCTCGCCGAGCTCACGGTCGGGGATCTGCGAGGTGACGGCCTGCGTCTTGGAGATCTTCTTCGACTCGAGGCGGTCGCGCTCGAGCATGTTCTTGAAGTCCATGTTGCCGCCGACGTTGAGCTGCATCGTGCGCTCGAGACGGACACCGCGGTCTTCGAACAGCTTCGCCATCACGCGGTGCGTGATGGTGGCGCCGACCTGGGACTTGATGTCGTCGCCGACGATCGGGACACCGGCCTCGGTGAACTTGTCGGCCCACTCCTTGGTGCCGGCGATGAAGACCGGGAGGGCGTTGACGAAGGCGACCTTGGCGTCGATGGCGCACTGGGCGTAGAACTTCGCCGCGTCCTCGGAACCGACGGGCAGGTAGCAGATCAGGACGTCGACCTCGCGGTCCTTGAGGACCTGGACCACGTCGACCGGAGCCTCGGCGGACTCCTCGATCGTCATGCGGTAGTACTTGCCCAGGCCGTCGTAGGTGTGGCCGCGCTGGACGGTCACACCGGCGTTCGGGACGTCACAGATCTTGATGGTGTTGTTCTCGCTGGCGCCGATGGCGTCCGAAAGGTCGAGGCCGACCTTCTTCGCGTCGACGTCGAACGCGGCGACGAACTCGATGTCACGCACGTGGTAGTCGCCGAACTGGACGTGCATCAGACCGGGGACCTTGGCCGCCGGGTCGGCGTCCTTGTAGTACTCGACGCCCTGCACCAGCGAGGCGGCGCAGTTGCCTACGCCGACGATGGCTACGCGAACCGAACCCATTCCGGTTGCTCCCTGTTTGTTCTCGGACGAGGTCTGCGAGATGCAGGCCTCATTTTTCAGTTTCGTCGGACGGGCCGGATCGTCTGCGATCCCGTCCCGCCCGCTCACTCTCGATGAGCTCGTTCAGCCAGCGCACTTCGCGCTCCACGGACTCCATGCCGTGCCGCTGCAGCTCGAGCGTGTAGTCGTCGAGGCGCTCCCGCGTCCGGGCGATCGAGGCGCGCATCTTCTCCAGCCGCTCCTCCAGCCGGCTGCGGCGGCCCTCCAGCACCCGCATGCGGACGTCTCGTTCGGTCTGGCCGAAGAAGGCGAACCGGGCGGCGAAGGACTCGTCCTCCCAGGTGTCCGGGCCCGTGTGGGAGAGCAACTCCTCGAAGTGCTCCTTACCCGCGGCCGTCAACCGGTAGACGATCTTGGCGCGGCGCCCTGCGAGTGAAGCGGCGAGCGCGTCCTCCGGGGCGTTGCCCGGTTCCTCGATCAACCAGCCGTTGGCGACCAGCGTCTTGAGGCAGGGGTAGAGCGTCCCGTAGCTGAAGGCTCTGAACACCCCCAGCGAGGTATTGAGCCGCTTGCGCAGCTCGTAGCCGTGCATGGGGGATTCGCGGAGCAGGCCGAGGACGGCGAACTCGAGGATGCCTGAGCGTCTGCTCATCCGCCTGCCTCTCCTCCGCCCCTGAGTCTTTATGCCGAGCTGATGTATCGGCTCGATACATCCAGACGATAGAACGGGGCGCTCTGATCGACAAGGGGAGACGTAGTGACCGGTGTCACATCACCAATTCGCACCAGGCAGGTTGCCTGATTTGGGGTGAACTTCGGCACTGGGCGCGTTTTGAGCGTGCGTAGTCTGTGCGCCAGGACACCGGGGGGGACCGGAACTGAATTTGCCGCTTCCAGGCCACTCGCCTGCCCGAGGAGTAGTCGTTCGATGAGCGAGCACCGTCGCAAACCGCCGCAGCCCGAGGGCGGTGGGCGCGCCTCAGCCCGCCGCGCCGCCCAGCCGCGCCCTGGAAGGGGCGCGGCCGGACGTGACGTCCCCACGGCGTCTCACAGCGGCCCGTACGCACCGCAGCCCGCCCAGGGCAGCCGTGCCGAGACCCGCCGTGCCGGCCAGAGAGGCAGCGGCCGCGGGAGAGGAACCGGCACCGCCACGCGCGGCACCGGGCGCCCGGACAAGCGGCTCATCAACTACCCGCGGTCCGACAAGGACGGCTGGAAGCGCTTCGTGCCGTCCTGGAAGTTCGTGGCCGGGACGGCCCTGGGCTTCTTCGCCGTCATCACGGCCGGTGCCGGCATCGGCATCGCCATGGTGAGCACGCCGGACCCGAACAAGGCGGCGCAGGCACAGAACAACGTCTTCTACTGGGCCGACGGCAGCCAGATGGTGGCGACGGGCGGTTCGATGAACCGGCAGATCGTGCCCATCTCCAGCATCCCCCGGTCGATGAGGGACGCCGTGATCTCGGCCGAGAACGAGTCCTTCGAGACGGACAAGGGCGTGGACCCGATGGGCGTCGCCCGCGCCGTGTACAACATGGCCACGGGCGGCTCCACCCAGGGCGGCTCGACCATCACCCAGCAGTACGTGAAGAACACCTACCTGGACTCCGACCAGACGCTCAAGCGGAAGGCCACCGAGCTCTTCATCGCGATAAGGCTGGGTGTCACCGAGGAGAAGGACAAGGTCCTCGCGGGCTACCTGAACACCGCCTACTACGGCCGTGACGCCTACGGGATCCAGGCCGCGGCCCGCGCCTACTTCGGCAAGGACAGCCAGAACCTGAACCCCTCCGAGTGCGCCTTCCTGGCCGCCGTGCTGAAGGGACCCAACCTCTACAACCCGGACGGTGGCATCGGCGCCGCCGCCACCCCCGCCCTCAACGAGAAGCGGGCCCGGGAGCGCTGGTCCTGGGTGCTGGACCGCGAGGTCGAGGTCGGCCGGATGGACAAGGCCGAGCGGGCCAAGTTCACGGACGCGGACTTCCCGCCGCGCGTGGAGTCGGAGCAGGCCCGCGGCATGACCGGCCAGATCGGCTACCTGGTCGACACGGCCAAGGCCTACGTGATGAAGACCAAGGGCATCACCCCCGACCAGATGGCCCTGGGCGGCTACCGGATCAAGACCACCTTCCAGAAGCCGAAGGTGGACGCCATGGTCAAGGCGGTCGAGGACACCCGCAACGGGTTCATCGACGAGAAGGGCCGCCCCGAGACGGACACCTTCGTACAGTTCGGCGCGGCCTCCGTGGACGTGAAGACCGGGGCCCTCGTCGCCCTGTACGGCGGCCCGGGCTGGGACCACAAGTACTTCAGCAACAACGCCAACACCAGCGGTGTCCCGGTCGGTTCGACCTGGAAGCCGTACGTGCTGGCGGCGGCCATGGAGTACGGCACCCAGAACTCCAAGGGCAAGGGCATCTCGGCCGACAGCAAGTACATGGCCAACGACCTCACAGTGATCAACAACCGTGAGGGCAAGCCCCTGCGCGACGCGTCCGGCCTGCCGTTCAAGCAGAAGAACGAGAGCCCCACCCCCTTCGGGTACGTGACCCTCAACGAGGCGATGGAGAAGTCCATCAACGTGCCGTTCGCCCAGCTCGTCTTCGACGTCGGCCACGACAAGGTCAGGTCCGTGGCCAAGTCCACGGGCATCCTGGAGGAGTCGATCAACCCGAACACCGACGCCTCCTTCGCCCTCGGTACCTCCACCCCGAGCGCCATCCGCATGGCCGACTCCTACGCGACCTTCGCCGCCTCCGGCACGCACCGCGAGCCGTTCTCCGTGACCGAGGTCGAGAAGAACGGCGAGAAGCTGCCCGGCTTCGAGGCCCCCAAGGACCAGCGGGCCATGGACAGCGCCGTCGCCGACAACATCACCAAGGTCCTGGAGAACGTCGTCGAGAACGGCACCGGCAAGAAGGTCCAGAAGCTGGGCCGACCCGCCGCGGGCAAGACCGGTACCACGGACGAGAACAAGTCGGCGTGGTTCGTCGGCTACACCCCGGAACTGTCGACCTCCGTGGTCCTCTTCCGTACCGACCCGAACTCGCCGGACAAGAAGCTGATCTCCATGAAGGGCGTGGGCAACATCCCCTCCCTCCACGGTGGTGACATCCCGGCCGAGATCTGGACCGAGTACATGGGCGCGGCGCTCAAGGGCACCCCGGTCAAGCAGTTCCCGGAGGCCGAGGACATCGGCGTGACCGCCGACTCCGCCGGCGCCCCCTCCCCCACGCCCTCGGCCGTCGTCCCGCCGTCCCCGTCCCCCTCGACGGAGCCGTCGAGCTCTCCGTCGCCGTCCCCGTCCCCGTCGAAGGGCGGCCGGCCCTCCTGCCCGCCGTGGAAGCTGTACTGCGACCCGGACACCACGCGCGGGACCACCAACGGAGGCGCGAACACCGGTACCACGACCGGCAACACCTCCGGTAACACGTCCGGCAACACCTCCGGGGTGATCGGCGGACCCAGCGGATCACCGTCCCCGACGCAGACCGGCAAACCGGGCCGCCCGGGCGGCATCACCGGCGGGTTCGACGACTCCGGCTCCGAGTGACCCGTAGCGCCGCTCCCTGAGCCCTTGAAGGCCGTCGCACCCACCGTGCGACGGCCTTCTCCCATGTCCGGTCCGGTACGGCAGGATGACCCCCATGACCAAGGTGCACGAGGACCGCCCCGTACTGCCCACACAGCAGGACGAGGTCGCCGCAGCCGGCAGTGAGCTCATCGGCGGCCCGCTCGGCCGCTACGCCCGGCTCGGCGGGCACTGGCTGGGGCCGGTCCGGATCGTGGCGCTCATCGCCATCGGCATGTTCGCGCTCGGCATGGTCCAGAAGCTGCCCTGCTACGACTGGGCGTGGTTCCGGGGGGCGGGCTCGCAGTACACCCACGCCTGCTACTCCGACATCCCGCACTTGTACGCGGTCCGCGGCTTCGCCGACAACCTGACGCCCTACTTCGACCGGCTCCCCGGCGACATGGAGTACCTGGAGTACCCGGTGCTCACCGGGCTCTTCATGGAGGTCGCCTCCTGGCTGACCCCCGGCAGCGGCTCCATGCAGCACCGCGAACAGATGTACTGGATGGTCAACGCGGGCATGCTGATGGCCTGCGCGGCCGTCATCGCCGTGTGCGTCGCCCGTACCCACCGCCGCCGCCCCTGGGACGCCCTGCTCTTCGCCCTGGCGCCCGCCTTCGCCCTGACGGCGACGATCAACTGGGACCTGCTGGCCATCGCACTGACCGCCGCCGGGATGCTCATGTGGTCCCGCGGCCGGACGGTCCTCTTCGGCGTCCTCATCGGCCTGGCCACCGCGGCCAAGCTCTACCCGGTCCTGCTGCTCGGCGCGCTGTTCGTACTCTGCTGGCGGGCCGGGAAGTGGCGCGCCTTCGGCGCCGCGGTACTCGGCGCGGCCGGGGCCTGGCTCGTGGTGAACCTGCCGGTCATGTTGTTCGCCTGGGACGGCTGGAAGAAGTTCTACACCTTCAGCCAGGAGAGGCCCATCGACTTCGGCTCGGTGTGGCTGCTGATCTCCCAGCGCTCGGGCAACTCGTTGGACGGCGCCAACACGTACGCGACCGGGCTGACGCTCCTGCTGTGCGGGGCCGTGGGACTGCTCACGCTGACCGCGCCCCGCCGGCCCCGCTTCGCCCAGCTGGCCTTCCTCGTCGTCGCCGCGTTCATCCTGTGCAACAAGGTCTACTCGCCGCAGTACGTGCTGTGGCTGATCCCGCTCGCCGCACTGGCCCGGCCGCGCTGGCGGGACTTCCTGATCTGGCAGGCCGGCGAGGTCGTCTACTTCCTCGGGATCTGGTTCTACCTCGCCTACACCGCCAGCGCCGACAAGCACCAGGGCCTGCCCGTGGAGGGCTACCAGCTGGCGATCACCGCGCACCTGCTGACGACCCTGTACCTGTGCGCGGTCATCGTCCGGGACATCCTGATGCCCGACCGGGACGTCGTACGGCGGGACGGCTCGGACGACCCCTCCGGTGGCGTCCTGGACGGCGCGGAGGACGTGTTCGTGGTGTCGGACGCGGCGAGGGCGCCGCGGTACGCGACGCCCTCGGAGGGACAGCGGGTCGACTGGGGCGCGAGCTCCCAGGACTGACCGGTCGGACTCAGGCGTCGAGCACCCGGTCGAACTGGGTGGTGGTGTGCCGCAGGTGCGCCACCAGCTCGTCGCCGACCTTCGGCTCGGTCGCGTCCGAGGGCACGAACAGGATCGACACCTGCATGTGCGGCGGCTCCGCGAACCAGCGCTGCTTGCCCGCCCACACGAAGGGCGAAAGGTTCCGGTTGACCGTGGCCAGACCCGCCCGGGCGACGCCCTTGGCGCGGGGCATCACACCGTGGAGCGCCTTGGGGGCCTCCAGGCCCACGCCGTGCGAGGTACCGCCGGCGACCACGACCAGCCAGCCGTCGGAGGCGGCCTTCTGCTGGCGGTAGCCGAACCGGTCGCCCTTGGCCACGCGCGTGACGTCGAGGACCGCGCCGCGGTACTCGGTGGCCTCGTGGTCGCCCAGCCACAGCCGGGTGCCGATGCGGGCCCGGAAGCGGGTCTGCGGGAACTGCTGCTGCAGCCGAGCGAGCTCGGCGGCCTTCAGGTGGCTGACGAACATGGTGTGCAGCGGCAGCCGGGCCGCGCGCAGCCGGTCCATCCAGCCGATGACCTCCTCGACGGCGTCCGAGCCGTCCGGGCGGTCCAGGGGCAGGTGCAGGGCGAAGCCCTCCAGCCGGACGTCCTCGATCGCGGCGTGCAGCTGGCCGAGGTCCTGCTCGGAGATGCCGTGCCGGCGCATCGAGCTCATGCACTCGATGACCACCCTGGCTCCCACCAGACCGCGCACCCCGTCCAGCGACGCGACCGAACGGATGACCCGGTCCGGGAGCGGCACCGGCTCCTCGCCCCGCCGGAACGGGGTCAGGACGAGCAGGTCTCCGCCGAACCAGTCCTTGATGCTGGAGGCCTCGTACGTCGTTCCCACGGCCAGGATGTCGGCGCCCATACGGGTCGCCTCCTCGCAGAGCCGTTCGTGACCGAAGCCGTATCCGTTGCCCTTGCAGACCGGGATCAGGCCGGGGAACTGGTCCTGGATCTGCTTCTGGTGCGCACGCCAGCGCGCGGTGTCGACGTAGAGCGTGAGCGCCATGCCCGTCCGGAACCTCTCCTGAGAAGCTGCGTGGTGCAGCGATGCAGCGGTGGTGTGTGTGCGTGTGCGGGATGGGGCCGGGTCAGCGGCGCGACATGTAGATGTCGAGGGCCTTGTGCAGCACCTTGTTGAGCGGGAAGTCCCACTCGCCGACGTACTCCACGGCCTCGCCGCCCGTACCGACCTTGAACTGGATCAGACCGAACAAGTGGTCGTTCTCGTCCAGCGTGTCAGAGATGCCGCGCAGGTCGTAGACGCTTGCGCCGAGCGCGTACGAGTCGCGCAGCATCCGCCACTGCATGGCGTTCGAGGGGCGGACCTCGCGCTTGTGGTTGGCGGACGCGCCGTACGAGTACCAGACGTGCTGGCCGACGGTGAGCATCGTGGCGGCGGCCAGCGGCTCTCCCTCGTGCGTGGCGATGTAGAGCCGCATCCGGTTGGGGTCCTCGGAGTTGAGGGCCGTCCACTGGCGCTGGAAGTAGCTGAGCGGACGCGGGCGGAACTTGTCGCGCTCGGCCGTGATCTCGTACAGGTGCTGCCAGGTCGGCAGGTCTTCGTAGCCGCCCTGGACGACCTCGACACCGGCCTTCTCGGCCTTCTTGATGTTGCGGCGCCACAGCTGGTTGAAGCCCTTGAGGACGTCGTCCAGCGAGCGGTTGGCCAGCGGTACCTGGAAGACGTAGCGCGGCTGGACGTCACCGAAGCCGGCGCCGCCGTCCTCGGCCTGCTGCCAGCCCATGCGGCGCAGTTTGTCCGAGACCTCGAAGGCGCGGGGCTCGATGACCGAGGCCTCCACGTCGCGCAGGCGCTTCACGTTCGGGTCCTGGATACCGGCCTTGATGGCGGTCGAGTTCCAGCGGCGGATGACGACGGGCGGGCCCATCTTCACGGTGAAGGCGCCCTGGTGCTTGAGGTGGGCCAGCATCGGCTGGAGCCATTCCTCCAGGTTCGGGGCGTACCAGTTGATGACGGGGCCCTCGGGCAGGTACGCGAGGTACCGCTTCACCTTGGGCAGCTGCCGGTACAACACGAGGGCTGCGCCGACCAGTTCTCCGGACTCGTCGAACCAGCCGAGATTCTCGGAACGCCACTCGTTCTTCACGTCGGCCCACGCCGGGACCTGGCAGTGGCTCGCCGAGGGCAGGCTCTGGAGGTAACCCAGATGCTGCTCTCGGCTGATGGTCCTCAGGGACAGGCTCATGCGGGGCGTCTCCTCGGCGGCTTCGCTGGCTATGGCGCGAAGCCTACTGCGACAAGGGCGCCACCCTTCTGGGGGACGGGCCGTGGGCCCGGGCCGGTGCGTGGCCGGCGCCCTGCCGCGGAGGTGTCCCGGTCTGTGCCGGCGGGCCCGCTCAGCCCCCGAAGAGGCCACCGTGGAACATGCCGAGGTAGAAGCCGATGGCAGACGCGCCAAGGCCGATGATCAGCGCGAAGCGCTCGCGTGTCGTGACGGAGACGAACTGTCCGTACGCGCCGGTCAGGATTCCGATCAGCCCGGCCCACGAGCTGATCAGGTGCAGGTTGTGGAAGAAGGCCGTGACGAACGCCACGGCGCCGAGGGTCAGAGTGACCGCCATCAGGGTGTCCTGCAGCGGGTGGGGCTTGCCGTCGGTGGAGAGGAGCGAGATCTGAGGGGGCCGCATTGCCTGTGCCATCGGAAGGGCACCTCCTGGCTGAAGCTGGCGGTGCTGCGGGCTTCCTCCGGCAAGGGGCCGAGGGCATAGCACCGAGCACACCCGATGCATACAGATTGTGGCCCTCTCCCGGCGGATTTCAACCGGAAGGACGCGAGCAGGTAGTCTGTACAGCTGCGCGGTGTCTGCTCTACGGACACCGTGCTCACGCATCACGACCCTCCTGCCACGGAACGACCGTGGCCGCTGAGTCCAAAGGAGGTGGGTTCCACATGCGTCACTACGAAGTGATGGTCATCCTCGACCCCGATCTCGAGGAGCGCGCTGTCTCCCCGCTGATCGAGAACTTCCTCTCCGTCGTCCGTGAGGGCAACGGAAAGGTCGAGAAGGTCGACACCTGGGGCCGTCGTCGTCTCGCTTACGAGATCAAGAAGAAGCCCGAGGGCATCTACTCGGTCATCGACCTTCAGGCCGAGCCTGCGGTCGTCAAGGAGCTTGACCGACAGATGAACCTGAACGAGTCGGTTCTCCGGACCAAGGTCCTTCGCCCCGAGACCCACTGAACTTCGGTTCAGCGGTAATCGGGATCGAGTAGCACAGCAGCCCAGCAGCAATCCCCGCCGAGAGGTTCATCCATGGCAGGCGAGACCGTCATCACGGTCGTCGGCAATCTCGTCGACGACCCCGAGCTGCGCTTCACCCCCTCGGGTGCGGCGGTCGCGAAGTTCCGTGTCGCGTCCACCCCCCGCACCTTCGACCGTCAGACCAATGAGTGGAAGGACGGCGAGAGCCTGTTCCTGACCTGCTCGGTGTGGCGGCAGGCGGCGGAGAACGTCGCCGAGTCCCTCCAGCGGGGCATGCGCGTCATCGTGCAGGGCCGGCTGAGGCAGCGGTCGTACGAGGACCGTGAGGGTGTCAAGCGCACGGTCTACGAGCTGGACGTCGAGGAAGTCGGCCCCAGCCTGAAGAACGCCACGGCCAAGGTCGCCAAGACCACCGGTCGCGGTGGCCAGGGTGGATACGGCGGCGGCGGTCAGCAGCAGGGCGGCGGCGGTGGCAACTGGGGCGGAGCCCCCGGTGGCCAGCCGCAGCAGGGCGGCGGAGCTCCCTCCGACGACCCGTGGGCGTCCAGCGCGCCGGCCGGTGGCCAGCAGCAGGGCGGCGGCGGGGGCGGTTGGGGCGGAAGCTCCGGCGGCTCCGGCGGTGGCTACTCGGACGAGCCGCCCTTCTAGGGCAGCTCGCATCCCCACTTCTTGATCACACAGGAGAGACACAATGGCGAAGCCGCCTGTGCGCAAGCCTAAGAAGAAGGTCTGCGCGTTCTGCAAGGACAAGACCGCGTACGTGGACTACAAGGACACGAACATGCTGCGGAAGTTCATTTCCGACCGCGGCAAGATCCGTGCCCGCCGCGTTACCGGCAACTGCACGCAGCACCAGCGTGACGTCGCCACGGCCGTCAAGAACAGCCGTGAGATGGCGCTGCTGCCCTACACGTCCACCGCACGATAAGGAAAGGGTGACCGACTAATGAAGATCATCCTGACCCACGAGGTTTCTGGCCTCGGTGCCGCCGGCGATGTCGTCGACGTCAAGGACGGTTACGCTCGCAACTACCTGGTCCCGCGTGGTTTCGCGATCCGCTGGACCAAGGGTGGCGAGAAGGACGTGGCGCAGATCCGCCGCGCCCGCAAGATCCACGAGATCGCGACCATCGAGCAGGCCAACGAGGTCAAGGCCAAGCTCGAGGGTGTGAAGGTCCGTCTGGCCACCCGCGCGGGTGACGCCGGTCGTCTCTTCGGTTCCGTGACCCCGGCCGACATCGCCACGGCGATCGAGTCCTCGGGTGGCCCGAAGGTCGACAAGCGCCGCGTCGAGCTCGGCTCCCCGATCAAGACCCTCGGTTCGTACCAGGTCTCCGTGCGTCTGCACGCCGACGTGGCCGCGAACGTGGGCATCGAGGTCGTCGCCGCCTAAGGGCTGCGCACGAAGGGCCGCACCCCTCAGGGGTGCGGCCCTTCGTCGTTGTCGGGCGTTGTTTCACGTGAAACAGCGCCCGTTCACGTGAAACACCACCGGCCCGCCCTGGATGTTTCACGTGAAACACGACCGGGGCCGGACGGGACACCCCTCAGCGGGTGGCCCCCGCGATCAGCCATCGGCCCGAGCCGGCGCGCAGCCGGAGGGTGATCATCCGAACCACCATCATCAGCGTCATGGCCCACCAGAGCGCCGTCAGGCCGCCCCCGAGGAGTGGCACGAGCAGCGCGGCCGGGGCGAAGGCAGCGAGGGTCAGGAGCATCGCACGGGCCAGGTAGCGGCCGTCCCCGGCCCCCATCAGGACCCCGTCGAGCACGAAGACGATGCCGGAGACGGGCTGGGAGAGGGCCACGACCAGCAGGGCCGGCAGCAGGGCCGCCTCGACGGCCGGATCGCTGGTGAACAGCGGGATGAAGATCGGGCGGGCCAGCGCGACCAGCAGCCCGAGTACGACGCCCGAGACGATCCCCCACCGCACCATGCGACGGCAGACGGCTCGGGCGCCGTCGGTGTCGCCCGCGCCCAGGTAGCGGCCGATGATCGCCTGCCCGGCGATCGCTATGGCGTCCAGGGCGAAGGCGAGCAGGCTCCACAAGGAGAGCAGGATCTGGTGCGCGGCGATGTCGGCGTCGCCGAGCCGGGCGGCCACGGCGGTGGCGATCATCAGGATCGCGCGCAGCGAGAGAGTGCGGACCAGCAGCGGAGCGCCCGCCTGTGCGCAGGCCCGGATGCCCGCGCGGTCGGGGCGCAGCGAGGCACCGTGGCGCCGGGCGCCGCGGACGACCACGACGAGGTAGGCGGCGGCCATGGCGCACTGGGCGATGACCGTGCCCCAGGCGGAGCCGGCGATGCCGAGGCCCGCACCGTAGACCAGGGCGACGTTCAGGCCCGCGTTGAGGGCGAAGCCGCCGATGGCGACGTAGAGCGGCGTACGGGTGTCCTGGAGGCCGCGGATGACCCCCGTGGCGGCCAGGACCATGAGCATGGCCGGGATGCCGAGGGCGGAGATCCGGAGATAGGTGATCGCGTACGGGGCCACGGTGTCGGAGGCGCCGAAGAGCGAGACCAGTGCGGGGGTCGCGGGCAGTACCACGGCGACGACGGCCGCGCCCAGCAGGAGGGCGAGCCAGATGCCGTCGATCCCTTGCCGGATGGCCGCCCGGAGGTCACCCGCGCCGACGCGGCGGGAGACTGCCGCGGTGGTGGCGTAGGCGAGGAAGACGAAGACGCTCACCGCGGTGGTGAGTACCGCGGCGGCGATGCCGAGGCCGGCCAACTGGGGGGTGCCGAGGTGTCCCACGATGGCGCTGTCGGCCATCACGAAGAGGGGCTCGGCGACGAGCGCGCCGAAGGCAGGGAGAGCGAGTGCGAAGATCTCTCGGTCATGGCGACCCGGGCCTGCCTTGGGTGCTGCGAGAGCCTGTGTCATGCGCTCAATCTAATCTTCCACAGGTAATAGATGCAACCACCTTAGGATCCTTACTGACGCGTTGACTTGCGCGTTCCTCACACCTCGTTGGAGGCGATCTTGAGACCGGGGCGAAGAATTTTCTCCACCGTTGTCTCTGGAGGAGGAAAGTGCAGGTCAGCATGGGTAACGGGGCGCCCCGGGTGATTTTGTCCACAGCGTCGTCCCCCGGTCCGTACACAGCTTCCGGCGAGTTACCCACAGCATTGGCGCGGTCATCCACATGTCATCCACACACCCTGTGGATAACAAGATTGGCTGACGCCGCTCTCGGGCCTACCGTGGTTCGTTGCCCGACTCGCCGACAGCGGATTCGGGTGCCCCAAATGTCAGAGCCGTGTCGTAGAAAGAGTGACACGGCGAGGTCCGCGTTGCGGACGGGAGGAGGCGGCCCGGTGAGCATGCCCGAGCCCATGGACGACCCCTGGGCCGACAGCGGTCCGGGTGACCGTCTGCCCGCCCGTCCGCGCCGTAACAGCGAAGGCCGTGGCCGCGGGGACGAACAGCACGACCGGGGCCGCGAGGGCGGCTCCTGGGACTCCGGCGGTGGCGGCGGCTTCGAGCGCGTTCCGCCCCAGGACCTCGACGCCGAGCAGTCGGTGCTCGGCGGCATGCTGCTCTCCAAGGACGCCATCGCGGATGTCGTGGAGGTCCTCAAGGGCCACGACTTCTACCGGCCCTCGCACGAGACGATCTACCAGGCCATCCTCGACCTGTACGCCAAGGGCGAGCCGGCCGACCCGATCACCATCGGCGCCGAACTGACCCGTCGCGGCGAGATCAGCAAGGTGGGCGGGGCCTCGTACCTGCACACCCTGGTCCAGTCCGTGCCGACCGCGGCGAACGCCGAGTACTACGCGGAGATCGTCCACGAGCGGGCCGTCCTGCGCCGCCTGGTCGCCGCCGGCACGAAGATCACCCAGATGGGCTACGCGGCCGACGGTGACGTCGACGAGATCGTCAACAGCGCCCAGGCCGAGATCTACGCCGTCACCGAGCAGCGGACCTCCGAGGACTACCTGCCGCTCGGCGACATCATGGAAGGCGCCCTCGACGAGATCGAGGCGATCGGCTCCCGCAGCGGCCAGATGTCGGGCGTTCCCACCGGCTTCACGGACCTGGACTCGCTGACCAACGGCCTCCACCCGGGCCAGATGATCGTCATCGCCGCCCGTCCCGCCATGGGTAAGTCCACGCTCGCGCTGGACTTCGCCCGGGCCTGCTCCATCAAGAGCAACCTGCCGAGCGTGATCTTCTCCCTGGAAATGGGCCGCAACGAGATCGCCATGCGCCTGCTCTCGGCGGAGGCCCGGGTGGCGCTCCACCACATGCGCTCGGGCACGATGACGGACGACGACTGGACCCGGCTCGCCCGCCGGATGCCGGACGTCTCCGCCGCCCCGCTCTACATCGACGACTCCCCCAACCTCTCGATGATGGAGATCCGGGCCAAGTGCCGTCGGCTCAAGCAGCGCAACGACCTCTCGCTCGTGGTCATCGACTACCTCCAGCTGATGCAGTCGGGCGGCTCCCGCCGTCCCGAGAGCCGTCAGCAGGAGGTCTCGGACATGTCCCGAAACCTCAAGCTGCTGGCGAAGGAGCTGGAGGTCCCGGTGATCGCGCTCTCGCAGCTGAACCGTGGTCCGGAACAGCGCACCGACAAGAAGCCGATGGTCTCCGACCTGCGTGAATCGGGTTCGATCGAGCAGGACGCCGACATGGTGATCCTGTTGCACCGCGAGGACGCGTACGAGAAGGAGTCCCCGCGCGCGGGCGAGGCGGACCTGATCGTGGCGAAGCACCGTAACGGCCCCACGGCCACGATCACGGTGGCTTTCCAGGGACACTATTCACGCTTCGTGGACATGGCCAACACGTAGCATCCGATCATGGATGAGCTTGCTGAGGACCTGGAACTTCTCCCTGCCACCCGGCGCGCGCTGAGGCACCGGATCGCCGTCGCCCAGAGCGAAGGGCGGGCGCCGTCCGTGGTGGCGGCCGTCCTGCGGGGCGGAGAGGTGGTCTGGGAGGGCTCCCGGACCTCGGTCGAGGGGCACGGGCCGGACGGTGACGTGCAGTACCGGATCGGCTCGATCACCAAGACGTTCACGGCGGTCCTCGTGATGCGGCTGCGGGACGAGGGCCTGATCTCCCTCGCCGATCCGCTGGAGAAGCACCTGCCGGGAACCGGGGTCGGGCAGGTGACCATCGCTCAACTGCTGTCCCACACCGGTGGGTTGGCGGCGGAAACGCCGGGTGAGTGGTGGGAGCGGACCCCCGGCGAGCAGCGGCCCGAGCTCGGCGACGTGGTGGGGGAGGAACCCTTCAAGCTGACGCCGGGGACCAGGCACCACTACTCCAACCCCGGTTACACCCTGCTGGGTTCGCTGGTGGAGGCGGTGCGCGGACGGTCCTGGGAAGAGGCGTTGCGGGCCGAGGTGCTGGAGCCGTTGGGGCTGGAGCGCACGAGCGGAGAGCCGCGGGCCCCGCACGCGGGCGGCTGGGCGGTGCATCCCTGGGCGGACGTGATGATGCCCGAACCGCTGGAGGACCTCGGGCTGATGGCCGCGGCCGGTCGACTGTGGTCCACGACCCGGGACCTGACCCGGTTCGCCGCCTTCCTGCTGCGTGGTGACGAGCGCGTCCTGTGCGCGGAGTCCCTACGGGAGATGCGTACGGCCGCCTCGCCGCCGGAGCCCGGTCTCGCCGAGCACGGCTACGGGCTGGGCCTGCAACTGGCGGGCGTCGGCGGTCGCAAGCTCGTGGGGCACAGCGGATCGTTGCCCGGCTTCGTCGCGGGGCTGTGGCTGAGCGAGGCCGACGACGTGGCGGCGGTGGTGCTGGCGAACTGCACCTCCGGACTTCCGGCCTCGACGGTCGCCGCGGATCTCGTGGGGATCGTGGCGGACGCCGAACCGCGCTTCCCGCGGCCGTGGCGGCCGTTCCTGGAGTCGGACCACGTGCCGCTCGAACTGTGCGGCCCCTGGTATTGGGGGACGTCGCCCCAGGTGGTGCGCCTGACCGCGGACGGGCTGCTGGAACTGGGTCCGGTGGGCGCCAGCGGGCGCACGGCCCGCTTCCGGGCGGAGTCGGACGGCAGCTGGACCGGACTCTTCGGCTACTACGCCGGTGAGACGCTGCGGGCGGTACGCCGTGCCGACGGCTCCGTGAGCCATCTCGACCTGGCGTCCTTCGTGTTCACCCGGGAGCCGTACGCTCCCGACGCCCCCGTGCCCGGCGGGGTGGACCCGCAGGGCTGGCGGGGCATCGGCTGACGGCCCGGCTCCGGGTCCCTCGCAGGAGCAGGAGCAGGGTCAGGAGCAGGGCACGGAGCCGTGAGCGGTTCAGGCGACGAGCTCACGCTCCAGCGGAGTACGGAAGCGCGGGGTGATCCGGGCCTCGCCCACCCAGGCGGCGAGCCGGCCGGCCTCAACGGTGATCGCCTGTTCGGCGGCTCGGCCGGGGTCGGCCGACAGGCGCCAGACGATCTCGCCGTCGGAGCGCTGTGCCCAGCCGCCGACGATCTCGCCGTTCCACCACACGGTGGGGCCGATGTTGCCCGCGTAGTCGAACAGGGCGCTCCGGTGCGCGGGGTCGAGGTGGAAACCGCGGTCGGCCCAGCCCATCGCGGTGGGGTCAAGGGCGGGCAGCAGCGCCGCCCACGGCTCCGGCGCCGGTTCGGGCTCGGTGTCCCCGGGGCTCACCAGGGCGGTGGTGCCGTCCTCCAGGGCGACCCGGTCGGGGCCCAGGGCGGCGAGGGCCTTGCGGACCTCCGTGAGGGTCCAGCCGGTCCACCACTTGAGGTCGGCTTCGGTGGCGGGGCCGTACGCGTGCAGCCATCGGCGGGCGATCTCGACGCGGGCCTCGGCGGCGGGTACGGCGGGCCAGGGCTCGGTGTGGACCCAGCGGTACTGGCTGGAGGTCCACGAGCCGCGCGGTCGGTCACGGCGGATCCGGCCGTCGGCGGCGAGGAGTCGGATGACCCGGGTCGCGACCCCCTGCTCGGCCTCGTACTTCTTGCCCCGACTGATGGTGATCTTCTGGCGCAGCGGGGGTACGGCCGCGGACAGCTGGCTTCCCGTGGAGGGGCCGTGCGCATCGAGGGCGGCGAGCGCTGCGGCCTCCGCTCCGGCGAGCCACGCGGCGTCGAGTCCCTGTCCGTCCTCGTCGAGGTGCTTGAGGAGGGTGCGGCGTTCCTTCGCGGCGATCGCGCGGGCCGTGGAGGCGTCGACCTGCGGGGCGAGTGCGGCGGAGACCGCGAAGAGCGTGTTGCGCATGCTGAGCAGGCGCACGAGGCTGACGTCCTCGTAGAGCGCCCGCTCGATCACCTCCGGGCCGCCTGCGGTGAGCCGGGCACGGGCCGAGAGGAAGACGGTCGCGGCGTCGGTGGCGTGCAGGGCGACGACGGAGTCCGCCGCCTCGGCGACGGTCGCGGCGCGGGCCGAGGGAGCCAGGCAGTGGCGCCGGCCGAGCCGGTGACGTCGCTCGGCGGTGGTGACGAGGGGGAGGGTCATCCTCCCGATCGTAGGCCGGGCCGCCGACGCGGCGACCCGGCGTGCGGGAACGTCCGGTCAGAGCTGGAGCTTGAACCCGACGTGCGAGGCGGTGAATCCGAGCCGTTCGTAGAAACGGTGGGCATCGGTCCGGGTCGCGTCCGAGGTCAGCTGCACGAGCGCGCAGTTCTCGGCACGGGACTTCTCGACAGCCCATTCGACGAACCGGGTGCCCAGCCCGCTGCCGCGTTCGTCGGCGTGCACGCGGACGCCCTCGATGATGGAACGGGTGGCCCCCTTGCGGGAGAGGCCCGGAACGATCGTCAGCTGGAGGGTGCCCACCACACGGTCGGCGCGGACCGCGACGACCAGATGCTGGTTCGGGTCGTCGGTGAGGCGCTTCAACGCCGCGAGGTACGGGGTGAGGTCGTCCGGGGACTCGCGGGTGGCGCCGAGTGGGTCGTCGGCCAGCATGGCGACGATGGCGGGCACATCGGCCTCGATGGCCGGCCGGATGGTCAGCTCGGGAGTGTCGGTCATGATGCGTCGTCCTCTCAGCCCGCGGCCACGGTGAGCGGTGCCCACCGACGGGTCCAGTCGCCGGGCAGACCGGGGAGGTCCCGGGTCATCACGGAGTTGAAGGCCACGGAGGTCAGACCCCGATCCTTGAGCCAGGCGACGAGCTCCTCGTGCCGTACGTCGACATCGGTGCGCAGCTCCCGGTCGGTGCCGACCGCCAGCGCGGTGACCAGGGACTGCGCGGTGGCGGTGTCATGGGCGATCAGTGGGCCGATGACCTGGGTGTTCATATTGGGCCAGGCCGCGGCGTAGCCGGTGAGCCCGCCGTCTCCGGAGGGGGCCTCCGCGACGAGCAGCTGGTCGGCGAAGGCGGGGAGCCGGGTGATCATGTGCGTGCGGTCGGTGCCGAAGACCTCGGCGTCCAGGCGCAGGATGCGGGGCAGGTCCTCGGCGGTCGCCGGCCGGACCAGGGAGGTCCCGTACGTGGCGGGGGCGCCTTCGTGCCGGAAGGCACCCTTCAGCATCTCGGCGCGGCCGGTGGTCTCGAAGCCCAGTTCCTCGTACAGGGGGCGCCCGTAGGGAGTGGCGTGCAGGGTGAGGGGGACACCCTTCAGCACGTCGTCGCAGACGTGGGTCATCAGATGGCGGCCCAGACCTTGGCGGGCGAAGCGGTCGGCCACGAGAACCATCCCGATGGCGGCGAGCTCGGGTCCGGCATGCGATTCGCCGTAGCGGGTGACGACGCATGCGGCCGCGAGTCCCCGGCCGTCCGGGGCGTCGACGCCGTAGCCGTTTCCCGCGGCGAGGAGCAGACGCCACTTGTGGTCCTCGCGGAGCCATCCGCGATCTTCGGACAGGTCGGCGCAGCGGTGGAGATCATCCACGGTCAGCGCCCGGATCGGTAGATCGGTGAGGTGTGGTGGTGTCACCTGGCCCAGACTGGATCATGGACCGGGCGTCGTCCAGGGGGTTTGCGGGTGGATGTTTCACGTGAAACATCAGGTACCCCGGCGCGGGACGCCGGACGATGTTTCACGTGAAACGCGGTGTTTCACGTGAAACGGACCGGCTAGCCTCGTTGGCTATGACCCTCCTGCACCTCTTCGATCTCGACGGGACGCTGATGTACGGCTCGTCATCGCCGGTCGAGATCTCCCGGCAGCTCGGGCTGAGCGCCGAGATCGCCGAGTTGGAACGGGCCTTCGGCGCGCAGAAGATGAGGCCGCACCAATTTTCGGTGGCCGCCCACGCGCTCTGGGCCGAACTGACGCCCGCGCACGTCCGGGCGGCATTCGACGGGGCCCCCTGGCTCACGGGGATCCGGGACGTGTGGCAGGAGATCCGGGAACGCGGAGACTACTGCGCGGTGATCTCCCTGTCTCCGTCGTTCTTCGTGGAACTGCTGCTGGAGTGGGGTGCGGATGCCGCACACGGCTCGGTCTTCCCGGCGGTGCCGTTCACCCGTCCGGTGGAGGAGTCCGGGATCCTCACGCCCGAGGGCAAGGTCACGGTGGCGGACCGGCTCTGCGCGCAGTTCGGTGTGACGCGGGACGACTGCGTCGCCTACGGGGATTCGGTGACCGACGCGTTGCTCTTCGATGTGGTGCCGGTCTCGGTGGCGGTCAATGCGCGGCCTTTCCTGGCCGAACGGGCGACTCATGTCTACGAGGGCCGGGATCTGCGGGAGGCATACCAGCTCGTGGGGCTGACGCGCCCGGGAGTTGACGCATCTTAGGAGGAAAGTGGGTTCGAAACGCGGACTTTCTGCATTTCCCCGCAGGCCTCTGATGCAGGCCGGCACGCTGTGAAACCCGGAACCACGGATTCATAGGCCGTGGCGTGTGCAGACCGACCGAGATGCTCGAAGCGAGGCACCGCATGGACGCTCCGCCCACCAGATCGGCCAGACGCGAATCGGCCCGGATATCCGGCGAGGGCGGTGCGATCGAGCCCTCACCGGATGCCGTACTCATCCGCCGGACCCTCGCGGAGATCGCCCCCGTCGCCGACAAGGTGACCTCGTACTTCTACGCTCTGGTCTTCACCGGGCACCCCGAAGTGCGCGACATGTTCCCCGCCGCCATGGACGTGCAGCGGGACCGCCTGCTGAAGGCGCTCCTGACCGCGGCCGAGCACATCGACAATCCCGCCGTCCTGGTCCCCTACCTGCGACGCCTGGGCGCCGGGCATCGCAAGTACGGCACGATGGCCGGTCATTACCCGGCGGTCGGCGAAGCCCTCGTCGGGGCACTGGCCCGCTACGCGCACAACAGCTGGGGGCCCGAGGCCCAGGCCGCCTGGGTCCGCGCCTACACCGGGATCTCCCAGATCATGATCGACGCGGCGGCGGCGGAAGAGGTGAAGGCCCCGGCCTGGTGGAACGCCGAGGTGGTTTCCCACGATCTGCGCACCCCGGACATCGCGGTGCTCACGGTCCGCCCCGACCAGCCCTACGCCTTCCTCGCCGGCCAGTACGCGAGCCTGGAGACCCCGTGGTGGCCGAGGGTATGGCGGCACTACTCCTTCGCCTCGGCGCCGCGCGCCGACGGACTGCTGTCCTTCCACGTCAAGGCCGTCCCCGCGGGCTGGGTCTCCAACGCGCTGGTGCGACACGCCCGCCCGGGAGACGTCCTGCGCCTCGGACCGCCGGCCGGGTCGATGGTGGTGGACCACACCACGGACAACGGCATGCTCTGCCTGGGCGGGGGCACGGGGATCGCGCCGATCAAGGCGCTCATCGAGGACGTGGCCGAACACGGCGAGCGGCGGCCGGTCGAGGTGTTCTTCGGAGCCCGCAGTGACAGCGACCTCTACGACAAGGACACGCTGCTGGGGCTCCAGCGCTCGCACCCGTGGCTGTCGGTGCGCCCGGTGGTCGGCGACGGGCTGGCCGGGCAGTTGCCGCACGCGGTGGGCGAGCACGGGCCGTGGAGCTCGTACGACGCGTTCGTCTCCGGACCTCCCGCGATGATCCGCAACGGAGTGGACGAGCTGCTGCGGATCGGTATCCCCGGCGAGCGGATCCGGTACGACGCGGTGGAGGAGCTCGCCGGCATCGCCGGCTGAGACCGGAGGCAGCCCGCCGGTCTCAGGCCGGCCTCAGCCCAGGTCGGGCGCGTGCATGGCGCGGACACCCTCGATGTTGCCGTCGAGGTAGTGGCGGAGGGACAGCGGGACGAGGTGGACGGCGGCGATGCCCACCCGGCTGAAGGGCACGCGGACGATCTCGTACTCGCCCTCGGGCTCGTCGACCTCGGGGCCGTGCCGCAGGCTCGGGTCCATCGATTCGAGGCGGCAGACGAAGAAGTGCTGCACCTTCACACCGGTCACCCCCCTGTCGGCGATGTGCTCGACGGTGTCGACGAAGCAGGGCACCACATCGGTGATCTTCGCGCCGAGTTCCTCGTGGACCTCCCGGTGGAGGGCGTCGACGACCGTGGAGTCCGAGGACTCCACTCCCCCGCCGGGGGTGAGCCAGTACGGGTCGACACCGGGCCTGGTGCGTTTGATGAGGATGAGGTCGTCACCGTCGAGCAGGATCGCGCGGGCGGTGCGTTTGACGACGGGACGTTCGGTCATGGGAGAAGAGTGGCCCGCCATTCCGCTTCTGAAACGCGCCACGGCCGGAAAAGGGTCGACTCACCAGTGCGCCGCGGCCTCCAGCAACCGGTCGTGCGCCCGGGCCAGGTGGGCGAGGGCCAGGCTCCCGGTCCGTACGACCAGGAACCAGGTACGCAGCGGCGGCACCGCAGGCTCCGCCAGGGCCACGATCCGACCGCTGTCGAGGGCGTCCTGGCACAGGTAGCGGGGCAGGACGGCGAGGCCGGCGCCGGCCCGGACGCATTCCAGCACGGCACGCAGGTCCGGCACGACCACGGTGGCCGCCAGGCACCGGGCATCGGGCAGGGTGTCGAAGACGGCGGCCCAGTAGCGGGTGACGAGCGGCAGGCTCTCGTGGACCTCGACCAGGGGGATGCCGTCCAGCGCGGCGGAACCCTCCTGGCGCAGCCGGTCCATGTCGACGAGTGCCGCCCAGTAGGGCGCGGCGACCAGGACGTGCTCCTCGTCGCACAGCGCGGTGGCGGTGAAGAGCCCGCCCCGGGGGTGGGCGGTGGTGACGACGAGGTCGTGATGGCCGGTGGCGAGCCCGTGGAGGGTCGCCTCGGCATCGGTCTGGGGGGTGGCGCGCAGGGTGTGCCCCTGGCCGACCAGGAGGGAGAGGGCCGGGAGTACGCGCAGGCACAGGAACTCGGGAGACCCGGCGACGTGGAGGGTGCGTAACGCTCCGGCGGCCTCGCGCTCGGTCTCGGTGATCCGCAACAGGGCGTCGAGGTGCGGGGCGGCCTTGTGGGCCAGCTCGTCGCCGACGGCGGTGGGGGTGACGCCACGGGCCCGGCGGTGGAACAGCGGGCGCCCCAACTGCCGCTCCAGGGTGCGGATCTGTGAGGTCACGGCGGGCTGGGACAGTCCGAGGAGGGCGGCCGCGCGGGTGAACGAACCGGCCCGGTGGACGGCGACGAAGGTGCGCAGCAGGGTCAGGTCCATCGCTGCACCTCTCGGTGGGGGCCTTCAACTATAAAGATGCAGATAGGTCCCTGTCGTTACCGTGATTGGACTCTGACGCAGAGTCAATTAGCCTTGACGTGTGGTTCCTCGCGCGCGGAACCCGAAGCGGTCCGAGCCACCAGGGGGGAGGCTCGGACCGCTTCTCCACGACGGCGGCCGTCCCCGGATCAGTCCCGAGCGCCCGCGTGGTCGAGGGCGCGCAGCACGTCCGCGACCAGGTCCTCGGTGTCCTCCGCGCCGGCGGAGAAGCGGATGAAGCCCTCCGGCACGGCGTCGCCGCCCCAGCGTCCGCGCCGCTCCGCGGTGGACCGCACCCCGCCGAAACTCGTGGCGTCCTCGACCAGGTGCAGGGCCGCCATGAACCGCTCCGCGTGCGCGCGGTCGGGCAGGGTGAAGGAGACCACCGACCCGAAGCCCCGCATCTGCCGGGCGGCCGTCTTGTGGGAGCGGTCCGTGGGAAGCCCCGGGTAGCGCAGCCCGCTCACGTCCGTCCGGTGCGTCAGCGCCTCGGCCACGGCCAGTGCGTTGGCCCATTGGCGCTGCGCGCGCAGCTGGATCGTGGCGAGCGAGCGGTGGGCGAGCCAGGCCTCCATGGGGCCCGGGATCGCACCGACGATCTTGCGCCACCGTCGGACGCGGGCGGCGAGCTCCGGATCGCGGCACACGACGTACCCGAGCAGGACGTCGCCGTGGCCGGTGAGGCCCTTGGTGCCGCTCGCCACCGAGAAGTCCGCCCCCAGCTCCAGCGGCCGCTGCCCGAGCGGGGTGGCCAGGGTGTTGTCCACGGCGACCAGGGTCCGGCCGGCGTGCGCCGCGTCCACGAGGCGCCGTACGTCGCACACGTCGAGCCCGGGGTTGGACGGGGTCTCGATCCACAGCAGCCGGGCCCCGTCGAGGGCCGCGAGCTGGGCGTCGTCACCGGTCGGAGCGGTGCGCACGTGGATCCCGTACGCCTCCAGCTGTTCACGCAGCAGGGGCAGCGCCTGGTAGCCGTCGTCGGGCAGGACCACGGTGTCGCCGGTGTGCGCCTGGGAGAGGAGGACGGCGGAGACCGCCGCCATGCCGGAGGCGAAGACGATGGTGTGCACGTCCTCGCCCGGTGCCTCCAGTTCCCCGATCGCCCGTTCCAGCAGCGTCCAGGTGGGGTTGGTGTCGCGGCCGTACGCGTAGGGGCCTTCGACATCGCCGGGGAGGTGGAAGTGGGCGGCGAAGACCGGTCCGGGCAGGGGCGGCTCGTTCTTGACGACCTCGGGCAGTCCGGCCCGGACGGCGCGGGTGCCGTCGCCGAACGCGGCCGCTCCGGTTCCCTGGGGGGCGTATTCGTTCATGGGGTGGGCTCCTTCACAGCGGCGCGTACGGCATCCAGCAGGCCGGGGCTCGCGGCCTCGACCAGCTCCAGGCACTCCTCGAATCCGTCGAGCGGCCCGTAGTAGGGATCCGGTACGTCGGTCTCGGCGGCCGAGGCCGCCGGATCGTAGGACCGCAGCAGCCGCACCTTCGCGGCGTCCTGCGCGGTGGGCGCGAGCGCCCGGAGGTCCCGCAGATGCCCGGCGTCGAGTGCGATGACGAGGTCCAGGCGCGCGAACCAGGAGGCGTGGAACCGGCGGGCCCGGTGGTCCTGCTCGTAACCGGCCGCCTCCAGGACGGAGATGGTGCGGGGATCGGCGCCGTCCCCCTCGTGCCAGCCGCCGGTGCCGGCGCTGTCCACCTCGACCAGGGCGGCGAGCCCGGCCGCCGCCACATGGGCACGGAAGACCGACTCGGCCATGGGGGAGCGGCATATGTTGCCCGTGCAGACGAAGCAGACGCGGTACATGGCAGGCCCGTTCAGTTCTTGTCGGGCAGGACCATGTTCATGGCCCAGGAGACGATGGAGATGATCAGGCCGCCGAGGAGGGCGGTCCAGAAACCGTCGACGTGGAAGCTGAGATCGAGCTTCGAGGCCAGCCACGAGGTCAGCAGCAGCATCAAGGCGTTCACGACGAGGGTGAACAGGCCGAGGGTGAGGATGAACAGCGGCAGCGAGAGCAGCTTCACCAACGGCTTGACGAGCAGGTTGACGAGGCCGAAGACCAGCGCGACCAGGATGAGGGTAAGAGCGCGTCGGCCGGTGCTGCTGCCGTCGTCGAGGGTGATGCCGGAAAGCAGCCAGATGGCGACGGCCAGGGCCGCCGCGTTGGCGAGCGTCTTGACTACGAAATTCGTCATGTGTCTGATCGTGGCAGAGAAGATCCCGGTGGGACATCCGCAGATCAGCGGATGCGAGGCAACGATCGAGTACAAGGGGCACAACGACGATGAAAGCCTTCCGGCTTGACGATCTCGAAGCGGAGCGGGCCGCGAACGACGGCGCCTATCTGCAGTTCCTGCGGGAGCGGAACATGTCGGTCGGGCTGTACGCGCTCGACGCCGGACAGGTCGATCCGCAGCTTCCGCACCGACAGGACGAGGTGTACTTCGTCGTCAGCGGCCGGGCCTCGATCACCGTCGGGGAGGAGACGACGACCGTGGCGCGCGGCAGCGTCGTCTACGTCCCGGCGGGTGTCGCCCACAAGTTCCACCACATCACCGAGGACCTGAAGGTGATGGTGGTCTTCTCCCCTCCGGAGGGCTGAACGACCCGGCCGGATGAGGGTCGCGGCCCTGATCCCCCTAAGGGGCGGATCAGGGGACTCCGAGGGCTCGCGGGCCCCGATACGAGGCCCTGCGCTCCTAGCATCGAGAGCAGGGAACGACGGACGGACCCACGGACGAAGAAGAGGTCGAGGACATGGACGGGATCCGAGAGACATTCGCAGGCATGCCCTGGTGGGTGAAGTGGGTGGCGGTTCCGCTGCTGGCGCTCTTCGTCTTCGGCGGTGTGATCACCAGCATCCTGGGTGCGCTGATCGGGCTCGTCTTCAAGCTGCTCCTCTTCGTCGGCCTCGTCGGCGGTCTGATCTTCGTCGTGAAGAAGTTCAGCGGTGGCGGCACGAAGTCCTCCTCCGGCGAGTGGTGATCAGGAGCGGTCCGGGCGGGTCCGGGATTGAGCCAGGTGAGGGAACCTGACCCGCTGAACGGCTCATCTCCCCGGAATCGGTGGATAGAGTGGCAATCTATGCCGTTCCCTGGGCACCGAAAGCCGGTACCACCGCTCCGACCTGCCGCCCTGACCAGCGGCGACGCAAACGAGCAGCCGAGTACGACCCCCAGGATCCACGGCACGCGCGGGGGCGGCCCCCGCAGGGCGGGCCTCCCCAAAGGCCCGCCGCCACGCCTGGGGGTGACCTTTGTCTCCGGTTCACAATGCCGGTGTGCCGACTCTGATCGCTTCGGTGCAGCGCGCGCTGAGGCTGTTGGAAGCGGCGGGGTCCCATAGCGGGGGAGCCCCGGCGAAACAGCTGGCGCGCGAGGCCGGACTCCCGCTTCCCACCGCGTACCACCTGCTGCGCACTCTGACGCACGAGGGCTATCTGCGCAGAGTGGGCGGAGTGTTCGTACTGGGCGAGGCCGCGGCGCGGCTGGCCGGCGGGGGACTCCAGCAGAAACGTCGCAGCATGATCCTCGACTCGCTCGCGCACTTCCGCGACACGGTCGGGGCCCCCGTCTACTTCGCGATCTACCGCGAGGGTGAGATCGAGGTCGTGGGTGTCTCGGACACTCCGGCCAGCCCGGCCTGCGAGGAGTGGGCCGACTTCCGTGAGACCGGCCATGCGCACGCCATCGGGCAGTGCCTGCTCGGGCAACTCGACGAGAAGGCGCGCAAGGACTACTACGACCGTCATCCGGTCGAGGCCATCACCCCCTATACCGTCCGCGATCTACGGTCCCTCGAAAACCGGATCGAGGCGTTCGGGCGAATGCAGCCGGTGATCGAACGTCAGGAATATGCACTCGGCACGATCTGCGCCGCCATCCCCATGATGGCCGGCGATACGGTCGCGACCATGGCCATTTCTCTACCTCTCCACCAAGAAGAACGATTGCGCTATGTAGTCAATCGGCTACGGAGTGAAGTAGGCGCGCTGTTGAGCACCCTCTCGTTCTCTATCAGTATCTGAAAACTCACTCCTTGTGATCTGCTACCGCTTCCACCACTCTTGTCAAGTGGGTCTTGGGGGATCATTCCTGGCCACTTCAACTACAGCGGGGTAGTCAATGCGCGAGTCGGTACAGGCAGAGGTCATGATGAGCTTCCTCGTTTCCGAGGAGCTCTCGTTCCGGATTCCGGTGGAACTCCGGTACGACGCACGCGACCCCTACGCGGTCCGCCTGACCTTCCACCTTCCCGGAGACGCGCCCGTGACCTGGGCGTTCGGCCGGGAGCTCCTTCTCGACGGCATCAACAAGCCGTGCGGTGACGGCGATGTGCACATCGCCCCCACCCACCCGGAGGATCTGTCCGACGTCCACATCCGCCTCCAGGTCGGCGGCGACCGGGCCCTGTTCCGCGCCAGCGCGGCCCCGCTCGTCGCGTTCCTCGACCGGACCGACCGGATCGTTCCGCTCGGACAGGAGCGCAACCTCGGGGACTTCGAGGAGAACCTCGACGAGGCCCTCGGCAAGATCCTCGCCGAATCGCAGCAGAACGAGCGGAACGCCGGCTGATCAGCGCTTGCGCCGCCGGCCCCGGCCGCGGACCGGCCCGGTGGCCGGGGCAGCGGCCGGGGATCCCGGTCGGTCGGCGGAAACCACCAGCGCGGCCAACGCCGTTGTCACGGGGACCGAGGCCACCAGGCCGATCGACCCCACGAGGGTCCGTACGATCTCCTCCGCCACCAGTTCGCTGTTGGCCACCGAGCCCATGCTGCTGTTCGCGATCGAGAACAGCAGGAGCAGCGGCAGCGCGGCACCCGCGTAGGCCAGTACCAGTGTATTGACCACCGACGCGATGTGGTCGCGACCGATCCTGATCGCCGCCCGGTAGAGGGCGCGCGGCCCCATCGAGGGGTCCGCGTGGTGCAGTTCCCATACCGCCGACGTCTGGGTGACCGTCACGTCGTCGAGTACGCCCAGCGATCCGATGATCACGCCTGCGAGCAGCAAACCGCTCATGTCGATGTCCGGGTACAGCCCGTGGATCAGCCCGGTGTTGTCGTCGGTGTTGCCGCTGAGGAACGCCCAGTCGATGAATCCCGAGCCGAGAAGCCCGATCAGCAACAGCGAGACGAGCGTGCCGAGGACGGCCACCGAGGTACGGGCGGTCAGCCCGTGGCACATGTAGAGCGCGATCAGCATGATGGCGCTCGCCCCGACCACCGCGACGACCAGCGGGTTCGAACCCTGCAGGATGGCCGGGAGGATGAAGAGGGTCAGCACGCCGAAGCTGACCACCAGGGCGACCAGCGCGAACAGCCCGCGCATGCGCCCGACGAGGACGACGGCGGCCGCGAAGATGCCGGCCAGCAACGCCATCGGAAGCTTGCGGTTGACGTCGATCACCGAGTACTGGAGGTCGCGCGGCGCGTCCGGCGCGTACGCCACCACCACCTCCTGGCCGTCATTCAACTGCCGTGGCGCCCCCGGCTGGACGATCTCCACGAAGGTGCGGCCCTTGTCCGGGCCGCTGCTGACCTCGACGGTCGCCTTCTTGCACTCACCGGTCTGCCGGCCCCGTGCCTGGGCGCCCTCCGGGTCGGAGGGGTTCTCGGCCGGCGGCGCCTGCGCGGCGTTCACGCTCTTGCAGTCGACCTGTTCGAGGGCGGTGACCACACCCTGCTGCGTCTGCCGGTCGAAGCCGACCCCCGTGCGCTCGTGGCCGGGGGCGCCGCCCGGCCAGAGCACCACCATGCCGACGAAGACGGCCGCCGCGAAGGGGATCAGTACGGCGGCGATGACCTTGCGCAGGTGCTTCGAGACGGGGGCCGCCGGGCCGTGTCCATGGCCGTGTCCGTGGCTGTGGCCGTGGCCGTGGCCGTGGTCGTGGCCGTGGTCGTGGGACCGGTCCGAGGAGCCCCCGCCGGCGTCCCCTCCGGAGATCCCGTCGGCATGCGGGTCGGCATACGGGTCGGAACGGCCGCCTGAGTGCGGGGCGAAGTGCCCGTCGGACGGTCTGGCGGACGGTTCGGGGCTCGCATGCGGGTGGCCGATGTGGCCATGGGTCTCTGTGGGCTCGGTGGGGGGCTGCGGCGAGGGCGTCACCAGCAGATCATCGCAAGAGATGAGGGGGCCCACTGTTCAGCACGCCATGGATGACGCTAGCGTGGGGGCACCTTTGCACAACGCGGGAGCTCGGAGCACCGGGCTGAGAGGACGCTGATCACCGTACGGGCATCACAGATGCGTACGGGAAGAGGCTGCGTCGACCGCCGAACCTGTTACCGGGTAATGCCGGCGTAGGGAGATCAGGTCTCATGACCATTCAGGACGCACGCACGCCTGCCGTCAGCCAGGACACCGACGGCCAGACCGAGCGCCAGCCCGGCTGGCACAAGGGATACCTCGCGGGCTCCCGCCCCGACCTCCGGGTGCCGGTCCGCCAGGTCCACCTCACCAACGGCAAGGACGTGACGCTCTACGACACGTCCGGTCCGTACACCGACCCGCAGATCGAGACCGACGTCCGCCGCGGCCTCGCGCCCCTGCGCGAGAACTGGATCATCAGCCGCGGGGACACCGAGGAGTACGCGGGCCGCCCCGTGCGCCCCGAGGACGACGGCATCAAGCACACCTCGCCGCGCGGTGGCCTCAAGAACCTCGACGCGGTCTTCCCGGGCCGCCCCCGTCAGCCCCGCCGCGGCCGCGACGGCGCCGCCGTCACGCAGCTCGCGTACGCCCGCCGGGGCGAGATCACCCCGGAGATGGAGTACGTCGCGATCCGCGAGAACGTCTCCCCCGAGGTCGTCCGCGAGGAGATCGCCGCAGGTCGCGCCGTGCTTCCGGCGAACGTGAACCACCCCGAGATCGAACCGATGATCATCGGCAAGCGGTTCCTGGTGAAGGTCAACGCCAACATCGGCAACTCCGCGGTCACCTCCTCCATCGAGGAGGAGGTCGACAAGATGACCTGGGCGACCAAGTGGGGCGCCGACACGGTCATGGACCTCTCGACCGGCCGCAACATCCACACCACCCGCGAGTGGGTGCTGCGCAACTCCCCCGTCCCGATCGGCACCGTGCCGCTCTACCAGGCGCTGGAGAAGGTCGACGGCCGCGCCGAGGACCTGACCTGGGAGATCTACAAGGACACGGTCATCGAGCAGGCCGAGCAGGGCGTCGACTACATGACGGTCCACGCCGGCGTCCTGCTGCCCTACGTGCCGCTGACCGCCCGCCGCAAGACCGGCATCGTCTCGCGCGGCGGCTCGATCATGGCCGCGTGGTGCCTGGCGCACCACAAGGAGAACTTCCTCTACACGAACTTCGAGGAGCTCTGCGACATCCTCGCGACGTACGACGTCACCTACTCCCTCGGTGACGGCCTGCGCCCCGGCTCGATCGCGGACGCCAACGACGCGGCCCAGTTCGCCGAGCTGAAGACGCTGGGCGAGCTGAACACCATCGCCAAGCGGCACAACGTCCAGACGATGATCGAGGGCCCGGGCCACGTCCCGATGCACAAGATCAAGGAGAACATCGACCTCCAGCAGGAGATCTGCGAGGAGGCGCCGTTCTACACGCTCGGCCCGCTGACCACGGACGTCGCGCCCGCCTACGACCACATCACCTCGGGCATCGGTGCCGCGATGATCGCCTGGTGGGGCACCGCGATGCTCTGCTACGTGACGCCCAAGGAGCACCTGGGCCTGCCCAACCGCGACGACGTCAAGACCGGCGTCATCACGTACAAGATCGCGGCGCACGCCGCGGACCTGGCCAAGGGGCACCCGGGCGCCCAGGAGTGGGACGACGCCCTGTCGGACGCGCGGTTCGAGTTCCGCTGGGAGGACCAGTTCAACCTGGCCCTGGACCCGGACACGGCCCGCGAGTTCCACGACGAGACCCTTCCGGCGGAGCCGGCCAAGACCGCGCACTTCTGCTCCATGTGCGGCCCGAAGTTCTGCTCGATGAAGATCTCGCAGGACATCCGCCGTGAGCACGGCGGGGACCTGAAGGCGGAGGAGATCCAGGCGGGCATGGCGGAGAAGTCCGCCGAGTTCGCGGCCTCGGGCAGCCGCGTCTACCTGCCGCTGGCCGACTGACGCACGCGGTCGTCGGGCAGAGCAGGACAGGCGGACGGACAGAGCCGCAGGACAGGCAAACGGCACAGCACAGCTGACGGCGAGGACCCGCGACCCTATGGGGGGAGTCGCGGGCCCTCTCCCTCAGGCCACCACCTGGTACTCCGGGTCCAGCTTGTGGCGGGCGAAGTCGACGTTGCCGAGGACCCGGGCCCGCTGGTCCTCGGGGAGCGACCCCTCCTCGAGGAGGCGCTCGCTGCAATCCAGCGACTCCTGGTAGGCGCCCGTCCAGTACGCGGCCACCGCCAGCTCGTCGAGTGCGCGCCACTCGTACCAGTCGGGCTCGACGAAGAGGATGTCGTCGGGACGCGGGATCCGTACCGCCTGCCGGGCGAACATGTACGCCAGTGGCCAACGGCTCCCGACCCGGCACAGGCGGGCGAGATCACCGAGGGCCTCGGCGCGCGTGGGGCGGCTCTCGTACGCGCGCAGGTACCGGTCCATCACCTCGGCCGGCGGTCTGTCGAGGTGTGCCGCGAGCCGCGCCGCGTAGAGCCGTGCGCAGTAGGCCTCCTCGGCGAATCCGCCCATGTCGGCCCGGAGGTCGTAGGCGGCCAGCGACTTCGCGGGCTCGCCCGCGTCGCGCCAGCTCTGGGCGAGGTAGAACGCGTAGCGGGTGTTCTCGGGCTCTTCGAGCAGCCCTTGTTCGAGGATCCGCGCGTCGCGCAGGTACTTCTCCCGCTCGCTCCCCTCCCGGCCGCGCGCCCCGCCGCCGACGATGAGGATGTTGGCGCCTTCGAGGACTCCGTTGCTGTACGAGCCTTCGCAGTGCAGGTACTCGTGCAGTACGCCGACGTACCGCCAGGGCAATCGGGTGGAGACCAGGGCGGGACGCCAGTGGATGACGGGGCGGTGGTGCACCGCGAGGCGGTAGGTGTCGAGGGTGAGATCCGGCATGCGGAATCCGGGCTGCACCTCCATCACGTCGTCGGCGTCGAGGAACAGCAGGTAGTCCGCGGCGGGGCGGGCGAGTTCGATCGCCTCGGTGCGGCTGGCGCCGAATCCCTGCCATGGCCGTTCGTGCAGCACGCCGGGCAGATCGCCGAGGAACTCCCGGATGATCTCCTGGGTGCCGTCCGTCGAGCCCGTGTCCACGATCACCCAGGTGTCGATCAGGGGGCGTACGGATTCGAGGCACCTCCGGATCACCGGTGCCTCGTTCTTGACGATCATGTTCAGGCAGACCGTTGCTCTCAAGGTTCCCGTCCATTGTCGCGATGAATGGCCCGAATCCCGGGACGCTAACGATCGCTTCCGGCCCGTTGCCCATGACTCGCCGTGCCGGGGCTCCATCCGACGTAGAACAGGCGGCCATAGGGATTGGACCGCTGGGCCGATCCGCTGATGTCTGTGCGAGGCGTCGCCGCGGACGCGGCCGGGATCCCCACCATGACGCAGGCGGGCTGATTGTCAGACCGCAGATCGTTCGGATCCGGTTCAGAAGGAGCGACGTACATGACCCCCGAGAACAGGCCCAGGCCCCGTCTGGGCCCGCTGCCGAGACGCGGCAGCTGGCTGACTGGCGGAACCCTCGCATCCCTCGCCCTGGTGATGGCGGGAGTCGCGAGCCCCGCGATGGCCGCGGCGCAGAGCATTCAGGCAGCCGAGACGGTCGTCGCGGCCACCCCGGCCGGTGGGGGTGACTGCAAGGAGAAGCCGAAGGGCAAGCACGACAGGCCGAGGTCCATGGCTGTCGAGGCCGCGGGAGGCCACGACAAGTGCGACGAGGGCAAGCAGGGGCCGCCCGGACCTCCCGGACCGCGAGGCCCGAAGGGCGACACGGGCCCCGCCGGCGCGACGGGTGCGACGGGCGCCACGGGTAACGATGGTGCTCCGGGTGCGACGGGTGCGACCGGTAACGACGGTGCTCCGGGTGCCACGGGCGCGACGGGTGCCACGGGTGCCAGTCTCTGCGTCGACATCGACTCCGTCCGCGACAACAACGACCGCGAGTTCAAGGCCGTGGTCCCCGGCGACGGCAACACCTACGCCGGTATCCGCGAGCTGTCGAACGGTGGCGCCACGGTCGGACCTTGGACCTGGTACGACCTGACCTTCAACCCCACGGGTGGCTACCCGGCGGACGCCTGTGGGGTCTCCATCGGGCACCAGGCCAACCGACTGGTGATCGAGGTGGTCACGGAAACAGGCTTGATCTACGAGACCTTCTGTACCGTCCAGCCCGGTCCCGGCACCCTCACCTGCAACGGGGTATGGAACCTGGACAACCCGCAGCCGGAGCCGGGTGACCCGGCCCAGCGCCGAGGCCCCGCCACCGCGCCGATCCGCCCGATGGACCCCAACCACCTGCCGAAGACCCTGAAGTAGCGAACGAGGTCAGTTCTGGCCCGGCGAGTGTTCCGGGCCGCCGAAGTCCGGGCTCGTGAAGTCCGGAGGTGTGTAGCCGGGCCGGGGGCTCTCCGACGGAGACCCCGGACTGGTGAAGTCCGGCCGGCTGTATCCCAGGTTGGGGATGCGGCCGGCCGCCGGCGTGCGGGGGGTGGGAAAGCCCGGCCCGGCGCTCGGGTCGGCCAGCGCGTCCCGCAGGAACGGGATGATGCCGCGCTCCAGCAGCGCGTGCCGCCAGGCCTCACGGGCCCGTGCGACCTCGTCGGGTATCGCCTCGGTCTCGTCCGCCGCCACCTCGGTCGCGCTGTTGCGGACGGCCGTCACCAGCAGCCCGATCACCGCGAAGAGCAGGGCGGCCGCGGTGAGTCCGCCGAAGAGCCAACCCGCCGTCAGCATCGTCTCGGCGAAGGCCGGTTCCGGCTCGATCATCTTCAGGATGTAGCCGACGAGCAGGAAGATCAGCATGGCGGTGCCCGCCAGGACCGGCGCGAGGACCGCGACCACGGCGCTGATGCCCGCGCCGCCACCGCCGCCCTGGGTGTCGTCCTCGTCCACCGTCGTGCCGGGCGAGGCCAGGACCCCGTCGCGTCGTTCCTCGCGGACCTTCACGTAGTGGTCGTACTCGGCGGCGGCCGCGGCCGCCAGCAGGGCGCTGGCCCCCTGGGCCATGGTGCGCAGCTGTTCGGCGTTCAACCGTTCGCCGAGGGTGGCGAGCTCGGGCCGCTCGTGCGCGGCGCGCAGCGCCTCGTCGACGAGCCGATCGAACTCCGGTCGGTCTTCGGTCAGCAGGTGCGGAGCGCTGGTCATGTGCATCCCCCGATGCTCCGTAGAAGCCGGTATGCCCGCGTAGACCCGGGCGCCGGCACAAACGGAGGAGAGCCTGCTACGGATAGAGCGATGGTAGAGCGCCCACGCCACGCCGTGACAGGGGCTTTGCGGAAATACCCCTCTCCGTAAGCTCTCAGTCGCTCAGGGGGAGTTGTACGACAAGCAGTTTGCCTGCCATCGTCACTCCGCCGTCCATCGCGATGGCCAGCCCCTCCGCGTACACGTGCGGGCCGTCCACGGCCTCGGGGCCGCGCGCGTCGTCGCCGTCCTCGGTGCCGACCTCGCCGAGCAGGTACGGGATGGGGCTGTGCCCGTGGACGACGCGGCTGCCGCCGTAGGTGTCGAGGAGTTCCCGTACGGCCGCGGGCCCCGTTCCCTCGTCGCGGAAGGCGAACCGCTTGGTGAACTTGCGGAAGAGGTCCCAGGTGATGTCGGCGTCACCGCGGTTGAGGAGCTCGTGGATGGTGTCGTTGACGTCCTCGATGGAGTCGCCGTAGTCGAGGTAGGCCGTGGTGTCGGAGTGCAGCAGCAGGTGGCCCTCCTCCAGGACGGCCGCGTCCAGGCGCGACATCCACTGCAGGTGGACGTCCTGCAGGCGCTCCATGTCGGTGCGCTGGCCGCCGTTGAGGAGCCAGGCGGCCTGGAAGGTGGCGGTGCCGGCGCCGGAGACGACCGGGGTGTCGCCGAACCGCTTGGCGCCGATGAGTAGGAGTTCGTGATTGCCCATCAGGGCCTTGCAGTAGCCGCCGGCGGCGGCGGCCTCGGCGGACAGCCGCATCACGAGGTCGATGACGCCGATGCCGTCGGGACCGCGGTCGGTGAAGTCGCCGAGGAACCAGAGTCGGGCGTTGCCGGCGGACCAGCGGCGCTCCGAGTCGATCAGACCCTGGGCGTGGAGTTCGGTGACGAGCTCGTCGAGGTAGCCGTGGACGTCGCCGACCACGTAGAGCGGGCCGGGGCCCGCGGTCTGCTCCTGGGGCACGTACTGGACCTGGACGGTGTCGCCGGGGCCGCCGAGTGCGCCACGGCCGATGACGGGCAGGTCCCGGTAGGTCGGCGTGTAGCCCTCGGGTTCTTCCTCGTCGGGGGCCTGGGTCGACGCGTGCGCCGGTTCCACGACGGCGTGCGGGTGGAGACGGGTGTCGGGGTACGAAGGCTGCTGCGCGGGCTGCTGAGGCCCGGCCGGCTGCTCCGGTACCGCCGGCTGCTGCGGCACGACCGGCCGCAGTACGGGCGGCTGCGGCGGATAGCCCGGCTGCGGGGGCGTGTTCGGCGCGCCGTCCTCGTAGTACGCCGGGTACTCGCCGTAGACCGGAGTCTCGCCGGGCAGCCCGGTGGACGTGGATACGGCGTACAGGGCGGGTTCGGTGACGGGAACCCGGAAGTCCCGCAGCGTGTCCGTCCGCATCGCGGGTCCCTGACCGGCCCCCTGAGTCATCGACCCCTCCACCACCGTCGCGCTGCCGTACACCTGCGGACCCTCCTGACCTCCAGGGAGGAGGGTCCGTGATGTCGTGCGCCCATCATAGGAATGCGGCTCGCGCTCTGTGACGCACCAGGGGTGGTGAATCCTTTACGGAGCGGAACGTTCCTACCGTTTTCTACCGATATCGGTGTTGCGGAAATCGTCGGCCGGTCCTTGGTCGGTGCTCGGGCGGTGTTCGGATGACCTTCGGACGGTCCTGGGTCGGCCCTTCGACAGGCCGACCGGACGGTCGGCCTGTCAGTCCTGGGCCGGCGAACGGGGTGGGCTGACGGTCGTGCGGGGCTGCCTGCGCTGCGACGAGGTACGGATGATCAGCTCGGTCGGGACGACCTGCTCGACGGGGCGTCCCGTGTTCACTCCCTCGATCGCGTCGATGAGGAGCTGGACGACGGCGGTCCCGATGCGGCGGGGTTTGAGGGACAGGGTGGTGATGGGCGGCTCGGTGTTCGCGTAGACGGTGGACTCGCTGCAGCACACGAGCAGCAGGTCCTCGGGGACGCGCAGGCCGTAGCGGCGGGCGGCGGCGAGCAGATCGGTGCCGTTGGGGTCGAAGAGCCCGTAGACCGCGTCGGGCCGGTCGGGGCGGGCGAGGAGCCGATCGGCGGCGACGGCGCCCGCGCACGGGTCGTGCGCGGGGTAGGACTCGTAGACGGGGTCCTGGCCGACGCGCTCGCACCAGCTGAGGTAGGCGGTGGTGGAGAGCCGGGTGTAGGTGTCGGTGGTGGTCCCGGTCAGGAGCCCGATCCGGCGGGCGCCGGCGGCGGCGAGGTGGTCGAGCAGGCCGAGTACGGCGGCCTCGTGGTCGTTGTCGACCCAGGCGGTGACGGGGAGGGAGCCCGCGGGGCGGCCGTCGGAGACCACGGGCAGACCTTGGCGGACCAGTTCGGTGACGACGGGATCGTGGTCGGAGGGGTCGATGACGACGGTGCCGTCGAGGGCGACGTTGGACCACACGTCGTGGCGGGAGGTGGCGGGGAGGATGACCAGGGCGTAGCCGCGGGCGAGCGCGGCGGAGGTGGCGGCCCTGGCCATCTCGGCGAAGTAGGCGAATTCGGTGAAGGTGAAAGGTTCATCCCCGTACGTCGTCACGGTCAGGCCGATGAGGCCGGACTTGCCGGTACGGAGGGTGCGGGCGGCGGCCGACGGGCGGTAGCCCAGCCGGTCGGCCACTTCGCGAACGTGGCGGCGGGTGGCGTCGGGCAGCCGTCCCTTGCCATTGAGCGCGTCGGAGACGGTTGTGATGGAGACGCCCGCCGCGGCGGCCACGTCCCTGATGCCGGCCCGGCCCTGTCGGCCGGCGGCCCGCCGGGTGGTCTCGGTCCGGCTCACCTGATGCTTCCCTGCTGCTGTCATGGCGAGCCGATAGTAGGGCTCGGTGGGGAGGGTGGTCCGGGTGCATATGCAGGCGTTGACAGGCACGTTTCTGCATGGTTCGCCACCCCCAATGACCTTGGAAATGAAGGTGTTTGATCGCTGAGGGTGAGCGTGGAGCTTGTCGTCGGGTCCGGGCATGCCAAAACGATGTGATCCCGGACGGTTCTCAACTCACCTGCACGAGGGATGCGCGCCACGGCGCAGGCCACCGGCGCGCGCATATATGCGTGCGCTCCCCCGCATTCCTGGCGCCCCCATTCTCGGAACGGCGGAATCCTCATAAGGTGAGCAGTATTGAGTCGACGGCGACGTCGGACGGGACGGTCGAGGAGGACCTGCGGTGAGCGAGAAGAGCCCGAAGCTGCGCGCCGAGCTGGATGGCATTCCGACGTACAAGCCCGGCAAGCCGGCTGCCGCGGGAGGGCCTGTCGCGTACAAGCTGTCCTCGAACGAGAACCCGTACCCGCCGCTGTCCGGCGTGCTGGAGACCGCGGTCGCCGCGGCCGGGAACTTCAACCGGTACCCCGACATGGCCTGCACCGGCCTCGTGAACGAGCTCGCCGAGCGCTTCGGCGTGCCGGTCGAGCACATCGCCACGGGCACCGGCTCGGTCGGTGTGGCCCAGTCGCTGATCCAGTCGACCGCCGGTCCGGGCGACGAGGTGATGTACGCCTGGCGCTCCTTCGAGGCCTACCCGATCATCACGCAGATCTCGGGCGCGACCTCGGTGCGGGTTCCGCTGACCGACGGGGACGTGCACGACCTGGACGCGATGGCCGCGGCGATCACCGACCGGACCCGGCTGATCTTCGTCTGCAACCCGAACAACCCCACCGGCACGGCCGTGCGCCGCGCCGAGCTGGAGCGCTTCCTGGACCAGGTGCCCTCGGACGTCCTGGTGGTCCTGGACGAGGCGTACCGCGAGTTCGTCCGGGACGCGGACGTACCGGACGGCATCGAGCTCTACCGGGACCGCCCGAACGTCGCCGTGCTGCGTACGTTCTCCAAGGCGTACGGGCTGGCCGGCCTGCGGGTCGGCTTCGCGGTGGCGCACGAGCCGGTCGCGGCGGCGCTGCGCAAGACGGCGGTGCCCTTCGGTGTCAGCCAGCTCGCGCAGGACGCGGCGGTGGCCTCGCTGCGCGCCGAGGACGAGCTGATGGGTCGCGTGGGGGCGCTGGTGAGCGAGCGCACGCGGGTGCACGAGGCGCTGATCGCCCAGGGCTGGACCGTGCCGGACACGCAGGCGAACTTCGTGTGGATGCGGCTGGGGGAGCGGACCGGAGCGTTCGCGGAGGCCTGCGAGAAGGCCGGTGTGGTGGTCCGGCCCTTCGCGGGCGAGGGCCTGCGGGTCACGATCGGTGAGACCGAGGCGAACGACCTCTTCCTGCACACGGCCGAGGCGTTCTTCAAGGAGCTCTAGGCGCTGCCGGCGGGATCTGCCGGTCCTGCCGGATCGCCTTGGGCGACTGATGCGACTGATGCGACTGACGCGACTGACGCGACTGAGGCGGCTGAGGCGGCTGAGGGGCTCAGGCGAGTTCCACGCGGACGGGATCGCCGTCGCGGACGGTGGACAGCAGGCGCGGGTCGCCGTCGAAGGAGCCGAGCACGTTGCACGGACTCGCGAGGCGGCTCTCGCCTGCGCGTGAGATCGGCGTGGGGCCGTAGGGCAGCGCGAGTGCGTCGCCCTCGGTCCAGAACGCGACCGTGCCCGGGGCGACGACCTGCTGGGCGTCGTTCTCCAGGACGACGGAGACCCCGGTGTCGAAGTAGACCTCCTCGCCCCACGTGTTGGCGGAGGCGGAAATCGGGAGGGCCTCGACCAGCGCCTTGCTGGTCGGGGTCTCGTCCAGGGTTGCGGTGAGCTGGCCCGCGGGCCAGGAGATTCGTATCTGCATGAGCTGAATTCAACAATCTGTTGAATAAATTGGCTAGAGGGGTACCCCCCTCGAAGGTGGCCGAGAGTGGTACGACATAATGCTTGTGAATGTGAACGCGTTCACAAGCGTGTCCTGCTTCCTCCCGGTATGGGGGAACCCGCCAGGCAGACTGCGGCTGTGACCACGGCGACGACAAGGAGAAGACGACGTGGACCTAGCTTTGGCGCCGGAGACATTGGCGCGATGGCAGTTCGGCATTACGACCGTCTACCACTTCCTCTTCGTGCCCCTGACGATCTCGCTCGCCGCCCTGACGGCGGGCCTGCAGACCGCGTGGGTGCGCACCGAGAAGGAGAAGTACCTCAGAGCCACGAAGTTCTGGGGAAAGCTCTTCTTGATCAATATCGCGATGGGTGTCGTCACCGGCATCGTCCAGGAGTTCCAGTTCGGCATGAACTGGTCCGACTACTCGCGATTCGTCGGCGACATCTTCGGGGCCCCCCTGGCCTTCGAAGCGCTGATCGCCTTCTTCTTCGAGTCGACCTTCATCGGTCTGTGGATCTTCGGATGGGACAAGCTGCCGAAGAAGATCCACCTGGCGTGCATCTGGATGGTGTCCATGGGCACCATCCTGTCCGCCTATTTCATCCTGGCGGCCAATTCCTGGATGCAGCACCCGGTCGGGTACCGCATCAACGAGGAGCGGGGCCGGGCCGAGCTCACCGACTTCTGGCTCGTGCTGACCCAGAACACCGCGCTCACCCAGTTCTTCCACACCATCACGGCCGCCTTCCTGGTCGGTGGCGCGTTCATGGCCGGAATCTCGGCCTTCCACCTGGCACGCAAGAAGCACATCCCCGTGATGCGGAGCTCGCTCCGACTCGGCCTGATCGTCATGATCATCGCCGGTATGGGTACCGCGATCAGTGGTGACCTGCTCGGCAAGGTGATGTTCAAGCAGCAGCCCATGAAGATGGCCGCCGCCGAGGCGCTCTGGGACGGCGAGGCGCCGGCTCCCTTCTCGGTCTTCGCCTACGGCGACGTCGAGAAGGGCCACAACAAGGTCGCGATAGAGATCCCGGGCCTGCTGTCCTTCCTGGCCAACGACGACTTCACCTCCTTCGTCCCGGGCATCAACGACGTCAACAAGGCGGAGCAGGAGAAGTTCGGCCCCGGTGACTACCGGCCCAACATCCCGGTCGCCTACTGGGGCTTCCGCTGGATGATCGGCTTCGGCATGGCCTCCCTGGGCGTCGGAGTGCTGGGCCTGTGGCTGACCCGCAAGAAGTTCATGTTGTCGCCGGGGCTGCGTACCGGGGAGGACGAGGTTCCCCACCTGGTGCTCTTCAAGAAGCCGCTGAGCCCGAGGTTCGCCGACCTGTACTGGCTCGTCGCGCTCTGGACGATGGGCTTCCCGCTCATCGCCAACTCCTGGGGCTGGATCTTCACCGAGATGGGCCGCCAGCCCTGGGTCGTCTACGGGGTCCTTCGGACCCGGGACGCGGTCTCGCCGAACGTGTCCCAGGGCGAGGTGCTCACCTCGATGATCGGCTTCACGCTCCTGTACGCGGTGCTGGCCGTGATCGAGGTCAAGCTCCTCGTCAAGTACGTCAAGGCCGGACCGCCCGAACTCACCGAGGCAGACCTCAACCCGCCCACCAGGATCGGCGGGGACGACAAGAACCCCGACCGGCCCATGGCCTTCTCGTACTGAGGCAGAGGAGCGCCCACCATGCAACTCCACGACGTCTGGTTCGTACTCATCGCCGTCCTGTGGACCGGCTACTTCTTCCTGGAGGGCTTCGACTTCGGGGTCGGCGTCCTGACCAAGCTGCTCGCCCGGGACCGCACGGAGAAGAGGGTCCTGATCAACACGATCGGGCCCGTGTGGGACGGGAACGAGGTCTGGCTGCTCACCGCGGGCGGTGCCACCTTCGCCGCCTTCCCCGACTGGTACGCCACCCTCTTCTCGGGCTTCTACCTGCCGCTGCTGCTCATCCTGGTCTGCCTCATCATCCGTGGCGTCGCCTTCGAGTACCGGCACAAGCGCCCCGAGGACCGGTGGCAGACCAACTGGGAACACGCGATCTTCTGGACCTCGCTGATCCCCGCGTTCCTGTGGGGCGTCGCCTTCGCCAACATCGTGCGCGGCGTCCGGATCGACGAGAACAAGGAGTACGTCGGCACCTTCCTCGACCTGCTGAACGCCTACTCGATCCTCGGCGGCCTGGTCACCCTCACCCTGTTCACCTTCCACGGAACGGTCTTCACCTCGCTCAAGACCGTCGGTGACATCCGGGACCGCTCGCGGAAGCTGGCGACCCGGCTGGGCGTCGTGACCGCCGTACTGGCCTTGGTCTTCCTTGTGTGGACCCAGGTCTCGCGCGGTGACGGCACGAGCCTGATCGCGATGATCGTCGCGGTACTGGCGCTGGTCGGGGCCCTCGGCTTCAACCTCGTCGGCCGCGAGGGCTGGTCGTTCGCACTGTCCGGGGTGACCATCGCGGCCGCCGTCGCGATGCTCTTCCTCACGCTGTTCCCGAACGTCATGCCGTCCTCGCTGAACGAGGCCTGGAACCTCACGGTCACCAACTCCTCGTCCAGCGCGTACACCCTGAAGATCATGACCTGGTGTGCGGCCGTGGCCACCCCGCTCGTGCTGCTCTACCAGGGCTGGACGTACTGGGTGTTCCGCAAGCGGATCGGGACGCAGCACATCGTCGATGTGCACTGATCCGTCCACCGATCCGTGCGTCGACGGGGTACCGGGCCCCGCACCCGGTCCCCGCGACGCATGACCCGCCTGTCCGGCTGACGACCTCCCCGAGGGGATGTTTCACGTGAAACCGATCGACCCGCGCCTGCTCCGGTACGCCCGGTCCACCCGCCTCTTCCTGGGGGCGGTGGTGGCCCTGGGCCTTGCCGGGGCGGGGCTGGTCGTCGGTCAGGCGATGCTGATCGCCGAGATCGTGGTCGGAGCCTTCCAACAGGGGCTCGACGGCCAGGCGCTCCGCAGCCCCCTGCTGCTGCTCGCGGCGGTGGCGCTCGGCCGCGGGCTGATCGCCTGGCTCACGGAGCTGGCCGCGCACCGGGCGGGGGCGGCGGTCAAGTCGGAGCTGCGGCGCCGGCTGCTGGACCGGGCCGCGGAGCTCGGGCCCGGCTGGTTGGCCGGGCAGCGAACCGGATCACTGGTGTCACTGGCCACCCGTGGCGTGGACGCGCTCGACGACTATTTCTCCCGTTACCTGCCCCAGTTGGGGCTCGCGGTGGTCGTGCCGGTGGCCGTGCTGGCCCGCATCGTCACCGAGGACTGGGTGTCGGCGGCCATCATCGTCGTGACGCTGCCCCTGATCCCCGTTTTCATGATCCTCATCGGTATGGCCACCCAGTCCCGGATGGACCGCCAGTGGCGCCTGCTGTCCCGGCTCTCGGGGCACTTCCTCGACGTGGTGGCAGGGCTTCCCACCCTCAAGGTCTTCGGCAGGGCGAAGGCGCAGGCCGAGTCGATCCGCAAGATCACCGATGACTACCGACGCGCGACGATGCGGACCCTACGCATCGCCTTTCTCTCCTCCTTCGCCCTGGAGCTGCTGGCGACCCTGTCGGTGGCCCTGGTGGCCGTGACCATCGGCATGCGACTGGTCCACGGCGAACTGGACCTCTACACCGGGCTGGTCATCCTGATCCTGGCGCCCGAGGCGTACCTGCCGCTGCGGCAGGTGGGGGCCCAGTACCACGCTGCGGCCGAAGGGCTGGCGGCCGCCGAGGAGATCTTCGAGGTCCTGGAGACCCGCACCACCGGTGCGACCGGTACGGCCGAGCTGCCGGCCGGGGCTCCCCTGAGGATCGAGATCGAGGGCATTGCCGTCCGTTACGAGGGCCGCGGAGAGGACTCGCCCCGGCCGGTCTCGCTGACGGTCGGGCCGGGAGAGTGCGTGGCCCTGACCGGCCCCAGCGGAGCGGGAAAGTCCACACTGCTCCAGGTGTTGCTGGGATTCGTGACGCCGACCTCCGGGCGGATCCGGGTCGCGGGCGTGGACCTGGCCGAGCTGTCGCCGGCGCAGTGGCGGCAGCGGATCGCCTGGGTGCCGCAGCGGCCGCACCTGTTCGCCGGAACGATCGCGGAGAACGTACGGCTGGCCCGTGCGGAGGCCTCCGACGCCGATGTGGCCGAGGCGTTGAAAGATGCCGGGGCCTGGGAGTTCGTGACCGCGCTGCCGCACGGGGTGGAGACCCTGCTGGGCGAGGGCGGTGTGGGGCTGTCCGCAGGACAGCGGCAGCGGCTGGCCCTGGCGCGCGCGTTCCTGGCGGACCGGCCCGTGTTGTTGCTGGACGAGCCGACGGCGGCGCTGGACGGCGAGACCGAGGCGGGGATCGTGGACGCGGTCCGGCGGCTCTCCCATGGACGGACCGTGCTACTGGTCGTGCACCGGCCGGCGCTGCTCGCCGTCGCGGACCGGGTGGTGACGATGGCGGCGGGCGACGGCCCCGAGGGGCGCCTCTCCGATCGACCACTCCCCCACCGCGGCGCTTTCCCGGTCGGCGCCGAACCGCTGCCCTCCGGCGCGGCCGGCGACCGCGGTGAGCACCTCCCCGACACCGGCGAGTGGATCCTCGGTGGGGCGCGTGAGCGGGCGGGGGTACCTGTCGACGGTACGACCGGTGCGGGTGCGGGTGCGGGTGCGGCGGGTGCGCGTGCGAGAGATCCGCTGCGCCGGGTGCGAGCGGTCGCCAGGGCGTGGCAAGGACGGTTCAGGCTCGGTCTGTTGCTCGGCGCCCTGGCCGTCGGATGCAGCGTCGGCCTGATGGCCGTGTCGGGCTGGCTGATCTCGCGGGCCTCGGAACAGCCGCCCGTGCTCTATCTGATGGTGGCCGTCACCGCCACGCGGGCCTTCGGAATGGGCCGTGCCGTCTTCCGGTACGCCGAGCGGCTCGTCTCGCACGACGCCGTGCTGCGGATGCTCGCCGATCTGCGGGTATCCGTGTACCGCCGACTGGAGCGCATCGCCCCCGCCGGGCTGCGCGAGCACCGGCGCGGGGACCTGCTGGCCCGGCTCGTGGCCGACGCCGACGCACTGCAGGACCACTGGCTGCGTTGGCTGCTGCCGGTCGGCACCGCCGTCCTCGTCGGAACGGGCTCGGTCGCCTTCACCGCCTGGCTGCTACCCGAGGCCGGAGCCGTGCTCGCCGTCGGACTGCTCGCCGCCGGTATCGCGGTACCGCTGGTCAGCGGGGCCTGTGCCCGCCGTGCCGAGCGCAGGCTCGCGCCCGCCCGGGGCGAACTGGCCACCCGGGTGGCCGATCTGCTCACCGGGACCGCGGAGCTGACCGTGGCCGGAGCACTGGAGGACCGCAAGGGCCGGACGCGAGAGAGCGACGGCCTGCTGACGCGCATCGCCGCGCGGGGCTCCGCCGCGGCCGGACTGGGCGGCGGCCTGTCGGCTCTGGTGTGCGGGCTCACCGTCGTGGCCGCCGCGGCCGTCGCCGCGAACGCCGTCCACGACGGACGGCTGTCCGGGGTGGCCATGGCCGTCGCGGTGCTGACGCCGCTGGCCGCCTTCGAGGCGGTGAACGGGCTTCCGCTCGCCGTCCAGTACCGGCAGCGGGTGCGCCGTAGCGCCGAGCGGGTCTACGAGGTCATCGACGCGCCGGTCCCGGTCGCCGAGCCGGAGCAGCCCACCGAGGCCCCCACTTCGCCGTTCCCGCTGCGATTGACGGGGCTCACCGCCCGCCACCCCGGCCAGGAGCGTGCCGCGCTGCGGGACCTGGACCTGACCCTGGAGGCCGGCCGCCGCATCGCCGTCGTCGGTCCCTCGGGATCCGGCAAGACGACCCTGGCCCAGGTCCTCCTCCGGTTCCTGGACCCTGCCGACGGCGCGTACAGCCTGGGCGGGAGCGACGCGCGCACGCTCGACGGCGATGACGTCCGCGCTCTCGTGGGCCTGTGCGCCCAGGACGCCCACATCTTCGACAGCTCGGTACGGGAGAACCTGCGCCTGGCCCGGACCGGGGCGAGCGAGGAGCAACTGCGGCAGGCGCTGGCCTCGGCCCGCCTGCTGGAGTGGGCCGACGGCCTTCCGGACGGACTGGACACGCTGGTCGGCGAGCACGGCGAGCGGATCTCGGGTGGCCAGCGCCAACGACTGGCCCTGGCCCGGGCGCTGCTCGCGGACTTCCCGGTGCTGGTCCTGGACGAGCCGGCCGAGCATCTGGACCTGGCCACGGCGGACGCCCTCACCGCGGACCTGCTCGCCGCGACGGAGGGCCGGACCACCGTGCTGATCACGCACCGGCTGGCCGGCCTGGAGGCGGTCGACGAGGTGCTCGTGCTGGACCGTGGCGAGGTGGTGCAGCGTGGCCCGTACGCGGAGCTGGCCGCCGCCGAGGGACCGCTGCGGCGACTGCTGGAGCGGGAAAGGACGACGGACGGAACTTTGGCCAACTTTCCCCGCCAATAGGGACTAACTACGCTCAGGACCATGTCAGCGCAGCAGTCGCAGGAATCACCGGATCCCTCGTCGGGGCCCTTGCCGGATCCGTTGCCGGGACCCCTGGGACCACCGGGTCCGGCGCGGGTCTCGGAGGCTCCGGATCCGCTGGTGGCCGCCGCCCAGGCCACCCGGAGTCTGCAGGGCCTGTCCACCGAGCTCACGGCCCGGGTACCGCAGCTGCTGGAGGCCATGAGGTCGGTCGGGACCGGACTCGAACTGCACTCCACCCTGGACCGCATCTGCGAGACCGCGGCAGAGCTCGCGGACGCCCACTACGCGGCGATCGGCGTCGTGGACACGGAGGGCCGTGGGCTCTCGGACTTCGTCACCCACGGGATCAGCCCCGCACAGGCCCGGAGGATCGGACACCGCCCCGACGGGAAACGGGGTCTGCTCGGAGCACTGATCTCGCACTCGGACACGGTGCGGCTCGCCGACCTGACGAAAGATCCGCGCTCGGCCGGGTTCCCGCCGCACCACCCGCCCATGAAGACCTTCCTCGGAGTGCCGATCCGGGTGCAGGGAGAGATCTTCGGCAATCTCTACCTCGCCGAGAAGAACGGCGGCGGCGAGTTCAGCGACTACGACGTACACATGGTCCGGGTGCTGGCCACCGAGGCGGGCATCGCCATCGGCAACGCCCGGCTGTACGAGGCCGCCACCCAGCGCGAGCGCTGGATCGACGGATCGGTGGCCGTCACCACCGCCCTCCTGTCCGGCGGGGACGCGGACGACGCCCTCGCGGTGGTCGCCGAACAGGCCCGCCGGCTGGCCGACTCCGACGCCGGGATCGTCATGCTGCCGGCCGACGAAGGCGGGATGGAGATCGTCGCCGTCTCCTCCGAGAACCCGGCCACCTCGCTCGGTGTGGTGGTCCCGGCCGAGAGCCCGGTGGTCGATCGGCTGCTGGAGGGCGAGCCGGTCTTCGTGGACGACGCCGCGTCCGACCCCCGCATGACCAGTGAGCTCACCAGCCGGTACGGCCCGTGCATGCTGCTGCCGCTGCAGAGCGGCGGGCGGGTGCTGGGTGCGTTGGTCACGCCCCGGGCCCGCGGCGGGCGGGCGTTCACCGAGGTCGAGCGGACCCTGGCCACCCAGTTCGCCTCTCAGGCGGCGCTCGCCCTGATGATGGCCGAGGCGCAGCGCGACCGTGAGCGGCTGGCGGTGTTCGAGGACCGTGACCGGATCGCCCGCGACCTGCACGACCTGGTCATCCAGCGGCTCTTCGCCACCGGGCTGATGCTGGAGGGCGCCCAGCGCCGGACCGCCGTCCCCGAGGTGCGCGACGGAGTCGGCAAGGCGGTGGACGAACTGGACGTGACGATCCAGGAGATCCGGACCGCGATCTTCGCCCTCCAGCAGGGTCCGGCGGAGGCCCCGTCCGGGTTGCGCACCCGGGTGCTACGGGAGATCAACATGGCTGCGGTGCCCCTGGGCTTCAAGCCCGCCCACCGTTTCCTCGGCCCGATCGACACGGTCGTCGGTGAACTGGTGGGCAAGAACTTGATCGCGGCGCTGCGCGAGGCGTTGTCCAACGCCTTCCGTCACGCCGAGGCGAGCCGGATCGACGTGGTCATCGACTCCACCGTCACGCTCGCCGACGGCCGGCCCGGGGTCCGGCTGGAGGTCGCCGACGACGGGGTGGGCATCCCCGAGGGCGGCCGCCGCAGCGGGCTTCGGAATCTGCGCCGCCGGGCCGAGTCACTGGGCGGTGCGAGTTCGTACGGCCCGGGCATCGGCGAGGGCGGCGGCGGGACCACCGTGGTGTGGGAGGCCCCGCTCGAACCGGCGGTCTAGTAGGGCTTTGTTAGGTACCCCGGATGATCAAGCAGGAGTAGGGTTGTGATCTTCTTTCAGGTGTGACACCTGAGGAGATGGAAGAGGTCCG